>CAUQAO010000054.1:0-14750 GCA_963515815.1 uncultured Prevotella sp.
GACATTCTGGCGAGGCAAAAATCACGAAAAATACGCCGCCAGACACTCTGGCGAGACAAAAATCACGAAAAATGCTCCGCCAGACACTCTGGCGAGGCAAAAATCGCGAAAAATGCGCCGCCAGACATTCTGGCGAGGCAAAAATCACGAAAAATACGCCGCCAGACACTCTGGCGAGGCAAAAAATCATGAAATCTGTCAACCTGTATTGGCGAACGTCGGCATTCTTGCGCCGCAGGCGAGCTTATAAACAATAATGCAAGGGATGCTGCGTTGTATGTAATGTATCTAAAAATAAGTATATGATAGAATATATTAGGGGCGAATTGACCGAGTTAACTCCTGTGCTGGCCGTGATCGAAGCCGCTGGCGTGGGATTTGGTTTGAGTATTTCGCTGAACACGTACAGCGCTATTCAGGGCAAAAAGGAAGTGAGGCTGTATGTACAGGAATCCTTGGTGACAGGTGGACGAGACGACAGCTACACGCTTTTCGGTTTTGCATCGAAGCAGGAGCGCGAATTGTTCAGGTTGCTGATTACCGTTTCGGGTGTCGGCGCCAATACGACCCGAATGATTTTGTCGACCATCTCGCCGGCCGAGCTCTGCAACGTGATTGCCAACGGCGACGAGCAAATGTTGAAGGCCGTGAAAGGAATCGGATTGAAAACGGCGCAACGGATCATCTTGGATCTGCGCGACAAGATCGTAAGCAACGGTATTGCAACCGAGCTGAAAGTCAGCAGGCCGACAGGGCCAACGGTCGACAACGGCATCCGAGACGAGGCAGTTAGTGCCCTGACGATGCTCGGCTTTTCGCCTGTCCCGAGCGCGAAGGTTGTCGAGGCAATTTTGATCGAGCAACCGTCATTGGCCGTAGAGCAAGTTGTAAAATTGGCGCTGACGCAGATCAAATAGCAACGAATTAAGTTAAGGCGGTCGATATGCAAAGCAAGAGGCGAACCTACGGAGTGTTATCCGGGTTGCTTGTCATCAGTATGACAGGCTATGCGCTCTCGGCCTCTTATTTGCAAGACGACGGAGTGCGACGACGCACGGCGGCGGTACAGAAAGATTCGATAACCGTGAAGGCTCAGCCCGAGATAGACGACGAGGATATCGCGCCCGATTCGATTCGGAAACCCAGGTGGAAAATACAACGAACATTGCCTATCACGTTCGGCGATCTGGACCAAAGCGCGTTGGATTTGAAGCGACCGCAGAACTTAGACCAAAAAGCCACCTACAACGACAGCTTAGAGCGATATATCATCGGATCGAAGATAGGCGGCGGATGGATCGAAGCGCCGTTAATGATGACGCCTCAGGAATACAGAACCTGGAGTGAACGGCAGCTCTTCAAGCGTTTCTTCCGATCGAAGAATACCGAAATCTTCGAGCAAAACGGCAAAGAAAAGTTCGACTTTGCTGATATGCACTTCGATTTAGGACCGGCAGAGAAGATTTTCGGCCCCGGCGGCGTGCGAATTAAAACGCAGGGAACGGCCGAGCTGAAATTCGGCGCCACACTGAAAAACATACAGAATCCATCGTTACCGATACGCAACAGGAAGATGACAACGATGAACTTCGACGAGAAGATCAACCTGAATGTTAACGGAAAGGTGGGCGACAAGGTCAATATGACCTTGAATTACAATACTGACGCTACCTTCGACTTCGATTCGCAGAACCTGAAACTGAAATACGACGGCAAAGAAGACGAGATAATCAAATTGATCGAGGCGGGCAACGTCTCGTTCCCCTCGAATTCGTCGCTCATCAGGGGAGCCAGTTCGCTCTTCGGTTTACGTACCGATTTACAGTTCGGAAAGCTTCGATTGCAGATGGTGGCCTCGCAAAAAAAGTCTGCCAACAAAGCCGTGAGTTCGCGAGGCGGTGTACAGCTTACGCCGTTCGAGATCAACGTTGCCGATTACGAAGAAAATCGTCACTTCTTCCTATCGCACTATTTCAGGGACAAATACGACGACAACATGAGCAACTTGCCCAATCTCACCTCGGGCATCAAGATCAACCGCGTAGAAGTGTGGGTAACCAACACTTCGGCACTGACCACCAACACCCGCAACATTGTAGCGCTGACAGATCTGGGCGAAAACAGCAAATTGTCGAATCCGCGGTGGACACCGACCGGAAGTCCCGTACCGTCGAACGCTGCCAACACGTTGTACGCATCGCTCGCTGCGTCGTATGCTTCGGCCCGCGACATCGAACAGACCGAAACCGTGCTGAGCGGTATCGACATGACCGGCGGCGCCGACTACGAGAAGTTGGAACGGGCCAGGCTGCTCAATCCGTCCGAATATCGGGTCAATGCCGCACTGGGATATATCTCGTTGCGATCCGGACTGCAGCCCGACCAGGTCTTGGCCGTGGCATACGAGTACACTTACGGCGGAACGACTTATCAGGTGGGCGAGTTTGCCTCCGACGTAACCGACGTCGGCTCGGCACTCTTCGTAAAGTCGTTGAAAAACACCGCTAACCATCCGAAACAGGGCAATTGGAACCTGATGATGAAGAACGTCTACGAATTGGCCAACGTTGTTGAACGCGAACGCTTTCGCCTCGATGTCAAGTTCCGGAGCGACACCGCCGGTGTCTATCTCACTTATCTGCCCGAGCCGCAGGTAAAAGACCTGCCTATCATCCGCCTACTGGGGGCCGATCGGTTGGATAACAACAGCAGGCCCCAGAGCAATGGCCGTTTCGATTACGTCGAAGGCTATACCGTGACCGACGGGCGGGTCTTTTTTCCAAAGGCAGAGCCTTTCGGGGCCTACATCGAAAGTTATCTCATCGAGCGAGGCATGCCCCGGGAGCGAGCCAAGCAATATGCTTTTACCGAATTGTATTCGTCGACCAAAACCATTGCCAAGCAGATGGCCGAAAAGAACAAATACATCCTCACAGGCCAATTTAAGGGCGCCGCCGCCAATGTCATTGCCCTGGGGGCATACAATGTACCGCACGGATCGGTGGTAGTAATAGCCGGCGGTGTAACCCTTACAGAAGATGTCGACTATTCGGTCGACTACGCTGCCGGCGAAGTAACGATTCTTAACCAAAGCATTCTCGCAGCCGGCACCTCCGTCAATGTTTCGTTAGAGAGCAACACCGACTATGCCCAGCAGCGCAAAACGATGTTCGGATTGAACTGGGCCTACGATTTTTCAAAAGATTTCCAACTCAGCGGAACCATTCAGCACCTCGGCGAACAGGCTTTGACTTCAAAGGTCAACATGGGGTCCGAACCGCTCAACAATACACTTTGGGGGCTCAATCTCAACTGGAAGAAAGAAACTATGTGGCTCACCGGCTTGCTCGATAAAATTCCATTTTTGCACCTCACCCAACCGTCGCACATCTCGTTCAACGCCGAGTTCGCACAGCTACTCGCCGGTCAGAGCCACGGAACGCAGGATAACGCATCGTATCTCGACGACTTCGAGAACACAACGACCAAGATCGATGTGTCGGTTCCCACCTCGTGGGTGCTCTCGAGCGTACCTTCGATGTTCGACGAGCACAAAGACAAAACCTCGTTGCGCAGCGGATTCAATCGATCATTGCTGGCATGGTACACCATCGATCCCTTGTTTACCCGCCGCAGCAGTTCGCTCACGCCGAGCCATATCAAGAGTGATCTCGAGCAACTATCCAATCATTATGTGCGAGAAGTTTACGTTCGCGAGCTATATCCGGCTCGTGATCAGAGTAGCTACAGCGGTGTCACGGCTACATTGCCTGTTCTGAACCTGGCTTACTACCCCAACGAGCGCGGACCTTACAATTTCAACCCCGATCTGACACCCGAGGGGCTCCTCGATCACCCACAGCAGCACTGGGGGGGGATGATGCGCAAGCTCGATTACAGCGATTTCGAAGCATCGAACATCGAATATATCGAGTTCTGGCTTTTAGACCCGTTCATCTACTCCAGGCGCGACGGAACAGCACAGCACTATGGCGGCGACTTCTATATCGACCTCGGCGATATCAGCGAAGATGTTCTTCGCGACGGAAAAAAGTTCTACGAGAGCGGTTTATCCGTCGACGGAAGTCAAAATTTCTCTACCACCCAATGGGGAAAGATTCCCGTGCAACCAACGGTTACCTATGCCTTCGCTACCAGTCGCGGAGCGCGGACCCGGCAAGATTTGGGGCTCAACGGACTATCCGATGACGAGGAAAGAACCTTCGGCGCCTATCAAGATTTTCTCGCGCAGGCCCAAGCCAAGGTGCGCCCCGACGTGTTCGGCAACATCACGGCCGACGTGGCCAATGACAACTACCATTATTTTCGCGGCCGCGATTACGACGCCATGCAGGCCTCGATTCTGCGCCGATACAAGTTCATCAACAATCCGCAGGGCAATTCGCCCGATACGGATAGCCGCAACGAGAGCTACGACACGTCGTACAAGGCTACGCCCGATGTCGAGGACATCAATCAGGACTATACGCTCAACGAATACGAGAAATTTTACCAGTATCACATCTCGATCCGGCCCGAAGACCTTGTCGTGGGGCGAAATTACATCGTCGATAAACGCGAAGCCGTACCGCCGCTGCGCAACAAGCAGAACGAAACCGTAACTTGGTACCAATTTCGCATACCGATTCGCGATTTCGAACGTCGCTTCGGCTCGATTGCCGACTTCACAAGCATCCGATTCATGCGTATGTACCTCACAGGCTTCGCCAACCCCATCGTGTTGCGCTTCGGCAGCTTCGACTTGGTGCGGGGCGACTGGCGTATCTATGAACGCCGCCTCGACGACGCGGCAGCCGGATCGGGCAACCTCTCTGTCAGCTCCGTCAGCATCGAGGAGAACAACGACAAGACTCCCGTAAACTACGTGCTGCCACCGGGCGTGAATCGGGCGCAAGATCCTACCCAACGACAATTGGTAGAGGCCAACGAACAGGCATTGGATATTGTCGTAACCGATCTGGCACCGGGCGAATCGAAAGCCGTGTACAAAAATACATCGATCGATATCCGCCGATATAAACGCCTGCAAATGTTTATCCATGCCAATGCCGCCGAACAGAATGTTACCAATTTGCAAGATCGGCAATTGGCGCTCTTCGTGCGCCTCGGCAACGACTACAACCACAACTATTACGAGTACGAAATACCCCTGACGCTCACCCCCCCACGTAAATACGACCGCTACGCGCTGGCCGACGTACGGCAGGTGTGGCCGGAGGAAAACATGCTCGATATTTTACTCGACCGGTTCACGGCGCTCAAGAAAGAACGCAACCGGGCCAAGACGCAGGGCATGGCGTCGTACAACAGAGTGTATAGTCGGTATGATGCCGACCGTCCGAACAACCGAATCAGCATTGTCGGCAATCCGACGCTGGGCGCGATAAAGACAATGATGATCGGCGTGCGTAACAGATCGGGCGAAGTAAAGAGCGGCGAGTTATGGATCAACGAAATGCGCCTTCAAGAATATAATAACGAAGGCGGATGGGCGGCCCAGGGCAATCTTAACGTACAAATGGCCGACCTGGGCTCGGTGAATCTGCAAGGACGCTACCTTACCGAGGGATTCGGCGGATTGGAGGAAGGCGTGGCGCAGCGTTCTACCGATGATTACCGGAGCTACAGCATTACCACCAACTTCGATCTTGGCAAATTTTTCCCGGCCGCGGCGCAAGTTAGCGCCCCTCTCTATTACAGCGTGCAGCGCGAACAAATCAGTCCGAAGTACAACCCACTCGACACCGATATGCGGCTCGAAGATGCGATAGAGGCAATGGGGAGCCGACAAGAACGGGATTCGCTCGAAAGCATCGTCGTGACCAAAACCGACAACACTAACTTCTCATTATCCAACGTGCGGGTAGGCATCCGGTCTAAAAAGCACCCGATGCCGTACGACCCAGCCAACTTTTCGTTCTCTTACAGTTATTCGCACCGTTTCACAAGCGGACAAACTACCGTTTACGAGCGCGAAAACAACTGGAACGGAAATCTTAGCTATGCATGGACGCCGGTGTACACACCGCTCAGCCCCTTCAGGTCGATAAAGAACCGTAGCAAGTGGCTCGATATCTTCCGCCGGTTCGATTTCAACTGGCTGCCGCAAAGCATTTCGTTCAACACCGACATCAGCCGAAATTATTACGAGTTGCAGGAGCGCGACATGCAGGCCGACGGCGGCGAGCGGTTGCCCCTGACCTTTAGCCGACAGTTTCTGTGGAACAGAGACCTGGCCCTGCGCTGGGATCTAACGAGCAACCTGCACCTGGGCTTTCACAGCGCTACGCATGCCGAAATCGAAGAGCCGTACACACCGGTCGACAAAAATCTGTACCCTGACCGGTATGCAGCGTGGAAGGATTCGGTCTGGACCAGCATTCGTAACCTGGGAACGCCCCTTGATTACCGACAGCAGTTCACATTGTCGTATCAATTGCCCATTCATCTCGTTCCCGCCTTCAGTTGGATCACGGCCGACGGAGCCTATTCGGCCGACTACGGATGGATTCGCGGTACAAAGCTCGACGACGGATCGTCGCTGGGCAATACCGTAACGACCAGCAGGCGTACGAACGTCAACGGTCGCTTCAACCTCGAACAACTGTATAATCGGATTCCGTTCCTAAAGAAAACCAACGAACGCTTCAATCGCGAGCTGCAACGCCCGCAACAAAACAGCCGCGCCTCGCGCCTCGTCGACCAGCAGCCCGCAGCGCAGTCGGCACGCCGAACCAATGCCGCCGAGGCACGCGCACGCGCCCAACACGACAACTTGCCGAACAACCGCAGGGCCTTCGAAACCGAAATTGTGCTTCGGCCCGACTCGGTGCTCACCGTGCACCATGGAAAAGAAAGTAGACGGATCACCGTCAAGGCAAAGACGGCCGAAGGGCGTAGCTTCGCACTGAAATACAAGAAAACCGACCGAAATACGCTACGCATATGCAATAAGGTAGACTCTGCGCTGCCGCTCAAGCTCACGATCGAACCCAAAGCTCCGCTCGACGAATATAAATGGTACAGAATGGCGCAATCCGTTGCCCGCGTGCTGATGATGACGCGCAGCGTAAGCCTTAGTTACCGTAATGACTACTCCATGGCCTTGCCCGGCTTTTTACCCAGTGTGGGCGACGCCTTCGGACAGCGTCGCGGCAACAATGCGCTTGCACCGGGCCTGGCGTTCGCTTTCGGAATGGTCGACGAGGGGTATATCGACAAGGCACGGCGCAACGATTGGCTGTTGCTGGCAGATTCGGTAGCTACGCCAGCCACCTCTAACCGCACCGAAGATCTGCAGCTGCGAATAACGCTCGAGCCGGTGTGCGACCTGAAGATCGACCTCAATGCCAACCGTACCGCGACCACCGGGCGCAGCATACAATATATGTACGCCGGCCAGCCTGCCACGCAGACGGGCACTTTCGCCATGACTACGCTGTCGATGGGCAGTGCCTTCGAGGGCACCGGCAGCGCTGCAAGCGGATTCCGCAGCGCGGTGTTCGATTCGTTTTGCCAATCGCTCGACGGCTTTCGTAGACGGGTCGAGGCGCAGTACACGGGTACTGTTTACCCTGCGGGATCGCTTTTGGAGGGGCAAAAGTTCGATGTCGCCAACGGTGGAGTCAATAAGTACAGCGCCGATGTCATGATTCCGGCCTTTCTTTCGGCCTATACCGGTATGCCGGGAAGCTCGCTCGGCATATTCCCAGTTTTGACGCGGTTGTTGCCCAACTGGACGATTCGCTACAGCGGTCTCGGGCGGCTCGCGTGGTTCCGCAACGTATTCCAGAGCATTACCATCAACCATTCGTACAAAAGCATCTTCGCCATCGGCTCTTACACCAGTTTCAGCACCTACCGCGAGTCGGCGAACGGTCTCGGCTTCGTTACGGCTACTGCTACGGGCACGCCGGTGCCCAGCAGCATGTATAACATAGCAGCCGTGAGCATCAACGAGGCTTTCTCGCCGTTGTTGGGCATCGATGTTACGTTTAACAACTATCTTACCACGAAATTGGAGTACCGTAGCATGCGCGTGCTCAATTTGAGTATGACCAGTGTGCAAATCAACGAATCTGTGAGCCGCGACTGGGTATTGGGCATGGGCTATAAGATGAACAGCCTCGATTTGTTCGGAAAACACAAGCGGCGCGTGGCACGGGCCGTGAAAGGCAAGCAGAAAGGAACAGCGGGTGCCGCGGCCGATGCGGCTGGCGGATCGGTGAACCGTGACCTGAACCTTACCCTCGATTTCAGCTACCGTCGGCAGGCTTCCATCAGTCGCGACATTGCTTCGATGACCAGTGCGGCCAGCAACGGCAACACGGCGTTCAAGTTTCAGTTCACGGCCAACTATACCTTGTCTAAACTGATTACGATGACCTTTTACTATGATCAGCAAACCAACTCGCCGCTACTCTCGAGCAGCAGTTTCCCTACCACGACGCACGATTTCGGTGTGAGTCTTAAGTTCAGCCTTACCCGCTAACCTCTGCCCCACGGGCACATCCTTGCACCTCGGGCCACCGCCTTCGCCAAGGGTTTCTTTATCGAATTCGTGTACGGTAATTTTTCTTTTTTTTTGCGTCATTGAGCGACTCAGTGAGACCAAAATTATTTTAAGCATTATTGCGCGGCGCAATGAAATGCTCCAATCGAGCGATGTATTTACCCAGAATATCGAATTCGATATTAACTACCGAGCCTACCGTTATATCACAGAAGTTGGTATGCTGGCGGGTGTAAGGTATAATGGCCACTTTGAAACTGTTGTCCGTAGGCTTGCATACCGTCAGCGACACGCCATTGACCGTTACGCTGCCTTTATCGACGGTGAAATAGCCGCGACGCGCCATCGCCCTGTCGAGCGGATACTCGAAAGTAAAATAGGTAGAGCCGTCGGCCTCTTCGGTCTTTATGCAGGTGGCCGTACCGTCGACATGCCCTTGAACGATATGCCCGTCGAGCCGGCCATTCATCACCATCGAGCGTTCTATATTCACTTTGCTCCCTACGCTCAGCAATCCCAGATTGCTTTTCAGCAGCGTTTCTCTCATCGCCGTTACGGTATAAGTATCGTCTTGCAGGCTGACAACCGTCAAACATACACCGTTGTGACTGATACTTTGATCGATCTTGAGATCGCTGACAAATGTGCATTGCAGCGTAAAATCGATGTTGTCTTGATCGTGTTTGATGGCAACCAAGGTGCCCATTTCTTCTACTATTCCTGAGAACATAAGCATTTAGTAAATTAAAAAGGCAGGAATATACCTGCCTTATGTTAAAAAGGGGTTGTTCGATGATGTGATGAAACTCCGAACTGTATAAGATTTGAGAACTCTCTGCCTTTGTAATCCACCGGCTTTACAGCTTAGCTCCGTAGAGTTTATGTGGCCCGCCATTAACAAGAGAAGTTTTCTCGGCTTTCATTTTTATGTGATGAGAATCCCAATCAAACCGACACAACCCCCGTTGACGTATCAATTTTATATGTGCAAAGTTAAGTCTTTCGACCGAAACAGACAAATAAATGTTAAGAAAGTGTCGACCGACTAAACTTTCTACTTTACTTCGCCGTCAAACTGGCACGTTGCAGCCAATAACTGCTGTCTGCATACAACAATGTAACCATTAAAAAATAATAGATATGAACAAGATTTGGACGTTATGCCTCGCTGTCGCGGCATTATTACAGATTCCGGCCACAACAGAGGCTAAACAATGGACGCTCAAAAACTGCATCGACTATGCGCTGACCAATAACATCTCACTGAAGAAGTCGGTTCTACAGCACCAGAACGCCACCGAAGATACCAAACAAAGCCAAGCCTCGCTACTGCCGTCGTTAAGCGCGGCGACAGGACAAAACGTCACCTATCGCCCCTGGCCGCAAACCGGAATCGGTACGCAAGGCTACGTTCATACGTCTGTCGACAAAACTTACTACAACGGAACATACAGCGTAAGCAGCAACTGGACCGTATGGAACGGCGGCAGAAATACCAATACCGTAAAGCTAAACAAAATAACCGGGAAACAGGCCGCACTCGATTCGGCCGAGATCGCCAACAAACTGATAGAACAGATCGCTCAACTCTATGTACAGATATTATACTCGGGCGAAGCAATAGCTGTAAACAAATCGATTCTTGAAACCAGCTTGCAGAATGAAAAACGCGGAGAAGAATTTGTAAAAGTACAGAAAATGAGTCGTGCAGACATGGCCCAGCTTACCGCTAAACGCGCGCAAGACGAATACAACGTGGTAGAGGCAGAAAACAACCTGCGCAACTATAAACGACAACTGAAACAACTGCTGCAAATAACCGACGACGAAGCTTTCGACATCGATATACCTTCGACAACCGACGAGATGGTGCTGCAAACCATCCCCTCCCTCAACGACGTATATATGTCGGCGCTGAACTACCGCCCCGAAATACGAAACGCACAATTGGGCATCGAAAGCAGCGATCTGAGCATAAAGATTGCAAAAGCCGGAAAGTTGCCGACTGTCGGTCTGAACTTAGGCGTGGGAACCAGCACAACCTCAATGAGCAATTACAAATGGGGCACACAGCTCAAGAACAATCTCGACTTCGGCGGCGGCGTATCCGTCAGCATTCCCCTGTTCGACAACCGACAAACCAAAACAGCCGTTAACAAAGCTCTGATACAAAAGCAAAACTACATGCTCGACCTCAAAGACAAGCAAACCGCCCTGTACGCTACGCTCGAAGACTACTGGCTGCAAGCCGACAACAACCAAAAGCGCTTTAAAGCAGCAAAGATAAGCACACAGAGCGCAGAAGAAAGCTATCAACTGCTTCATGCGAAGTTCGACGAAAAGTTAATCAACATCGTAGAACTGATGAACGGCAAAGACCAGCTCATGAACGCTTTACAAAACGAACTTCAGGCCAAGTACCTTACCATTTTAAATATGAACTTGCTGAAATTTTATCAAAGCGGATTATTCGAATAAAACAATTAAACTTAAGAGAGATTTTCCTATGAAGAAAACAAATAAAATCTGGTATGGAGCCGCCATAGCAGCAAGTATTACCGTAACCGTATGGCTTCTTTCAGGCAGTGAAAAGCAAGAAGAGGTGAGTTTTGCTGTCGAAAAGATTGTCGTAGCCAATATCAAGAACAGTATCACAGCTACCGGAACCATTGAGCCCGTTACATCAGTTACCGTCGGAACACAGGTCAGCGGAATTGTCAGCAAACTGTATGTAGACTACAACAGCGAGGTCAGAAAAGGGCAAATCATCGCCGAACTAGACAAAACGAACCTATTGAGTCAGCTCAACGCAGCAAAAGCCAACTTAGCGAGCGTACAAAGTGCGCTCGATTACCGACAAGCCAACTTCAGGCGCTTACAGACACTGCATGAAAAAGGATTGGTGAGCGGCGACGAGTTCGAGACAGCACAATTAAACTACAAACAGGCTTACGAGCAGGTAGCCGGAGCCAGGGAAGAGGTACGCAGGGCGCAAACCAACCTCGGATATGCCACCATCACCTCGCCCATCGACGGAATCGTTCTCTCGAAATCGGTTGAAGAGGGACAAACGGTTGCGGCGAGCTTCAGCACACCCGAACTCTTCAAAATAGCGCAAGATCTGACCAACATGCAGGTCGTTGCCGATGTAGACGAGGCTGACATCGGTAATGTAACCCCGGGAAAACGGGTCACCTTCACTGTCGACGCCTATCCCGACGACATGTTCGAAGGCACCGTGAAGCAAGTAAGGCAAGAAACCACGACAACCAACAATGTTGTTACATACGAAGTCGTGATCAGCGCGCCGAACAAAAGTTTGAAACTCAAGCCCGGCCTTACAGCCAATGTTACCATTTTTACGCAAGAAACCAACGACGTTACTTGCGTGCCCAGCAAGGCGCTGCGCTACACGCCGACCAAGGAGACCATCGGAAAGAGAAAAATCGTAGACACTGACGGCAAAAACAAGGTTTGGACGTTAGAAGGCAACAGCATCGTGGCACATAAGGTAAAAATCGGCGCGTCAGACGGAGTTCATACCCAAATTATCAGCGGAGCGAACATCGGAACCGAAGTCATTACGGGCATTGAAGTGAAAAGTTCGGAGTCGACGCAAGTCGATGACAACCGTGCAGCCCGAAGTCCGTTTACACCGGGACCTCCGAACAGAAACAAAAGCAAAAGCAAGTAAACAGGCAGGGTCGATGACCCACATGCAAACAATTTTATGGATAAAAAAGTAGTCATAGAACTCCGTAACGTCAAACGCGACTTTGTTGTCGGCGATGAAACCGTCCATGCACTCCGAGGAATCTCGTTCAAGATCTATCAAGGAGAGTTTGTAACCATCATGGGAAAGTCGGGTTCGGGAAAATCGACTCTGCTCAACCAATTGGGCTGCCTCGACACCCCTTCCGAAGGCGATTATCTGCTCGACGGCGTGTCGGTTCGCACTTTATCGAAGTCGCAAAGGGCCGTGTTGCGCAACAGAAAGATTGGATTCATTTTCCAAAGCTACAATTTGCTGCCCAAGACCACTAGCGTAGAGAATGTAGAGCTGCCGTTGATGTACAACGCCCAGGTCGGAACCCAGCAACGCCTGGCGCGAGCCACAGAGGCACTTCGGGCCGTCGGACTGGGCGATCGTCTCTATCATTTGTCTAATCAGATGTCCGGAGGTCAGATGCAACGTGTGGCAATTGCCCGCGCGCTGGTCAATGACCCCGCCGTGATACTGGCAGACGAAGCTACGGGCAATCTCGATACCCGAACGTCGTTCGAAATACTTGTCCTTTTCCAGCGACTTCACCAATCCGGACGAACAATCATCTTCGTGACACACAATCCGGACATCGCGCGCTATTCGAGCCGAAACATCGAGCTACGAGACGGCCGAATCATCAGCGACGAGCCTAACGCCGACATCCTTTCGGCCCAAAAAACGCTCGAATCCCTTCCGCAGCAAGACAGCCTATAGAAAAAATGTAAAAAAGCAGACATGAACTTCTCCAACCTATTCAAAATAGCCCTACGCGCCATTGCGGCGAACAAAATGAGGGCATTTCTCACTGCGCTCGGCATTATCATCGGCGTCGCATCCGTCATCACCATGCTCGCCATCGGTCAAGGATCCAAGCGAAGCATACAAGCGAACATCGCCGAGATGGGATCGAACATGATAATGATAAATCCCGGCGCCGACATGCGTGGCGGAGTGCGGCAAGACGCCGCGTCGATGGAAACCCTGAAGCTCGGCGATTACGAAAGCCTGAAAAACGGGTGCAACTATATTAAAGGAATCAGTCCTATGGTAAATTCTTCGGGACAGTGGATTTACGGAAACAATAACACCCCGGCGCCCATCTACGGCGTCAACACAGACTATCTTGACATCCGGCAGCTCTCGATTTCGGATGGCGAGATGTTCACCGACACCGATCTCAAGAACAGCGCCAAAGTATGTATTCTCGGGCAGACCGTTGTAGACAATCTCTTCGCCGACGGAGCCGACCCGATAGGCAAAATCGTGCGATTCAATGCCATTCCGTTCCGCGTGACAGGTGTTTTAAAGAAAAAAGGATACAATGCCATGGGAATGGATCAAGACAACCTGGTACTCGCGCCTTACACAACGGTCATGAAGCGCATTTTAGCTCAAAATTACCTTGGCGGAATCGTCTGCTCAGCCATTACCGAAGGCGTTACAGAGAAAGCGACGGCCGAAATATCGAATATCTTGCGACAGAACCACAAACTGAAAGACGCAACCGACGTTGCAGAGGCCGAAGCCGACGATTTCAACATCCGATCTCAAGAAGAACTGGCCAACATGCTTAACTCGACCACCGACATGCTCACCGTACTGCTGGGCTGCGTTGCAGGCATTTCATTGATCGTCGGCGGCATCGGCATCATGAACATTATGTACGTCAGCGTAACCGAACGTACCCGCGAAATAGGCTTACGGATGAGCGTAGGTGCCAGAGGCATCGACATACTGAATCAATTTCTCACGGAAGCCATCCTGTTGAGCGTCACCGGCGGTGTAGTGGGCGTTTTACTGGGCGTGGGCGCCTCGTACGCTATCAAGATCTTCGTTAACTGGCCCATCTTCATCCAACCGTGGAGCATTGCCCTCAGTTTTGCCGTCTGTACCTTTACAGGCATATTTTTCGGATGGTATCCAGCCAAAAAGGCAGCGCAACTCGATCCCATCGAGGCCATCAGGTACGAGTAAACACATACGGGCAGACTTAAAGACGACCTTAAAGGCAACAACCGACCGACAAGCCTACTTCAGGACTTCGGAAAGTGCGAAAAGCGAGTGTTTTCATAGAAAATGCTCGCTTTTTCTGTCGTCGACGTTTGCAACGGAACAAAAGGACGACCAAAAGTGTCGGTGCATATTGCATTGGTACTTTCGGCCGTCCTTATCTCCGAAATTCATTTGATTTGGCACTTAAGTTTTCAGAACACTCCAGAAATCGCCGATTTCTTTAACATACATTTTTGTACAGTATAAAAATCGAGGATTTCCTTAACATATTTTTTTATACAGTCTCGAAATCCTCGATTTCAGAACTGTATTTTTTTGTACACTCTCGAAATCCTCGATTTCGGGAGTGTTCTGAAAACTTAAGTATCAAATCAAATTACATTGGCGGTCAAGGACGTTCTTTTCCCTAAAAACAAATGACGACGGCGGTCAAGGACA
>CAUQAO010000055.1:0-14685 GCA_963515815.1 uncultured Prevotella sp.
ACTGATTTGTCACCAGACGGGCCATTCAGAGTGTCTGAATGCACTGATTTGTCACCAGACAGCTACTAAAGAGTTCAGAACACCGCCTTCGAGCCGGCCGATTGCAGCCGAAAAGTCTATCACAGCGCCTTGCGAGCGCTGTTTTGCCCAGTCCACCGGTGTTTTTGCCATATCTCATTTTTTTATTAATTTTGTCAGCACACTTTTACCCATATCCACCTGTCGAAAAAAGAAAAATATCGTATGGAATATAATTTTAAGGCCATCGAAAAGAAATGGCAACAACGTTGGATCGAAAACAAAACTTATCGCGTTGTAGAAGACAAAAGCAAACCCAAATTTTATGTGCTCAACATGTTTCCCTATCCGTCGGGCGCCGGTCTGCATGTGGGGCACCCGCTGGGGTATATCGCCAGCGATATCTACGCGCGGTACAAACGGCAGAAAGGGTTCAACGTGCTTAATCCGATGGGCTACGATGCCTACGGACTGCCAGCCGAACAATATGCCATACAGACGGGGCAGCACCCGGCCATCACAACCGAACGCAACATCGATCATTACCGCGAACAGTTGGACAAAATCGGGTTCTGCTTCGATTGGGAACGCGAAATCAGAACCTGCGATCCGGCTTATTATCATTGGACGCAGTGGGCGTTTAAGAAAATGTTCGAATCGTATTACGATAACGCACGGCAAAAGGCGCTGCCCATCGAACAGCTCACAGCGCATCTGGCGCAACACGGAACCGACGGACTCGACGTGATGCAAAGCGAAGAGCTGGCGCTGACGGCTCGCGAGTGGAACGCCATGAACGAAGAACAGCAGCAGCAAACGCTCATGAACTATCGTATCGCTTATCTGGGCGAAACGATGGTGAATTGGTGTCCGGGATTGGGGACAGTGCTGGCCAACGACGAGGTGGTAGACGGCGTGAGCGTCAGGGGCGGATATCCGGTGGTACAACAAAAAATGAGACAGTGGTGCCTCAGGGTGTCGGCCTATGCGCAAAGATTGCTCGACGGACTGGAGAGCATCAACTGGACCGACTCGCTGAAAGAAACACAACGCAACTGGATCGGTCGGTCGGAAGGGGCCGAAGTGCAGTTCGGTATTGCCGACAGCGACGCGAAACTAACCATCTTTACCACGCGTGCCGACACGATGTTCGGCGTAACATTCATGGTTCTGGCGCCCGAAAGCGAATACGTGAGTCAAGTAACAACACCCGAACAGGCGACAGCCGTAGAAGCCTACGTCAACGCCACGAAGAAGCGCACCGAACTCGACCGCATTTCAGACCGCAGAGTGACTGGCGTATTTACAGGCAGCTATGCCGTCAATCCGTTCACCGAAGAGCATATTCCTGTCTGGGTGAGCGACTACGTATTGGCAGGCTACGGAACAGGCGCCATCATGGCTGTTCCGGCACACGACAGTCGCGACTATGCCTTCGCCAAACACTTCGGACTGCCCATCGTTCCGCTGATCGAAGGGGCCGATGTGAGCCACGAAAGTTACGACGCCAAAGAAGGCATCGTGATCAACAGTCCTGCCGAGGGCAAGCAAACAGCCTTCAGCCTGAACGGTCTGACGGTGAAAGAAGCCATCGCCGCCACCAAACAATACGTGGCTCGACAAGGCCTGGGCCGCGTAAAGGTGAACTATCGGTTGCGCGATGCCATCTTCTCGCGTCAGCGCTATTGGGGCGAACCGTTTCCGGTATATTACAAAAACGGCTTGCCGTACATGATTCCCGACGAATGTCTGCCGCTCGAACTACCCGAAATAGACAAGTACGAACCCACCGAAACGGGCGAACCGCCGCTGGGCCGCGCAAAGAAATGGGCGTGGGACACGACGAAAAACAAAGTAGTAAACAAGACGCTGATCGACAATCTGACGGTTTTCCCGCTCGAACTGTTCACCATGCCGGGCTTTGCGGGCAGCTCGGCCTACTACCTGCGGTATATGGATCCGAAGAATCCGCACGCCTTGGTCGATCAGCGTATAGACGAATACTGGCAGAATGTAGACCTGTATGTAGGCGGCACCGAACATGCAACGGGGCATTTGATTTACGCACGGTTCTGGAACAAATTCTTATACGATTACGGTTATTCGTGCAAAGAAGAACCGTTCGAAAAGCTCATCAACCAGGGCATGATTCAGGGCCGAAGCAACTTTGTTTACCGCATCAACGACGATCAGCATTCGGCGGCTCCCACTTTCGTTTCGTTCGGCTTGAAAGATAAATACGATGTTACGCCCATTCACGTAGACGTCAATATCGTTCATGCCGATGTGTTGGACGTAGAAGCCTTTAAAGCCTGGCGGCCCGAATACCGCAACGCCGAATTTATTCTCGAAGACGGTAAATACATCTGTGGTTGGGCGATAGAAAAAATGTCAAAATCGATGTTCAATGTCGTCAATCCCGACAAGATTGTCGATCAATACGGCGCCGATACCTTACGCTTATACGAAATGTTTCTCGGCCCGGTCGAGGCCAGCAAGCCATGGGACACGAATGGTATCGACGGCTGCCATCGCTTTTTGAAAAAACTTTGGGCACTGTTTTACGATAACAGAACCGGCAATCTTTTGATCGACGATGTGCAACAGCCCGCTAAAGAATCGCTGAAAAGCGTACATAAGCTGATCAAGAAAGTAACTGCAGACATCGAACAGTTCTCGTACAACACCGCCGTATCTGCCTTCATGATTTGCGTTAACGAACTGGCTCAGCAGAAGTGTCACAACAAACAGCTGCTGACCGATGTCGTTGTTTTATTGGCTCCTTTCGCTCCACACATAGCCGAAGAACTTTATGCCCTTTTGCAAGTCGGAACAGGCAGCGTATGCGATGCCGCATGGCCGCATTACAACGAAGAATACCTGATGGAAAGCGAAATGCAACTAACCGTTTCTTTTAACGGCAAAGCACGCTATCAACAAACGTTTCCAGCTGATATGGGCAACGAAGAAATAGAAAAAGCCGTGCTGGAAGACGAAAGAAGTCGAAAATATACCGAAGGCAAAACGATTGTAAAGGTTATCGTCATTCCGAAGCGCATTGTCAATATCGTTATAAAATAAACCAGCTATGAACATCAATCAGCAAATTATACGGAACGAAGCGAAAGACTATATCTTCATTACTTTTGGATTGCTGCTCTACGCTTCGGCATGGACGATATTCTTGCTACCATACGAAATTGTGACCGGCGGAGTGACCGGAGTTTCGGCAGTTATCTTTTACGCCACGAAATTCCCGATAGAAGATAGTTACCTGTTCATCAACATAGCCCTTTTGGTCGTGGCATTGAAAATTCTCGGCATTAAATTCTTGATTAAAACCATTTATGCCATTTTTATGTTGTATTTCTTGCTGTGGGCTGCGCAGGAAATAATACCGCGAGACAGTGTGGGAAATCCCATCAAAATATTGGGCGAAGGACAAGACTTCATGTCGCTCATCATCGGCTGTATTTTTACCGGTACGGCACTTGCCATCGTATTCTTGCACAATGGTTCGACCGGTGGAACCGACATCATTGCCGCATCTGTCAACAAATTCTACAACTTCTCATTGGGGCAAGTACTTATTGGCGTAGATCTTATTATTATCGGCAGCTGTCTCTTCATTCCGCAATTCGGCGAAACCATATCGCGTGTACATAAAGTTGTATTCGGACTCTGTACAATGGTGGTCGAAAACTTTATGCTCGACTACGTAATGAATGCCCGACGAGAAAGCGTGCAGTTCATGATATTCTCGCGTAAATACATGGAAATCGCAGACGCCATCGGTACGGAAATGAACCATGGCGTAACTATTCTCGACGGTCACGGATGGTATACCGGCGATAAAGTAAAAGTGCTTTGTATATTGGCCAAAAAGAACGAGAGTGTACCTATTTTCCGTCTGATTAAAATGATCGATCCTAATGCGTTTGTCAGCCAGAGTTCTGTCATCGGCGTATACGGAGAAGGATTCGATCAGATCAAAGTAAAAGTAACGAAGAAACATTATGAAAATAGTATTCGCAACAAACAACAAAAACAAACTGAAAGAGATTCGTAGCATTCTGAGCAACGATTTTGAAATCGTATCCCTTTCCGATATAGGATGTCACGCAGATATACCCGAGACAGGTTCGACACTTGAAGAGAATGCCTATCAGAAAGCCATTTACGTATACAATCGTTACGGATTAGATTGTTTTGCCGACGATACCGGTCTCGAGGTAGACGTGCTAAACGGCCAACCCGGCGTTCATAGCGCCCGATATGCCGAAGGAACCGATCACGACAGCGAAGCAAACATGAACAAACTGTTGCGCAAATTAGAAAACAACAACAACCGAAAAGCACAATTCCGCACCGTTATAGCATTGATACGGAAAAAAAATCAAACAAACATTGAAAAAGAAACTCCCGATATTCACATCTTCGAAGGTAGGGTAGAGGGAACGATAGCCCAAGAGAAGCGAGGGAACGAAGGATTCGGTTACGATCCGCTGTTTGTTCCCGATGGGTTCGACAAAAGCTTTGCTCAGCTGGGCGATGACATTAAAAATAAAATATCGCATCGAGCACGTGCAATCGTAAAATTAGCCGATTATCTAAAAGAAAAGATTGATTGATCAAGTTTGTTATTACATGAAAAGATTCGCATTATTAGCCATTGTATGTACGATTTCTTGGCTCTTGAGCACGGCACAGATAGGAACATGGAAAGCATATCAGGCCTACAGCGACATTACAGATATTCAGCCTGCAGAGCGCATGATATATGTTTTGACATCGAATGCCCTCTACGCTTACCACAAGAACGATAAAAGCATACAGACTTTCGATAAATCTACACATTTGAGTGACGTAAACATTGCGAAAATAGCCTATAACCGAAATGCCAAACGATTGCTGATCGTCTACAGAAATAATAACATCGATTTGTTGGATGCAAATGGAAACGTAATCAACATGCCTGACTATTACAACAAGCTGATGGCTGAAAATAAAACCGTCAACTCTGTTATCATCCACAATAACGACGCTTATCTGGCTACAGGATTCGGCATCATCAAAATCAATATGAGAAAGGCCGAGATCAGCGATACCTACTACCTAAAACAAAATATCCTATCCGTTGCTATTGTAGGCAACACCATTTATGCCTATACGAATAATCAAGTATTGAAAGCCGACCTGACAACAAACTTGCTCGATAACAGCAATTGGACTTCTTTCAGTAACATATTTCTTATGCGATTATTCAATCTGAACGGAAAACTGATTGGAATAGATTACTCTGATCTATATGAATTTCGTTCGGACGGAACGTTCAGTAGATTTTATAATGCACCGTATAAGAAAATCTCACTGAACGATCAAAAATTAGTTTGTTACGGTAACGATCACTTCGACGTCATCAATAGCACTACCGATTGTAAAAGATATACCGGGCAATATACCTCAATGGTGTACGACGCCACGCAACAAGCTTTTTGGGCAAGCGACGAAAAAGCAAATCTACAACTGCTCTCTATCGATAACAACAACGGGCTGCAGACAATTAATATAGATATTCGCACAGACGGTCCGAAATACAACTATTTCGGCTTTATGAAGCATGCCAACGAAACCCTCTACACATGCAACGGCGGATATTCACCATATGGCGAGCAACATCGGTCCAGCTCGCCGCAGATACTAAATAAAGACGGAAACTGGACTATTTACGAAGATAACTTGCAACAGAAAACTGGTCATAAATATGAAGACAATCTGTCGTTAGACGTCGATCCGGGAGACGCTACGCACGTCTTTGTCGGCGGAAAAACCGGACTTTATGAATTCAAGAACGGAATGCTGATCGAACACTACAATATACACAACAGTCCGCTACAATCGGCATTGCCTAATAACAACACGAACTATGTACTGATAGAAAGCATAAAGTTCGACCTACAAGGCAATCTGTTTATGTTGAACAGCCAAGCGAAATCGAAATCGATCGTCGAATTTACAAAAGATCGAAAATGGATTTCGCATCATAAATCGGCATTGATGGGAGGAAATGGTAGAAGTTTAGAAGCCATGCAAGGACTCATTTTAGACAGCAGAAACCTTTTCTGGTTCGTTAATATGCATTGGGATCGGCCTTGGCTTATTTGCTACGATGCAGTAGCAGACACATTAATTGTCTACGACAAATTCGTTAATCAAGATGGAAAAACGATCAACGTAGGCACCCTTCTGTACACTGCAGAAGATTTTCAGCATAATATTTGGATAGCAACCAACACCGGTCCGCTCATTCTTAAAGCCGATCAGGTTCGCCGAACAAACGATATCGTCTTCGAACAAGTAAAAATTCCGCGCAACGACGGCACACACACGGCCGATTATCTGCTGAACGGCGTTTATATCACCTGTATTGCCATCGACGGCGCAGGACGTAAATGGTTAGGAACAAAAAGCAATGGCGCCTATCTGATTAGTGAAGACAATATGACACAACTGCAGCAT
This sequence comes from uncultured Prevotella sp., assembly GCA_963515815.1. GTDB lineage: Bacteria > Bacteroidota > Bacteroidia > Bacteroidales > Bacteroidaceae > Prevotella. Next base: position 6,538 of record CAUQAO010000055.1, read on the forward strand.
TTCACGGCCGAAAACAGTAAGCTATTGTCAGACCAGATAGAATCGATAGCCATCAACAACGCTACAGGCGAAGTATTTTTCGGAACTTCCGAAGGCCTTTGCTCGTACATGAGCGATGCCAGCGGTACGAACAACGAAATGCTTGCAAACAATATTTACGCTTATCCCAACCCGGTAGAACCCGATTACACAGGATTGATAACCGTAACGGGGCTTACCCTGAATGCCGATGTAAAGATTGTAACCAGTCATGGCGCACTGGTAGCACAAGGAAAAAGCAACGGTGGGCTATTTACCTGGGATGGAAACGACTTAAATGGCAAGCGCGTAGCGTCGGGGATATACATAGTTCTGGCAGCCACTAACGACGGCCGCCAAGGCCCCGTCTGTAAAATCGCCATTGTAAGATAAGCCATCGCAAAACAAAGTTCTTTTTCTATATTCGTAAGTTTTTAAATCCGAAGCCTACTTCTTTCTATTTTTCTGTTTTATATTTTAAAAGAAAGAAAAGAAAAAGAAGAAGAAAAGGTGTGGATTTGTTCATAACTTTTTTCTTATTGTCTCTATTATTTCGTTTATCGATATTCTGATAAGATTTATAAACGATGCTATAGGATATCTTTTTTTTGATTATCAATTCGATCAGATACTTATCGACAATTAATGAGCGAGCAGTGAATGCTGACAAGTCGATGTATTTTTATAAATAGAAATGGTGGAAAACGATGTTGAAACAAGAGAATAATTCCGGAGATTTGTGTATAAGTAGACAAATATATCGTCGTGTTGACTGATAAATGCTGAAAATTTGCGAGATATGAGAAGTTATTATTGCTTTATGAGTGGGTTATGCACAGGGTATGTGTATAAGTTCTTGATCGGAGATTTTCTTTTTATTCTGAATGATTGGTGTCCGGTAAATCAATTAGAAGTCTGCCTTTCTTCTATCCGGCATTCGGCAATGGCATTAAAAACTCATTTTTGATTCTTCCGTCTCGTACAGAAACGCCTAAAATAAGTTTTAGGTCAAAATGTAGCTTTTATCGGACAATAATAATTCTGAATGATAATCGCACTGCAAGAAAAAAGGCTGATTTCCTGTGCGAGGATTTCAGCCTTGATTTTATACGCGACAAAAGGTTGGGGCTCCGAATGGTTCAATCGAGCAAACAAGCGTCGAGCTGTTCGGTTATTGCTGTTTGGTCCAGATTCTGCCCAATGAACACCAGTTTCTGCATCCGATCGCCATATTGTTCGTCCCAGTCGCGACGCAGAGCCGGTGTACGGGCTTTCATTTGTTCCAATTCGTCGGCGGGCATCGTAGCATACCACTGTCCGGCGTTACGAATCTGAACCTGTTTTCCTGCCTGTTCGAAAACATAGCACACGTCTTTTTCGTCGCGGAAGTAGCAGATGCCCTTGCAACGAATCACGTTCTTTGGCCATTTACGTACCACAAAGTCGTCGAATCGACCCAGATCGAAAGCTGGGCGTCGACGATAAACAAAGGTTTGTATGTTATATTCCAAGGCCTCGCCACTTTCTTCGTTTTCCAGATCGTCGTCGTCTTCCATTGCTGCGATCCATCTGGCCGACGTGGCCACTTTTTCGAAATCGAACAGGTGCGTATCAAGTATTTTATCGAAGTCGATATCGCCGTAATTACATTCCAAGATTTGTGCCTGCGGTTGGATTGCCCTGATAATTTCTTTCACCTTTCCCAGTTCGTTGGGTGTTATTTCAGAAGCTTTGTTCAGCAAGATGATATTGCAGAATTCTATTTGCTGAATCACCAGACTTTCCAGATCGTCGTCGTCGAGATTGCCTTTCAGCAGATCGTTTCCGTTGGCAAACTCGTCGCGCATACGCAGTGCATCGACCACCGTAACGATGGCATCCAGCTTGGCCACGCCCTTTTCGGCATACTGCGGATACATTTCGGGATAAACGCTGATGGTTTGTGCTATCGGTGCCGGTTCGCAGATGCCGCTGGCCTCGATAACAATGTAGTCGAACTTTTGCATTTCGACAATCTCACTGAGCTGTTGTACTAGGTCCATTTTCAACGTACAGCAGATACAACCGTTCTGCAAAGCCACCAAGCTGTCGTCTTTTTGACCTACGATTCCGTCTTGTTCTATCAGATCTGCGTCGATATTGACCTCGCCTATGTCGTTAACGATGACGGCGAACTTGATACCTCGCCTGTTCGACAGAATTTTGTTAACCAACGTTGTTTTTCCGCTTCCCAAATAGCCTGTGAGCAGCAAAACGGGTATTTCGCGATTCTTCATTTTGTACTATTTTTAAATTTCGTGCGAAGATACGAAAAAAGAATGTAAAAAGGGTGCACCCGGTTGGAGACGATGGAAGGCTGCAAAAAAATGATTATTTTCTGAGCGGAAACGGTCACCGTTTTTTGTTGTTTTCGGCATTTTTTTGTCGGAACGGTGACCGGGAAAGGCCGCCATCGCTGTTTTTTGATGAAAACGGCCGCCGTTTTTGGCTCCCCGTGCCGTTTTCCGTGAAAAACGATGACCGTTTTTGCTTCTCGACGACAATTTGAACGAAAACGGTGACCGGGAAAGCTTCTTGTCGTTGATTTCTGCTTGGAACGGTCACCGTTTTCGTGCTTTGATGCCTGACGAAAGGTTTACGCTATTCGAAAACGACGTAGGGGCGCAGACGTTCGATGATTTCGGGCGTAAAGTCGCGCAACATCTTCAGATCGTCGAGACTCTGAATCGGCCCTTTTAGTCGTCGATAATCCGCTATGTCTCTGGCCATGTAATAAGTGATGTAAGGATGCTGTTTCAGCTGATTCAGCGTCAGGCGGTTGATACGGATGGGTTGCACACGCTCGGCCGACAAAGAAAAATAGGGTAGAGCTTCTTCGGGAAAATTGTCGATCTCTAACAATTGCTTTACATCGTAAAAACCGCCCAAGCGTTGACGGTAAGAAACAATTCGGCGTGCAAAATAACTGCCGATGCCAGGAACCCGCTTCAACAACGACGTGTCGGCAAGGTTCAGATCCACGCGCTCCGTGGGTTTCAGTTTGACGGGATAATGTAGCGTATCGCGGTGCGGTACGTTTTCGACGGGCGCTTTGTCGGCCACCCATTCGGATGCCGGGCGATAATCGTCGCTGATACGGATAAAAGGTTCGAGTGCCAAATACTGCTTGCGGGTAAGGCCATAAAGTCGTGCAAAATCGGCTGGCCGACGATATACGCCCCCAGCCGCACGATACTTGTAAATGTTGCGTATCTGCCATCGTTGCAGACCCAAACGTAGCAGTTGGGTGCTGTCGGCCGTGTTCGGATCGAAGACAAACCGCTCGACCTGCCGACTGACAGGTTGCCCGTCGAGCGGCATATCGGGCTTGTAAAAATAAGTTCGGCTGTGAATCGAATCCTTCTCTATGACATCGGTGGTGAACGTTTCGGTGTCGCTCAATACGAAAAACAGAAGGGCTGAACTTACACCGAGCGACAGCAGGAAAAGCAGGACTTTGCGGTCGGATTTATTGAAATAGAAGAATTCTTTGAACACCGTGGCACCGAATATTTAAGATGGTAAGATGGAAAAAAAGTTTTGGCCCCATTTACGATGTAAACAAGACTATTTTATTGTAATAAGGAAATAGTTTTTCTTACCGCGCTGAATAAGTAAGTATTTTCCGTCGATCAAGTCTTCTGCTGTAACTGTCTGGTCAAAACTTGTCAGTTTTTCTTTGTTCAACGATACACCCCCTGCTTTGATCAGCTTCCGCATTTCGCCTTTGCTCGGAAAAATATCCATTCCTTCTCTATTAAAAAAGTCAACAGCCGCAGTGCCGAGCTGCTCTTTTTCTACTGTATATTGGGGAACTCCGCTGAATACATCGAGGAACGTAGCCTCGTCCAACTTTTGTAGATTTTCTTTGGTTGCCTTGCCAAATAATATGTTACTTGCCTCGATTGCTATGTCGAGATCTTCTTTTGAGTGTACCATTATCGTAACTTCTTCGGCCAGTCGTTTCTGCAGTATGCGCAGACCGGGATCTTGTTGATGTTGCATGGTCAAACTCTCAATGGTTTCTCTGTCTAAAGAAGTGAATATCTTGATGTATTTTTCGGCATCGCTGTCGCTGACGTTCAACCAGAACTGATAGAAGGCATAGGGCGTAGTACGTTTGGGGTCGAGCCAAATGTTTCCGGTCTCTGTTTTCCCGAATTTTTTTCCATCGGCTTTGGTGATCAATGGGCATGTCAGGCAGAAGGCTTCTTGATCAGCGCCCAATGTACGGCGAATCAATTCTGTTCCCGTCGTCATATTCCCCCATTGGTCGTTGCCGCCCAACTGTAGCTTCACTCCATGGTTCTGATAGAGATATAAAAAATCGTAGCCTTGCAGCAATTGATAGGTAAATTCGGTAAACGACAAACCATCATTGGCTTCTCCATTCAAGCGTTTTTTCACGCTGTCTTTAGCCATCATGTAATTTACGGTAATGCGCTTGCCTACCTCGCGGGCAAAATCAAGGAAGGTGAAGTTTTTCATCCAGTCATAATTATTCACCATCTCTGCTTTGTTGGGCTCATGGCTGTCAAAATCTAAAAACTTAGCCACTTGTTTCTTGATAGCCTCTTGATTATGATATAATGTTTTTGCGTCTAAAAGATTACGCTCCAAACTTTTTCCCGACGGATCGCCTATCATGCCTGTAGCTCCGCCTACGAGCAAAAAAGGTTTGTGCCCACAATGCTGCAAATGCCTTAACATCATGATACCGCAAAGATGGCCGATATGCAATGAATCGGCCGTCGGATCTGTTCCAAGATAGGCTGATATCATCTCTTTTTCAAGAAATTCTTCTGTACCCGGCATCATTTGTGCCAACATTCCGCGCCACTTTAGTTCTTCAACAAAATTCTTTGTCATCGAATGATTTTTATTAAATGTTTGTATTTTGAATAGGGAGTTCCATACTCACGACTATGGTACAGGATCATATCCGCTGCCTCCCCATGGATTGCATCTTAATATGCGCCATATAGCCAATATAAGTCCTTTGATCGGCCCGTGCTTGCCGATCGCTTGCTTTGCATATTCTGAACATGTCGGTACGAATCGGCATGAAGAAGGAGTAAAAGGCGTGATGAATCGTTGATAAAACCATATCAACATCAGCAAAAAAACTTTGACTATCAAGGACAGCCCGTCAACTATTTCTTTCAATATCTTCACAACTTATCGCTTATCCGTTTCAACAGAATCCGTACATGCTGCTCTACTATTGCTGTGCTGTACAGTTTATCAGCCAACCACACAAAAGCCAAAGCAAGCTGCAGGTCTTTTTTTTGTTCCATGGATGCTACGACCAAATGCTTGTTCAACCGATAAGTTTCGCGTATTTGACGCTTCACCCGATTTCTTTTTACTGCATGCTTAAAGTGTTTTTTTGATACGCTGACACGTAGTTTTGCCGGTCCAGCTTGTTCTGTCCGCTCTGTTAACATATAAACTACTCGTAACGGAAAAGACGATAACGATCTGCTTTCATCTCCATTAAAGAGCTTATCTATCAGCGTCCGGCTGCATATTCGCTCCTCTTTTCCTAATGTAAAAGGACCAGCAGGAGACATTCGTACTACTTCTTATTAGCTTTCAGATATACTCTTAGAGCACTCGTCATCGAAGGATTTTCTTTATCCGGCGCCAGTAGATCCAATCGGAATCCCTCATCGGTTACCGCTTTGCAAGTAGCAGGCCCAAAAGCGCCGATACGAATATCGCCCTGTTCAAAGTCGGGCAAGTTTTTCTGCAAAGCTTTAATACCTGTAGGACTGAAAAACAGAAGCATGTCATAGTCGAAAGTCTTTACTTCTTCTTCGCTCAGGTCGTTGCTCACCGTACGATACATTACACATTCCTTATGCTTCAGCTTTTTTGCATCCAGCAGATTCTTCACATCATTGTTGTGAACACTGCTCATAGGAACCAGGAACTTCTCTGTCTTATGTTTGGTCATAAGCGGAACAAGATCGACTATCTTGCCTGTTGTTCCGAAAAAGACCTTGCGTTTCCGGTACTGAACATATTTCTGAATATAAAGGGCAATGGTTTCTATCACGCAGAAATATTTCATATCTTCGGGTATCGTGATACGCATTTCTTTAGCAAGCTTGAAAAAATGGTCTATTGCATGCCGCGATGTAAATACGACAGCAGAATAATCAAGGATATTTATTTTTTGCTTTCGAAACTCTTTCGCTGTGAGTCCTTCCACTTTAAAAAAGGGCCGAAACACGCACTTCACGCCATATTCACTCTCTATATCATAATAAGGCGACTTTTCGCTGGTCGGTTGAGGCTGTGATACCAAAATTTTCTTGATCATCAGTTTCCTAAAAATTAACTTTCAAATAATTATTTGTCGTTTCGAAAACGCCCCAGATCATCAACAATGGGACTCCTTCGAGCGCACAAAAGTACAAAATTATTTGCAGAAAGCCGCTGCCCTGGCGGAAAAAGATAAGGTATGCCTTATAGAGAGTAAGCAGTTTGAACAAGGCTGTAGCAATGATAGTATAGACGATTGCACTTTGTATAGACAGGTTGAAATACGCCAAGAGCATCACGACGGGAAATAGCACTACACCTTCGATGAAAATCATAAAGAGATTCGACTCCATCCATTGCCCCCCTTTTTGCCGATCGAAGAATACCCAGTTGGAAAACCAATACACAATTGCTTTCAGCAAGAAATAGGTTGCAAAAATGATCGCATAGATGCCGATAACTTGGTAATGTTCCACCACAAATGTTTCCGAAACGTAAGCACGGGTATAGAAAAAGGCGATGAGCGATATTAACAGGCAAGTCTGCAGAACAAAAAACAGTTGAAAGCGCATCTCTTCGGCCGTTTCGGTCATGGCCGAAGTACGACCGTACTGCACATAGAAAAACCTTTTGGTTTGCCGAACGACGAAGCGCCGCGACTTCGAGAAAGCGATCAGTGCCAAAACAAAGCACCCCAGCAGCAAACCGGTAATCAGGCTGTCGCCCGCCACCGAGTAGGGTATGGGATCGCCCGCCACCCCCGCACGGCCACCGTTCAATTCGGGATGAAAGAGCGAATCTTTGGCAAAGAACGACTCTTTGTAATACTTCGGCAAACTTACTTCGCGATAGCTCTTCCCGATGGGATGTCCTGGCAGATGCAGCGTATCGGGTTGCTCGCTCCAGTGTATTTCGCTGGGCTTGATATGTGCCTGAATAGCCGAATCCTGTTGCGTCGGCGTAGCATTCTTGGGCAGCCATCCGAGCACCTCTGCCGGAGTTGGCTGACCCGAATGTCGATGATCCGAAACCGAATCGCGAACGGCCACCGTCGTATCGGTGCGAGCTACAGGACCAGTTTGCCACATAAACATCTCTCTAAAACTGCATCAGCAATTAAATACTGAACATGCCCTTGATACGCTCCACGTCGTCCAGCCGTTCCCAGGTAAAGAGTTCTACCTGCATCGTTTTCCGCTCATGGTAGCGGCTCTCGAAGGTTTTCTCCTTCACCTCGTACTGCCGACCCATGTGTCCGTAGGCTGCCGTTTCAAGATAAATCGGCTGACGCAGTTTGAACTTCTGCTCAATGCCCTTCGGCGTAAGATTGTACATCGTGCCGATTTTTTGGGCAATTTCGCCATCGGTCAAGTTCACCTTGCTGCGCCCATAGGTATCGACATAGATATTAATGGGTTTGGCTTTGCCGATGGCATAGCTGATCTGAACTAGTATCTCGTCGGCCACGCCTGCCGCCACCATATTCTTGGCGATATACCGAGCCGCATAGGCTGCCGAGCGGTCTACCTTGCTGGGATCTTTGCCAGAGAAGGCACCCCCGCCGTGCGCCCCCTTTCCGCCGTACGTATCGACGATAATCTTACGTCCCGTCAGTCCCGTATCGCCATGCGGACCGCCAATAACGAACTTGCCCGTTGGGTTGACGAAGTACGCGATATCGTCGTTGAACAAAGCCCTGACCTTATCGTCGCACAGCGTCTTGACGCGCGGAATCAGGATACCGATCACATCCTCTTTGATCTTGGCCAGCATCCGCTCGTCGTCGCTGTCGAATTCGTCGTGCTGCGTACTCACCACAAT
>CAUQAO010000056.1:0-14446 GCA_963515815.1 uncultured Prevotella sp.
TTCTTACCTTTATATATCGTGCGCTTTACACACTGAATTTACGTCGGCAAAGGTATACAATAAAATCGGATCGTGCAAATAAAAAAGAAAATAGTAAGAAACTGAAGTTCGCCTACGCCGATTTGCCTCTGGCCGATACGTGGCCTTACCGGTTAGAGTTTGCACAGCTCTGTTTCCATTTGTTGTTGCAGCTGTTGTGCGCTCTGCTGTGCAGCCCGGGCAAAGTCATGAGTGGGGTCAGCATAGATGATACCGCGCGAGCTGTTGACCAACAGGCCGCAGTTTTTCGTCATTCCGTAGCGACATACTTCTTGCAGGCTGCCGCCTTGTGCACCTACGCCCGGCACGAGCAGAAAATGGTGGGGAGCTATACGGCGAATGTGCTCGAATAGCTGCCCCTGTGTAGCGCCGACTACGTACATCAGGTTTTCGGCCGTAGCCCATTGTTGTGCCTGACGGATAACTTTCTCGAAGAGTGGCTGGCCGAGGGCGTCGGTTGTGAGCTGGAAGTCGGCTGCCCCTTTATTACTGGTCAGGGCAAGCAGTACGACCCATTTGTCTTGGTAATCGAGAAAGGGTTTTACGCTGTCTTCGCCCATGTAGGGTGCCACGGTGAGAGCGTCTACATCGTACTGCTCGAAGAATGTTCGGGCATACATGGCGGCTGTGTTTCCGATGTCGCCTCGCTTGGCATCGGCTATGACGAGGTGGTCGGGATAGTTGTTCTGCAGATAGTTGATGGTGCGCTCGAACGATTGTATGCCCTGCAGGCCTTGGCACTCGTAGAAGGCGAGGTTGGGTTTGTAGGCTACGCAATAGGGGGCGGTGGCATCGATAATGGCCCGGTTGAAAGCGTAGATGGGATCGGATTCGGCCAGCAGATGTTGCGGTATTTTCCGTATATCGGGATCTAATCCTACGCAGAGAAAAGTTTTTCGGGCAAAAATCTGTTCTACGAGTTGTTGTCTGTTCATAAATGCGAGGTGTGGTGGTTATAGTTCGTTTTCTTTCAGCTTCTCTGCATTCTCGGCCACGGTCAGCGCGTCGATCATTTCTTGTATGTTGCCGTTGATGAATCCTTGCAGATCGTGCGTGGTATAACCGATGCGATGGTCGGTAACGCGCCCCTGTGGATAGTTGTAGGTGCGTATTTTGGCCGATCGGTCGCCGGTGGAGACCAGTGACTTTCTTCGGTTGGCAATATCGTCGATATACTTTTGGTGCTCTCTGTCGTAGATGAATGTACGCAGGCGCGATAGGGCTCGTTCTTTATTTTTGGGCTGATCGCGGGTTTCGGTACACTCGATGAGTATTTCTTCGGTTTCGCCGGTGTTCGGATTCTTCCAGGGGTAGCGCAGGCGCACGCCCGATTCTACCTTGTTGACATTCTGTCCGCCGGCACCCGAACTGCGGAATGTGTCCCATTTGATGTCGCCTTCGTTGATGTTGACTTCGAATTTGTCGGCTTCGGGAAGCACGGCCACCGTTGCGGCTGAGGTGTGCATGCGGCCTTGCGTTTCGGTGGCGGGTACCCGTTGTACGCGGTGCACGCCGCTTTCGTATTTCAGGGTTCCGTACACATTGTTGCCGCTGACGGCGAAGTCGATTTCTTTGTATCCGCCAACAGCGCCTTCGGAAACAGCGGTAACGCTGAGGGTCCATCCTTTCGCATCGCAAAAGCGTTTGTACATGTTGAAGATGTCGCCGGCAAAGAGCGCGGCCTCGTCGCCCCCTGTACCGGCTCTGACTTCCATCTGTACATTCTTAGCGTCTTCAGGATCTTTCGGTACGAGCGCCATTTTGATTTCTTCTTCAATGTCGGGGCGGAGCGTTTCGTTGGCTTGCAGTTCTTCGCGCGCCATTTCTTTCAGGTCGGGATCGGTCTCGTTGGCCAAAATGTTTTTGGCTTCTTTAATGGCATCGAGGCATTGGACATATCGTTTGCGCGCCGCCATGATATCGTCGAGGTCCTTATACTCTCTTGTCAATTTGACGTATCGCTCCTGGTCTGCGATGACGGAAGGATCGGTAATGAGGGTGGATATTTCCTGGTAGCGAGCCTCCAGACCGTCTAACTTTTCTAATATACTGTTGTTCTCGGGCATAATTCTTTTAATATTCAAATGTTCCAAATTCCGACTGTATGGTCAGTGATCGTGTACCTTTTTCTATTCTGCCGACAATCTGTGCATCGATATTGAAACTTCGGCTGATGTCGATAATTTCGGCAGCGATGTCGGGGCGAACGTATAGCTCCATGCGGTGCCCCATATTAAATACCTGGTACATTTCTTTCCACGCAGTGTTGCTCTCTTCTTTGATAATGCGGAAGAGCGGTGGTACGGAGAACATATTGTCTTTGATCACGCGGCAGTCATCGCCGACGAAATGCAACACTTTGGTTTGTGCGCCTCCGGTGCAGTGAACCATTCCGTGTATTTCGGGGCGCAATCGGTCTAATACTTTTTTGATGACAGGAGCATATGTTCTTGTGGGCGATAGTACCAGTTGTGCCGCATTGAGTTTTAAGCCTGCAATCTTATCCGTCAGTTTTTTACTTCCGCTGTAGACCAGTTCATCAGGCACATTGTGGTCGTAGCTTTCGGGATATCGTTCTGCAAGGTATTTGGCAAAGACGTCGTGACGCGCACTGGTCAGTCCATTGCTCCCCATTCCACCATTATATGTTTTCTCGTAGGTGGCTTGCCCTGTACTGCTCAATCCTACGATAACGTCGCCGGGCCGTATGTTGGCATTGTCGATGACATCGCTGCGCTTCATTCTGCAGGTTACAGTCGAGTCGACGATGATCGTTCTTACTAAATCGCCGACATCGGCTGTCTCGCCTCCCGTAGGATAGATACCGATGCCCATTTGGCACAGCTCTGCGAGAAGGTTGTCGGTTGCGTTGATGAGGGTAGCAATCACTTCGCCGGGAACCAGCATTTTGTTTCGGCCAATAGTGCTCGATAAGAGAATATTATTGACGGCGCCGACACACAGCAGATCGTCTGTATTCATCACGATGGCATCTTGGGCGATACCTTTCCATACGTTAAGGTCGCCGGTCTCTTTCCAGTACATGTAGGCCAATGCCGACTTGGTTCCGGCACCATCTGCATGCATGATGTTGCAATATAAGGGATCGTTGCCCAGAATATCCGGAATAATTTTGCAGAAGGCTTGCGGAAAAAGACCTTTATCTATATTCTTGATGGCGTTGTGAACATCTTCTTTGGCAGCGCTTACACCTCGCTGCATATATCTATTATCCATATTAATGCTGTTTTTAGTTATTCGTTCCAAAAGTCCCAACTGGCGAATGCCTGCAACAGGAGCATTTCGAGTCCATTCTTGACTGTAGCCCCTTGCTCGCGTCCTTTTTTCATAAACAATGTCTCATCGGGATTGTATATCAAGTCGTATAGCAAGGTATGCTTGTCCATTGCTTCGTACGGCAGATTCGGACATTCGTCTACGTGCGGATACATTCCGCAGGGCGTACAGTTGACGATAACATTGAAGGCTCTGATGTGTGCCGGTGTCAATTCTTCGTACCGTATGGCATCTTTCCGTTGTGTACGACTGACGAAGAGGGTTTCTAACCCAAGTGAGCGTAAACCGTAATCGATGGCTTTCGACGATCCGCCGGTTCCCAAGATTAACGCTTTCTGATGACAAGGTTCGAAAAGTGGCTCTATGCTTTTTGTAAATCCGATGACGTCACTGTTATAGCCTTTCAGCAGAATCTTTTTGTTGGTATGTATTATTTTGATGACATTTACTGCTCCGATTGCTTTTGCTTCGGGGCTGATGTCATCGAGATATCTCATCACCTGTTCTTTATAGGGAATGGTGACATTGAGACCGCGCAGATTAGGCGTTGCATCCAAAATCTCTCTAAGATTTTCTATGGACGGAATTTCATAATTGACATATTGGGCATCAATACCCTCATTCTCGAATTTCTCATTGAAGAAACCGATCGAAAAAGAGTGTCCGAGTGGGAATCCGATCAAACCGTATTTATCCATACTTAATTTGTTTGTAAGGGGAGATTTATCGATTCTGTTTACTGTTATTTAGTAGCGAAGTACATCGTACATATTCCGAACGTGAGTCTTTTGAAGCGCATCTCGGCGAAACCCGCTCGCTGCAGTATACCCATCATCTTTTCTCCTTGCGGGAAAGCCTCGATTGTATCTGTGAGGTATCGGTAGGCATACGGATTTTTGGAGATGAGCTTTCCATACAGCGGAAGAAACGCGTGTGAATAGACGTAGAACAGTTGTCGCATCGGGAAGGAAGTAGGTCGAGTCAGTTCGACGATACTCAGATGACCACCTTTTTTCAATACGCGATACATTTCGGAGAGTCCCTTGTCCAAGTCCTGAAAGTTTCTAATACCGAAAGCTGCCGTTACGGCATCGAACGTATTGTCGGCATAGGAAAGCGACAGGGCGTCTTCTTTTTGAAAGCAAATGGTACCTTGCAGGCGTTCGGCTTCAGCTTTTTGTTGTCCGATATCGAGCATTCTCTGCGAAATATCGATTCCAATGAGTTGGGTTGGCTTCATAATTTTGGCAACGAAAATGGCGAAGTCTCCTGTTCCTGTTGCCACATCCAGAATGGATTCGGGACCGAAGGGTATAAGCTGCGCGATGGCTTGCTGGCGCCATCTTTTATCGATATTCCATGACAAGCGGTGGTTGAGCGTATCATAAACCGGAGCAATGTTGTCGAACATCTGCTCTACCAACTTTCCTTTTTCCTCTCGGCTATCGTAAGGTTTGATGTTTTCTTGCTCGTACATTCCGTGTATCGTGTTAGTGATCGTTTTCCCGAGAAATGAGTTATCGTTGCGAAAGGAATCTCTTTACGTTGTTTTCTATCCGTGTTGCGATGTTGCCTTCTTGAGTTGCTTTGTCAAACTTCTCACCGGTGATATGTTCGTAGAGTTCGATGTAGCGGTTGCTCACACTTTCAGCATATTCGTCGGTAATCTCTGGCATTGTTTGTCCTGGTTCGTTCATAAAGTCGTGTTCGATGAGCCATTGTCTTATGAATTCTTTAGAGAGTTGTCTTTGCGATTCGCCTTTCTCGAATTTTTCTTCGTAGCCGTCGGCATAGAAATAGCGGCTGCTGTCGGGCGTATGAATTTCGTCAATGAGATAGATTTTTCCGTCTCTTTTTCCGAATTCATATTTTGTATCCACCAAGATCAATCCTTGTTTTGCTGCTATTTCTTGCCCGCGTGCAAACAGTTTGCGTGTATAGTCTTCTATTACGGCATAGTCTTCTGCATCCACGAGACCCTGCCGGATGATTTCTTTTTTTGATATGTTCAGATCGTGCCCTTCGTCGGCTTTTGTGGTGGGCGTAATGATCGGTTCATCGAAACGTTGATTTTCTTTCATACCTTCGGGTAGTTTTATGCCGCACAGTTCTCGGCAACCTTCTTTATAAGATCGCCACGCGCTTCCTGTCAAAATGCTTCTGATAATCATTTCTACGCGAAATCCTTTGCATTTCAGACCGACTGTAACCATTGGATCGGGAGTGGCCAATTTCCAATTGGGGCAGATATCTTGTGTAGCGTCTAAGAATTTAGCTGCAATTTGGTTTAAAACCTGTCCTTTGAATGGTATGCCTTTGGGTAGGATGACGTCGAATGCCGAAATTCTATCTGTAGCGATCATCACGATGATATCGTCGCTGATATTATAGACATCGCGCACTTTGCCATGATAAACACTTTTTTGTTTGTCGAAATGAAAATCGGTTTTTATTAATGCTTTCATTGTTATATGTTTAATCTTTAAATTCAAGTTTCTTTTCTTGATATTTTTCTTTATCGTATGTTTCATAGGCATTGACGACGCGTGTTACCAGTTTATGTCGTACAATATCTTTATTGTTCAGCTCTACCACGGATATGCCTTCTACGTTGTTGAGAATCTTCAGGGCTTCTTTCAGTCCGCTTTTCTGTTCGTGCGGCAGGTCTATCTGTGTCATATCGCCAGTTATAATCATTTTAGTGTTCCATCCCATACGCGTTAAAAACATTCTGATCTGGGCTGAAGTTGTGTTTTGTGCCTCGTCCAGTATCACGATGGCGTCGCTCAACGTTCGACCGCGCATAAAAGCCAATGGGGCTATTTGTATGATATGCTTCTCTATCATGTCTTGCAGCTTTACCGTCGGAATCATGTCTTCGAGTGCATCGTAGAGCGGTTGCAGATAGGGGTCGATCTTTTCTTTCATGTCTCCGGGCAGAAAGCCCAGCTTTTCGCCTGCTTCTACGGCCGGACGCGACAGAATAATCTTTTTGGCCGTTTTCTCTTTCAAGGCTTTTACGGCCAGTGCGATGCTCAGATAAGTTTTTCCCGTGCCAGCCGGCCCTACGGCAAAGATCATATCCGATGTATTGTAAGCCTCTATGAGCTGTTGCTGATTGGCACTTCTACTTTTGATCGGTCTTCCAGATATACTGTACGCAATTACATCTTTAACCGTATCGGCTTTTGTTTTATGCCCGTGAACGATGTCTAAGATATCTTCTTCGGTCATCGAATTGTATTTCAGAATGTGTCGGCGCATCGTTTCGATGTGCTCTCCTATCCTTATCATTTCCTCTTCGTCGCCCAGCAAACGTATCACGTTATCGCGGGCAACGATGCGCAGTTTAGGGAACAGCGATTTGATCATCTGCAGATGAGCATTGTTGACCCCGTAAAACATTACTGGGTCGATATCTTCAAGGACGAGATGTTTTTCTATCAACGTAATATTGCTTTAAAATAATAGGATGCAAAGATAAGAAGATTTTACGTAAACGTCGGCAGAATCGGTCAGAATCGTACCTACTGTGTCATGCCTATAATAAAAAGAGAAGCGCCAGCGGATTGCTTTCTACCACAACATTCTTTTTCCGTCGGCAAACACTTTTCTTGCTCCAAAAAGTATTTTTGGTTGTCAGCGTAGTGTTCGCCAATGTGTAAAATGGACTTTTTTGCCGACGAACGACCGCTTTCTGCTCTGTTTTCCTTAATTTTGCAGCAATAACACAGGCCGATGCCCGGGAAAAAATAAATTGAGCGAGCCGTAAAAATGGCGATCGGCAGCAGATGAAACATGATGTTGAACGAATGAATGTTTTTTTGATAATGAAACGTAGAAGATTGTTACAGATATTTTTCTTTTTTTGTTTTTTTACAGTCGCTTTCGGGCAAAGGAAAGAAATTTCACAGGCACGGCAGTGGATCAAACATGGCAATAATTTGGAACAGGCCGAAAACACGATGCGCGGTTTGCTAAAAGACTCGGTTAACCGAACCAACGAACGGATATGGCTCACGCTGTTCGATGCCGTGAAACGACAGTACGAACAGGGCAACGAACGACTCTACCTGAAACAACAATACGATACGGCTCGGCTGTTTACACTAGCTCGGAAGATGTTCGACGTGTTGATACACTTCGACTCGATCGACGCCGCTCCGAACTGCAATGGAGTCATCCGACCCAAATATCGCGACGGCCATGCCCAGTTCTTGAATCAGTACAGACCCAATCTGTTCAACGGCGGTACCTATTTCCTGCACAAGCAGAAGTATGCCGAAGCCTACGATCTATACGATGTCTATATCGGTTGTGCCGACCAGCCGCTGTTTAAGAAGTACGACTATGAGCATACCGACCGGCTGATGCCCGAAGCCGCCTATTGGGCCGCCTTTTGCGCTTACAAGCAGCAGCGATACGACGCCACGCTGAAGCATACGCCACTAGCCCTCAAAGATACGACACATTATGTGTACATGTTGCAGTATCTGGCCGATACCTATAAGGCAAAGAAAGACACGGTACGCTATCTGCAAACGCTGCGCGAGGGATTCACGATCTATCCTGCGTTTCCGTTCTTCTTCCCACGGCTGGTCGATTACTATGTCGAGCATAAAAACTTCGACGCTGCACAAGAGATTATCGATCGTGCGCTGACCGTCGACAGCACCAATCATATCTACCTGTTTGCCAAGAGTACCGTACTCTTGAATACCGGAAAATACGAAGAGTGCATCGTCATTTGCGATCGGCTCATTGCCTGCAACGACAGCATGCCCGAGGCTTATCTCAATGCCGGTTCGGCTTATTTTAACCAGGCTGTTCTGCTGGATAAAGAAATGCAGATATCGAAACAGCGGCGGCAACAGATTCTTGATTTCTACCGCAAGGCCAAACCTTATCTGGAACGCTACCGACAACTGGCTCCGGATATGAAACAAAAGTGGGGCGTGCCGCTCTACACTATCTATCTGAATCTGAATATGGGCAAAGAGTTTGACGAAATAGATAAAATCATCGATATCGAAAAAAAATAGCGCTATGACAGCATCCATCGACTTGCAACGGCAAGGCATCAGCCGCTTGAGCCCGATGCAGGACCAGGCTTACGCAACAATATTAAAAGCACAGACCGACGTGGTGATTCTCTCGCCTACGGGCAGTGGAAAAACGCTGGCTTATCTCTTACCATTGGTCGAATTACTCGATGCTGCGTCGGACGCAGTGCAGGCCGTCGTGATCGTTCCGAACCGCGAGCTGGCGCTACAATCGTCGCAAGTATTTCGGAAACTCGCCACAGGGCTGCGCTGCTGTGCATGCTACGGTGGCCGGCCGGCAATGGACGAGCACAGGCTACTGCGTAAAATACTTCCGCAAATGGTGTTTGCCACACCGGGACGCCTGAACGACCATTTGGGCAAAGATAATATTGTAGCCGACGAGGTGCGCTATGTCGTGATCGACGAGTTTGACAAATGCCTCGAAATGGGATTTCAAGAAGAAATACGCATCGCCATCGGCCAGTTCCCCAATGTTCGGCAACGAATCCTGCTATCGGCAACCGATACCGATGTTATTCCCGGCTTTGTCAATATGAAGCGGGCCGATCGGTTGGATTATCTGACGAAAGACCAGTTGAACCCGCAAATCGAAATCAACGCCGTTAAAAGTCCTGAGAAAGATAAACTGGAAACGCTGGCCCGGCTCTTACAAATTTTTGGCGATGAGAGCAGCATCGTTTTCGTCAATCATCGCGAAAGCGCCGAACGGATAGGAAGCTATCTGAAAGCACAAACGTTTTATGCAGCCGTTTTTCATGGCGGTTTAGATCAGAAACAGCGCGAAAGCACCCTCTACAAATTCTCTAACGGTTCGATCAATATTCTGGTCAGCACCGATCTTGCTTCGCGTGGTCTTGATATTCCCGATGTGCAGAATATCATTCACTACCACATGCCCGAGAACGAAGAAATTTATATCCATCGTATAGGCCGAACAGCCAGATGGGAAAAGACAGGAAAAACCTTCTTTGTATTGGGACCTTCGGAAACGATTCCGACGTATGTTCGTTCGACAGTAACTGAACGCCTACTGCCCGAAAGTCTGCCCGCAATCGTACAGCCGAAAATGGCGACCCTCTATATTGGCAAAGGAAAAAAAGATAAGATAAGCCGGACAGATGTGGTCGGTTTTCTTTGCAAGAAATGCGGACTGAAATCAGAAGAGATCGGACGAATCGACGTGAACGATTACTTTATTTACGTGGCCGTCAGCCGAACGCGCCTTAAACAGATTCTCAAAATGTCGGCCGGCGAACGCATCAAAGGCATCAAGACTATTTTCGAACCGGTGGAATAAGCATTTTGTAAGCGTTTACGGCAGTTTTTTAACGTTATATTTCTCCATATCGGACAAATACCGTAAATTAGCCGTCAGAATAAGTAAACTTGTTTAATTTTAAATGATCGAAAAAATGGAAAAGTACAACTTCAATGCCGGTCCATCGATTCTTCCTCGCGAAGTGATTGAAAATACGGCAAAACAGATTCTGAATTTTAATGGTAGCGGACTTTCTTTGATGGAAATAAGCCATCGTGCGAAAGATTTCCAACCTGTTGTCGACGAAGCCGTAGCTCTGATCAAAGAACTATTATGCATTCCCGAAGGCTATTCGGTTATCTTTCTCGGTGGCGGCGCTTCTTTACAGTTTCATCAAGTTGCCTACAATTTCTTTATTAAAAAGGCCGCATATCTCAATACCGGAACGTGGGCCAAAAAGGCTCTGAAAGAGGCAAAATTCTTCGGCGAGGTTGTCGAGGTGGCTTCTTCAGCTGACAAGAATTATACCTATATACCCAAAGGCTGGACGGTTCCGACCGATTGCGATTACTTGCATATCACGACCAATAATACCATTTACGGTACCGAGATTCGCGAAGATTTGGATGTCGCAGTTCCATTGATAGGCGATATGTCGTCCGATATTTTCAGCCGGCCGGTCGATGTGGCCAAGTACGATTGTATCTACGGAGGCGCCCAAAAGAATCTTGCCATGGCCGGCGTAACATTTGTTATTATCAAGGACGAGAAATTGGGCAGGACGGGACGTGAGATTCCTACGATGTTAGACTATCGCACCCATATAGAGAAAGGGTCGATGTTCAATACCCCGCCGGTGGTTCCGATATATTCTGCGCTCGAAACGCTACGCTGGATCAAGAAGATGGGCGGGGTCGAGACGATGGACAAGCTGGCGCATCAGCGTGCCGAGTTGCTGTATGCCGAGATCGATCGTAACAAGATGTTCCGCGGAACGGTTGCAGAAGAAGATCGCTCGCTGATGAATATCTGTTTCGTTATGAACGATTCGTACCAAGAATTGGAAAAACCGTTCTTCGATTTCGCTACGCAGCAGGGCATGGTCGGCATCAAGGGACATCGTTCTGTCGGCGGGTTCCGCGCAAGTTGTTACAATGCAATGTCGATAGCGGGCGTTCAAGCGCTTGTCGACTGCATGAAAGCGTTTGAGAGAGAGCATTAATTTCTATTCCAAGATAGCTTTTTACGAGGCTATCTTTTTTAACTCATAAAAATTAAAACACATGAAAATACTCGTTGCTACGGAAAAGCCTTTTGCAGCTCCTGCGGTCGAGGCCATCAGAAAAGAGATAGAGAAAGACGGACATGACTTTGTCTTGTTAGAGAAATACACCGAAGCGCAGCAGTTGTTAGATGCTGTACGCGATGCCGATGCCATGATCGTGCGTTCCGATAAAGTTACACCCGAAGTTTTGGATGCGGCTTCTCATCTGAAGATTATTGTCAGGGCAGGGGCCGGTTACGATTCTATCGATACGGTATACGCCAAGCAAAAGAATATTGTCGTAGAGAATACGCCCGGTCAAAATGCCAATGCGGTTGCCGAACTGGTATTCGGACTTTTGGTTTATGCGGTGCGCAATTTCTACAACGGAAAGTCAGGAACCGAATTGATGGGAAAGAAGCTCGGATTGCTGGCATTTGGCAACGTGGGGCGTCATGTGGCGCGTATTGCCAAGGGTTTCGGTATGGATGTTTATGCTTACGATGCATACTGTCCGGCGGCGGTTATCGAAGAAGCCGGCGTTCGTGCTGTGGCCAATCAAGACGAGCTGTTCAGGCAGTGCGATATCGTGAGCTTGCATATTCCTGCCACGGCCGAAACGCGACAAAGCATCAACTATGCCGTGGTTGGCCAGCTGAGAAAAGGAGGAATCCTGGTCAATACGGCGCGCAAAGAGGTGATTGATGAAGCCGGCTTGCTGAAATTGATGAACGAGCGTACCGACTTAAAGTACATGACCGACATCATGCCCGATGCCGACAAAGAATTTGCAAAATTAGAAGGGCGCTATTTCAGTACGCCCAAGAAAATGGGAGCGCAGACGGCCGAAGCCAATTTCAATGCGGGCTTGGCGGCTGCCCGGCAAATCAATGCTTTCTTTAAAGACGGCTGTACGAAGTTTCAAGTCAATAAATAATCTTCTATGGCAACGATCAAACCATTCAAAGGCGTAAGGCCTCCCAAAGAGCTTGTCGAACAGGTGGAATCGCGTCCTTACGATGTGCTCGACTCCGACGAGGCGCGCAAAGAGGCGGGCGATAACGATAAAAGCCTGTACCATATCATCAAGCCCGAGATAGATTTTGAGCCGGGAACTTCGGAATACGACCCTCGGGTATACGAACAGGCTGCACGCAATTTTGCAAAGTTTCAGGCCAAGGGCTGGCTTGTCCAGGACGACCGCGAGCATTATTATATCTATGCCCAAACGATGAACGGCAAAACGCAGTATGGGCTCGTTGTCGCGGCTTATTGCGAAGATTATGCCAACGGCGTGATCAAAAAGCACGAGCTGACTCGCAGAGATAAAGAAGAAGACCGTATGAAGCATGTACGCGTTTGCGATGCCAATATCGAGCCTGTATTCTTTGCCTATCCTGACAACGCGCAGCTTGATGCGCTCATCAGGCGTTACGTATCGACAACGCCCGAGTACGATTTTATTGCTCCCGTCGACGGATTCAGGCACCGGTTCTGGGTCATAGAAGATGCAAGCGACATAGCTGCCATAACAGCCGAGTTTTCCCGGATGCCCGCATTGTACATCGCAGACGGGCACCATCGGTCGGCCGCGGCGGCCCTGATCGGCGGCGAGAAAGCTGCAAGGAATCCGAACCACACAGGCAAAGAAGAATATAATTATTTTATGGCTGTTTGTTTTCAGGCTTCGCAGCTCACCGTTTTAGATTACAACCGGGTGGTGAAAGACCTGAACGGAATGTCGTCGGAAGCGTTTTTGAAGGCATTGCAGACCGATTTTACCGTCGAACCGAAAGGCCGGGAGAACTATCGGCCGCAGCGCTTGCACGAATTCTCGTTGTATCTGGACCATGAATGGTACAGCCTGACGGCCAAGCCCGGAACGTACGACGATCACGACCCGATCGGGGTGTTAGACGTGGATATTTCGTCGCGACTGATCCTGGACCGACTCTTGGGCATTAGAGACCTTCGCTCGGACAACCGTATTGATTTCGTAGGCGGGCTTCGCGGACTCGACGAACTGAAACGACGCGTAGACAGCGGAGAAATGAAAATGGCCCTGGCCCTGTATCCCGTTTCCATGAAACAGATCATGGACATAGCCGATTCGGGCAAGATCATGCCGCCCAAGGCAACCTGGTTCGAGCCCAAACTGCGCAGCGGACTGGTTATTCACAAACTATCATCATGACCGACACGTATAGAACGATTTCAGAACAGAGGGGCGAGGGATTTTACTCAGAGAAAAGGAGCAAATTCCTCGCTTTTGCGCATCATGTCGACTCTGAAAACCACGTAAAGGAAATACTGCAGCTGTATCGCAAAAAATATCATGACGCCCGCCACTGTTGTTATGCCTACGTGCTGGGTGCCACGAAAGAGCAGTTCAGAGCCAATGACGACGGCGAGCCTTCGGGCACGGCCGGGAAACCGATATTGGGCCAGATCCGTTCGAACAACTTGACGGATATTCTGGTGGTGGTAGTTCGTTATTACGGCGGCGTCAATTTAGGGACGGGCGGTCTGATCGAAGCTTATCGAGCTGCCGCGGCGGCGGCTATCGCAGCTTCGCACATCGAAACGAAACAGGTCGAAGAGCTGGTCACTTACACCTTCGCCTATCCCTTAATGAACGAAGTGATGAAGGTTGTAAAAGAGATGCAACCCCGAATCGTCAGTCAGCAGTACGACAATACGTGCAGCATTACGCTTTCTATCCGCCGAAATGAGGCCGAAGCCTTGCGCAACAGGCTACAAAGTCTCTCTTTCGGGACTTCTTGATTTTTTTCGCCTCAAATGGTGACCAAATGAGGCCTAAAATTTATTTTTCGTCCCAAATGGTGACCAAACGAGGCTTAAAATTTATTTTTCGCCCCAAATGGTGACCAAACGAAGCCTAAAATTTATTTTTCGCCTTAAATGGTGACCAAATGAGGCCTAAAATTTATTTTTCGTCTTAAATGGTGACCAAACGAGGCCTAAAATTTATTTTTCGTCTTAAATGGTGACCAAACGAAGCCTAAAATTTATTTTTCATCCCAAATGGCGGCCAAACAAGGGCCAAACTAAATATCCTTTCTTTCCCGCAAGTCGCGAAAATATAGTATCTTTGCATTCAACGGTAGCCATTTGGCATTTTTATTACATCATTAATAGAGTATTACATGGGTATTTTTGGTCTTTTCAATACAACGAAGAAAGAAACCTTAGATCAGGGGTTGCAAAAGACAAAGCAAAGCGTTTTTGATAAACTGTCGCGGGCCGTAGCCGGCAAGTCTAAGGTCGACGACGATGTCTTGGATAACCTGGAAGAGGCCCTGATAACATCCGATGTGGGCGTAGATACGACCTTGAAGATCATTCGTAGGATAGAAGACAGGGTGGCGCGCGACAAATATGTGTCGGTGGCGGAACTCAATACGATTCTTCGCGACGAAATCGTAGCCCTGCTGGCCGAAAACAGATCAGAGGATCACGACAATTGGGAGCCGGGCGCCGACCAAAAGCCCTATGTCATAC
>CAUQAO010000057.1:0-14244 GCA_963515815.1 uncultured Prevotella sp.
CTGGGAACAAATCCGCAACTCGGGAAACGATACCAGAGGCGCTGGGAACAAATCCGCAACTCGGGAAACGATGCCAGAGGCTCTGGGAACAAATCCGCGATCCGGGAATCGACGCCCGAGGCGCTGGGACCAAATCCGCAACTCGGGAAACGACGCCAGAGGCGCTGGGAGCAAATCCGCGATCCGGGAAACGGCGCCCGAGGCGCTGGGAACAAATCCGCGATCCGGGAAACGACGCAAAACACAAGCGCGTGATTCTGTAAAACCGCGAATAACAGAAAAAAGAACGATTGTTCACACTTTATATTTTGTATCACGCTTCGGCTTCGACAGTTCGCGAGAATCGCCGAAGCTTTTTTGTGTACAAGCAAAAGGATGGGTGTTTATAAAAAGCCTTGTTGTTTTAAGGCCTCTAAAAAGGTCGAAGACATGGCTTCGTTATCTTTCTTGGTGTACCGCAGATCGGTGAACACCTGTGCAAGCGTTTCCTTGTGGTTGAGTTGGCAGAAGGCGATGTTTTCGGGCAGCATCTCTTTTGCTTTGTAGGCTTGGTCGATGCTGTGAGGTGTGTAGTCGGCGTATGTTTCGCAGTGTACGATGGCCGATAACGGTAGGCGGTCGGTGGGTTGGGGCTTTTCGTCGGGCCAACCAAGGGTGATCGTGGCGATGGGCATCACCAAGCGGGGCAAGTGTAGGATGTCGATAATAACCTGCGGACTGTAAAGCGTGGTGCCCAGGTAGCAAAGGCCCAGCCCACGTTCCTCTGCCAGGTTGCAGAACGTTTGGCAATAGAGCAGAGTGTCGCTCATGGCGTTGACGAAACTCAGAAAGTTGTCGTACCCCGGTGTTGCATTCCGTTGTTCGGCCCATAGGGTTGTACGCCGGTAATCGGCACAGAAGGTCAGCAGAACGGGTGCCTGCGTAACCATGGGCTGATGGAAGTGGGCGGGGGCGAGTTTTCTCTTTTGTTCGTCGCTGCGTGTTACGACAACCGAATAGAGTTGCAGGTTGCCCATGGTTTGCGTACGTTCTGCATCGGCCAGCAAGCTGTTCAATAGGGTGTGGTCTACTTCTTTGTCTTGGTATTTGCGAATGGTTCTTCGGGTGTTGATGGTTTTCATTTTTTCTGATTTTTTTTGTTCCGGACAAAGTTATAAATATTTTCTAAAAAG
This sequence comes from uncultured Prevotella sp., assembly GCA_963515815.1. Taxonomy (GTDB): domain Bacteria; phylum Bacteroidota; class Bacteroidia; order Bacteroidales; family Bacteroidaceae; genus Prevotella. The sequence continues at coordinate 1,173 of CAUQAO010000057.1, forward strand.
AAAACCGGAGCGGCTTTTCGCTTTCGCAATTATCCATGAATAGATGCTCCTATCTTGGAAAATAATTGTAGTTTTGCAAGCAAATCAATTATACGAATTAAGCAATGGAACAAGTGAAAACATACTCTTTCGATGAGGCATTCGAAGAGTCGTTGAAATATTTTGCAGGCGATGAGTTGGCGGCAAGGGTTTGGGTAAACAAGTATTCGATGAAAGACAGTTTCGGGAATATTTATGAAAAGTCGCCCGTGGATATGCACTGGCGTATCGCCAACGAAATAGCGCGGATAGAACAGAAATATGAGCATCCGTTGAGTGCGCAAGAAATCTTCGATCTGTTGGATCATTTTAAATACATCATCCCCGCAGGCAGCCCGATGACGGGTATCGGCAACAATCAGCAGGTAGCCAGCTTGAGCAACTGCTTTGTGATCGGGCTTGAAGGCGATGCCGACTCGTATGGCGCAATTATGCGTATCGACGAAGAGCAGGTGCAGCTGATGAAAAGAAGAGGCGGCGTAGGCCATGATCTGAGTCATATCCGGCCCAAAGGCTCGCCTGTCAACAATTCGGCATTGACCAGTACGGGGCTGGTTCCTTTTATGGAGCGTTACAGCAATTCGACACGCGAGGTGGCGCAAGACGGCCGGCGGGGTGCTCTGATGCTGAGCGTAAGCATCAAGCATCCCGACAGCGAGGCGTTTATAGATGCCAAAATGACCGAAGGTAAAGTAACGGGGGCAAACGTTTCTGTACGGATAGACGACGCCTTTATGGAGGCTGCCGTGCATGATAAGCCGTACGTTCAGCAGTTTCCTATTGATGCTGCAGCGCCCGAAGTGGTGAAAGAAGTATCGGGCAAAACACTGTGGGAGAAAATCGTTCACAATGCCTGGAAAAGCGCCGAGCCGGGCATCTTATTCTGGGATACCATTAGCCGTGAGAGCATACCCGACTGTTATGCCGACCTGGGCTTTCGTACGGTGAGCACCAATCCGTGCGGCGAAATACCGCTCTGTCCGTACGATTCGTGCAGGCTGTTAAGCATCAACCTTTACTCTTATGTAGTTCGGCCGTTTACGAAAGAGGCCTATTTCGATATGGAGACCTTTGGGAAGCACGTCAGGATAGCACAAAGGCTGATGGACGATATCATAGATCTGGAACTCGAGAAAATCGATCGTATCATGGAAAAGATAAAACTCGATCCGCAATCCGACGAAGTAAAAGGCGCTGAATATCATCTCTGGGAAAAGATTAAACGCAAGAGTAGCATGGGCCGGCGCACCGGTGTGGGCATCACTGCAGAAGGCGATATGATCGCTGCAATGGGTTTGCGCTACGGTACACAGGAAGCAACCGATTTTTCGGTCAACATCCACAAAACTTTGGCCCTAAATGCTTATCGCTCGTCAGTAACGATGGCTGCCGAACGCGGCGCTTTCGAGGTGTATGATGCCAAACGCGAGGCGAAGAATCCGTTTTTGCTGCGTATCAAAGAGGCCGATCCCGAGCTATACGAAGACATGAAAAAGTACGGCCGACGCAACATTGCGTGCCTGACCATCGCACCGACCGGCACCACTTCGCTCATGACACAAACCACCAGCGGCATCGAACCGGTCTTTATGCCAGTGTACAAACGACGCCGAAAAGTAAATCCTAACGACACCGATGTGCATATCGATTTTATCGACGAGGTGGGCGACAGCTTCGAAGAATATATCGTTTACCACAAAAAGTTTTTAGAATGGATGAACGTGAACGGTATAGATTCGACCAAGCGCTACACGCAAGAGGAGATAGACAAGCTGGTAGAAAAGTCGCCCTACTATAAAGCTACGGCTAACGACGTAGACTGGCTGATGAAGGTCAAGATGCAGGGAGCAATACAAAAGTGGGTAGACCATAGCATCAGCGTAACGGTAAACCTACCCAACGATGTAGACGAAGCACTGGTAAACCGTCTGTATGTCGAAGCCTGGCGTAGCGGATGCAAAGGCTGTACCATCTATCGCGACGGTTCACGGGCCGGCGTTATGATCTCGGTTTCGAAAAAAGATAAGAAGAAAGACAAGCAAGAACAACCCAAGGATAACAACATAGAAGAGCGCACGGTGGCACCGTGCAAGCAACCCGAAGTAACGGAAGTGCGCCCGTTGGTATTGGAATGCGATGTGGTTCGTTTCCAAAACAACAAAGAAAAGTGGGTGGCCTTCGTCGGCTTGTTGAACGGCTATCCGTATGAAATATTTACCGGCTTGCAGGACGACGACGAAGGTATCGTGCTACCGAAATCGGTTACTAAAGGAAAAATCATCAAGCAGCCGCAAGAGAACGGTCCGAGCCGATACGATTTCCAATTCGAAAACAAGCGCGGCTATAAAACAACGGTCGAAGGCTTGAGCGAGAAATTCAATCCGGAGTATTGGAACTATGCTAAACTGATTAGCGGTGTGTTGCGTTACCGCATGCCGATAGATCATGTGATCAATCTGGTCAGGTCGCTGCAATTGAAAGACGAGAGTATCAATACCTGGAAAAACGGCGTGGAGCGTGCTCTGAAGAAATATGTAGACGACGGTACCGCAGCCAAAGGACAAAAGTGTCCGATGTGCGGGCAGGAAACTTTAATCTACCAAGAGGGCTGTCTTATTTGTAAGAGTTGCGGCGCAAGCCGATGCGGATAATCCGTTTTTTATGACATTACAATCGAGTTATATCTATTTGCAGAACCTGCGATTCCACGCCCATCATGGCGTATTGCCGCAGGAACGAATTATAGGTAGCGACTATTTGGTAAATATTCGACTGGGCAGTCCCGTACTAACGGCAATGCAGACTGACAATATTGCCGACACGATTAGCTATGCGGAGGTATTCGAATGTATTAAAGACGAGATGAAAATACCCTCGTGCCTGCTTGAGCATGTAGCAGGCAGAATAGCCGATCGGCTGTTTCGCCAGTTTCCTTCCGTTGAATCGATCGATCTGAGTGTCACGAAAGTCAATCCGCCAATGGGTGCCGACTGCGATGGAGCGGGCATAGAGTTACATTTAATAAACAATAAATCTCAATAAAGGGTTCATGCTTTCGGTATGGAAAAGCATTACTTTTGCAGTTATGAATAAGAAGGTATTATTCTGTTTATTCGCACTATCGATGATGTTTGTTACCATCGGTACGGCTGCAAACAAGCGTTTTACATTGGTAATCGATGCCGGTCACGGAGGAAAAGATCATGGGGCGCCCGGTGCTTATTCAAAAGAAAAAGATCTTACTTTGAAATTTACCTTGGCCTTTGGGCGGATGGTCGAACGCAATTGTCCGGATGTAAAAGTAGTCTATGTACGCAAGACGGATATCTTTATACCATTGGCCGAGCGCGCAGGGATAGCCAATCGAAACAAGGCCGACTTATTTATTTCAATTCATATCAACGCTGTTGAAGGACCGCGAAAAGTCAGAGGCTTTCAGACTTACACATTAGGACGTGGAGGAAATTCGGGAAGGCGCGGTATCGTCGAAAATCTTGAGGTTGCCAAACGCGAAAACGCCGTCATTCTGTTAGAGAAAGATTACAGGCAAACTTATCAAGGGTTCGACCCCAATTCGCCCGAAAGTAACATCATGTTCGAATTTATTCAAGACAAGAATATGGAACGAAGCGTCGAATTGGCCAAGATGATGCAGCACCACGTCTGTGCCGCAACCGGTCGGCAGGATATGGGGGCGCATCAAGACAACCTGGCTGTGCTGCGCCTGTCGTCGATGCCGGGCTGCCTGTTAGAGTTGGGATTCATCTCGACCCCTGACGAAGAAGATTTCATGAACGCTGCAGGAGCACCCGAGATGTATGCAAGGGGTATTTTCAATGCTTTCGCCCAATACAAGAATAAATATTTCCAAGGATTGGTTGTACCGTACAAAGCTGCCGAGACGGTTGAGACTCAACTGCCGGAGATTGTACCGGAAAGTTATCAGAAACCGGCCGATCAACCCGTCGTTCAGCCTGAAGCGAAAAACGATTCGGCACCATCAACGGCAGAAACGCAGCCCGCCGAAACAACAAAGCCGACAATTCCCGAGGTTCGGCAACCCGTTTCGACGCCCGAAAGCGTGGTAAGCGCACCCGTCTTTAAGGTACAAATATTGAGTTGCAGTACCAGATTAAACCCCGAAGATGCCCGATTTAAAGGACTTTCGGGCTGCGAATCGTACGAAGAAAACGGCATCATCAAGTACACCTACGGCTCTTCTGCCGACTACAACGAGATGCGGCGAATACGTCGAGAAATCCTCGGCAAATTCCCCGACGCTTTTATCATCGCCTTTCAAGACAATCGGAAAGTGGACGTACAACAAGCCATCCGCCAATTTTTACAGACTAAAAAGAAATAAGCAGTATGAGGTTTTTTACAAAAGAAATAAAGATAGCTCTGGTAGCAGTTATCGGCTTAGTTGCCCTGTTCTTCGGCATGAACTACCTGAAAGGGCTGAATATATTTTCAAATAGCCAGTCGTATTACATCAGCTTCAAAGACATTACCGGACTGACGGCCTCGAGCCCCATTTACACCAACGGTTATCCGATAGGAACCATCAAGTCGATCGATTTCGATTATACCCATGCCAACGAAACGAAAGTCTTGGCAGAAATCAACGAGAAGATGCAAATTCCGCGCGGATCTGTAGCACAAATCGAAAAAGACATGCTGGGCAATGTGAAAGTAAACCTGGTGTTGGCTCCGCTGACAGGCCACTTCCTCAAGCCCGGCGACGTGATAGAAGGCAACATAAATACAGGAGCCGTAGGCCGATTGTCGGCTATGATTCCGGCCATTGAGGGCCTACTGCCCAAAATAGATTCGATTATGGGCAGCCTGAATATGCTACTTTCCGACCCAGCCATTGCACAATCGATCCACAATGTACAGACCATTACCAGTAATCTGACCACGACCACACAACAGCTAAACACGCTCATAGCCGGACTCAACAGAAACGTTCCGGGCATGATGACCAAAGCCGATGGCATATTAGACCATACATCGCAATTTACAGCCAATTTAGCTGCCATCGATATGACTACAACAATGGAACAGGTAAACCGTACCTTGGCTAACGTACAAACGCTGACAAACCGACTGAATAGCAACACCGGCACACTCGGATTATTGATGAACGACGCCTCTTTATACAACAATCTGAACCTGACGGTACGCCATGCCGACTCTCTGATAGTCAATCTGCGCGAACATCCCAAACGTTATGTCCACTTCTCAGTTTTCGGAAAGAAAGACAAGTAATTGTACTTGCCTGAGGCAAACCTTAGCTTTCGTCGATACTGATATTTTATTCTATAGGAGCTTGAGCGGCTCAAATGGTGGCCTGACGGCGTAAAAAACTATTTTTACCAGACAGCAATATAAAATTTACCGGGCTCATGTAACCTGCAGAAGAGAAATGTCCGGAAGACAAACAGCTTAAAACGGCGAAAAATAGACATTGAGGCCCAGAGAGAGTTGCATATCGGGCGAATCTTTCTCGTTCAGTTACGGCTCCTGTGGCAAACTATCGGCAGCGTACATTTAATTAAAATTAGTCTAAATAAGATGAGTGGATGTTTCACGAAATCCGAAACAAGTGAAAGCGCTATGATGATAGACGGTTATCGTTTTTTTATATGTTTCACCGTCGAATCTGCCATCTTCAACCAATTGTATATAAATAATTAGTTTCCAAATTCTTATAATTTGGCAACCACCAAATGTATATTCCAGCTACAGGAAAGTTTATAAAACGCGATAAATACGCAACTTATGTTATTGGGTTAGATTATTAACAAACAAGACCATTTGCAGCATACTTTTTTCTTTTATAAATTTGCAAACAATTGAGTAACACATCTGTCGAAAGGCATACGAAAATATAATTTAAGGTCAATGAATATAAGTCCTAATCAAGCTTGGGACCACACGCTTACACTAATCCGTGAGAATGTTTCCGAGCAGCAATATACTACCTGGTTTAAGCCGATAGTGTACGAGTCGTTCGACAAAACGACGCATACGCTGTTGGTGCAAGTTCCCAGTCCGTTTGTTTACGAGTATCTTGAAGAGAATTATATCGACCTTTTGAGCAAGGTGTTGCGCCGCACTTTTTGCGATCAGATTAAACTGAAGTATCGTATCGTGACCGACAGAGAGCATCATCTGACGCAGGATGTCGAGGCCGAGCCTATCGATCGGACCGTCTCTCCGCAGCAGACTAAAGTACGGGCCAACCAATCGCCTACCCCATTGGATGCCGCTCAGCCACAGCAGTTGAACCCTAATCTGAATCTGCACTATACTTTTAATAATTTTATAGAGGGCGATAGCAATAAGTTACCGCGATCGGTAGGACTGTCGATCGCCGAACATCCGAATAATACACAGTTCAATCCGATGTTTATTTACGGACCTTCGGGGTGTGGCAAGACGCATCTTATCAATGCTATCGGTGTGCGTGCCAAACAGCTCTATCCAGAAAAGCGCGTGTTGTATGTTAGCGCTCGCCTCTTTCAGGTACAGTTTTCGGATGCTGTTCTGCACGGTTCGCTCAACGATTTCATCAACTTTTACCAAACAATCGACTTGCTGATCGTAGACGATATACAGGAGTGGATGACGGCTGTGAAGACGCAAGATACGTTTTTTCATATCTTCAACCACCTGTTTCGTAACGGTAAACGCATCATCTTGGCAAGCGATCGGCCACCCGTCGACTTGAAAGGCATGAACGAACGCTTGCTGACTCGCTTCGCATGCGGCCTGATAGCAGAGCTGGAGAAACCTAACGTGCAGCTCTGCATTGATATTCTGCACAGCAAGATAGCCAAAGACGGCCTCTCTATCCCCGAAGATGTGATACGTTTCATCGCAGAAACAGCCAACGGTAGCGTGCGCGATCTGCAAGGAGTCATCAACTCGTTACTGGCCTATTCTGTTGTTTACAACAGCACCGTCGATATGCGATTGGCCCAACGCGTTATTCAACGTGCCGTGAAGCTCGATGAAAAACCGCTGACCATCGACGACATTCTGGAAAGAGTATGTAGCCATTTCAATGTAACCGTGTCCGCCGTTAACAGCCGAAGCCGTAAGCAAGAACTCGTCATGGCGCGGCAATTATCCATGTATCTGGCACAGAAATATACGAAGATGCCCGCTTCGCGTATCGGTTTATTGGTTGGTGGGCGCGATCATTCAACCGTCATCCACAGTTGTGCACGCGTTGAGGAGCGCATACAGACAGATTCAATGTTCTCGAACGAGGTGACGAGCATTGAAAATTCGTTCAAACTAAAATAAAGCAAATCGTTTTTTATCGTTGTCAACAATGAATATAGGAGACAAGGCGCCCGAAATTCTGGGACGCGACCAAAACGGAAACGAATTAAGGCTGGCAGACTTTGCCGGTAAAAAACTCGTATTGTATTTCTATCCTAAAGACAGTACGCCGGGATGCACCACCGAGGCGTGTAACCTGCGCGACAACTACGACCGCTTTTTGGCCAAAGGTTATGCGGTGGTCGGCGTAAGCGTGCAAGACGAGAAGTCGCATCTTAAATTTATCGAAAAACACCAGTTGCCTTTTCCGCTCATAGCCGATACGGATATGAAGCTCAACAATGCTTTTGGCGTGTGGGGAGAAAAAAGCATGTACGGCCGAAAGTATATGGGTACTTTCCGCACTACATTCATTATTGATGAAAATGGCCGGATAGAACGCATCTTGACACCGAAAGAAATTAAGGTGAAAGACCACGCCAACCAGATTCTTGCGGTCAAATAAACAAGGTGATCGGCATACATTTTTGGCGCTCCGACCTCTGCCTGCGCCCGAATGAACGGCACTTTTAATTATACCGTTGCCGTAATTCGTTTTCTTTTACCACGAATTACGCATATCAGTCTTGATAATACACCCTTTTTACACGATTGCTGATACCGGTCAGCACCTCGTACGGAATGGTTTTTAACGCATCCGACAAAACCGTCACAGGCAGATGGTCGCCGAAGATCTCGACGCTATCGCCTTCGCGGCAATCGATTCCCGTAACATCTATCATTGCAACGTCCATGCAGATGTTGCCCACATACTCGGCTTTGTGCCCGTTGACCAGGCAATAGCACTGCCGATTGCCCAGATGCCGGTTCAGTCCGTCGGCATATCCTATCGGAATGGCAGCGATGATACTGTCTCTGTCGAGGGTTCCTTTCCGGCTGTAGCCCACCGTATCGCCGGCTTTTACCCGGCGCAGTTGCAGGATGGTAGTTTTCAGCGTGCTTACGTTGTTGATGATGGCATTTGTGCGCGGATTGATACCGTACAGGCCCAAGCCCAGCCGGCACATGTCCATTTGGCGGAGGGGGAAATGCTCGATACCAGCCGAATTGTCCATGTGGCGCAGTATTTTATGCTCGAAAGCCTCTTGCAGCTGTCGGCTGGACTTGTCGAACAGTTCGAACTGGTGGGCCGAGAAGCGATCGAAGCGATCGTTGTCTGCCCCGACGAAATGCGAAAACACCGACCTCGGTATCACTGCGTTTTGGTGTTTCAGACGGTCGATAAGGCGTTGCACATCGTTGTCCGGATCGAAACCGAGCCGGTGCATGCCGGTATCCAGCTTGATGTGCACGGGATAGTCGGTGATGCCCTCTTTTTCGGCGGCCCTGATCAGCGCCTCCAACAGTCTGAAGGAATACACCTCGGGTTCGAGGTCGTAATCGAACAGGGTTTTGAACGAGTTCATTTCGGGATTCATCACCATGATGTTCGACGCGATTCCGTTTTTTCTGAGCGTTACTCCCTCGTCGGCCACGGCCACGGCCAGGTAGTCTACCCGATGGTCTTGCAGCGTTTTGGCTATCTCTACCGCACCTACGCCGTAGGCATCGGCTTTGATCATGCACACCAGCTTGGTTTCGGGCTTGAGAAACGAGCGGTAGTAGTTCAGGTTGTCGACGATGGCATTGAGATTTACTTCGAGCGTTGTTTCGTGCACCTTGCGTACCAAAAGTTCGCCGAGCTGATCGAATCCGAAGCGGCGCGCACCTTTCAGCAGAATCACTTCATTGCGGAGCGAGCCGAAAACATCGCTCTTGATAAAGGCATCGACCGTGGCGAAGAAGTATTTTTGCGGTATATCGATCTGCCGTTGCTGACGGCAAAGCTGCGGTCCGATGCCGATCAGTTTGGTTACAGCGCGCTTTCGAGCCAGGCCCGACACTTCTTTGTAGAGCTGTTCGGGCTGCTGCCCGCTCTGGTCTATGTCGCTCAGGATAAGCGTTCGGCTGCGCCCTTGATGGTCGGGGCGACGGTTCATGAAATCGAGCGCGATGTCGAGCGAGTTGATATCCGAATTGTACGAGTCGTTGATCAGCGTACACCCGTGCTGCCCCTCGCGCACTTCGAGCCGCATTGCCACCGGTTCGAGCCGTGCGATACGTTCGGCGAGCGCATCGGGCGTTATGCCCAGCCGCAGCGCGACAACGGCGCAGATGATGGAATCGGCAACCGACGCCTCGTCGATAAACGGCAACGAGTAGGCGCCTTCCTTGCCTTTGTATGTGTACGCAACGGTGGTGGTGGCGGCTTTCTTCTCGACGCTTTTCACGAAGAAGGGTGCCTTGCTGTCGACCATCGACCACGACAGATGTTCGCCCTTGTAGGCATACGCGTCGAGCACCTTGCCAACCGTCGCGTCGTCGGCCGGATACACCATGGTTTCGGCATCGTGAAAGAGCAGCAGTTTTTCGCGGCATTTGTCTTCGAGCGATGCGAAGTTTTCTTGATGCGCAGCGCCTATGTTGGTCAGTACGGCAATGGTGGGCTGAATAATGTTGCGCAGGGGCATCATTTCGTCGTGCTCGCTGATACCCGCTTCGAACACGCCGACCTGCGTATGCTCGTCGATCAGCCATACCGACAGCGGTACGCCGATCTGCGAGTTATAGCTTCGGGGCGATCGGGTAACGAACAGCTGCGGCGACAGCAACTGATAGAGCCACTCTTTTACCATCGTTTTTCCGTTCGACCCCGTGATGCCCACCACCGGTATATCGAACGCTTCGCGGTGGCGTTCGGCCAGCCTTTGCAGCGCTTTTCGGGTATTGACCACTTTCAGGAAGTTGGCCGTAGGATATGTCTTTTCGTAGTCGGCAGGAACAGTCGAAACAACAAAATTTCTCACGCCGCGATCATAAAGTTCGGCTATATAGCGATGGCCGTCGTTACGGTCGGACAATAAAGCGAAAAACAGCGTCTCTTCGGGAAAACAGAGCGAACGGCTGTCGGTCAGAATAAAACCGATGCGTGCCTCGGCCGCTCCATAACGTCGCGCACCTATGAGTGTCGTAACGCGTTCGATAGTATATGTCATGCGAATAATCTTTTTTTTGTGATGCACAAAAGTAGCCTTTTTCTTTTTTCCTGCAAAACGAATATCGTGAAACCCGACAGACTATTCTGCCGGCACAGAACCCACTTATTTTATTGCGTCCGCCATGGCGGAAACCACCAAACGAACTCGTTTACTCAAAACCGCCATGGCGGAAACCATCAAACGAACTCATTTACTCAAAACCGCCATGGCGGAAACCACCAAACGAACTCGTTTACTCAAAACCGCCATGGCGGAAACCATCAAACGACCTCGTTTACTCAAATCAGCCATGGCTGACGGCATCAAAACAGGTGTTTTACTCGAATCGGCCATGGCTGACGGCACCAAAACAGGTGTTTTACTCGAATCAGCCATGGCTGACGGTATCTGAACTTTTTTTCGCGTCAGCCATGGCCGACGCCGGCACAAAAATGTATCGCCCGGTGTTTTTCAGCCTCGGCGGTTATTCGGGGTAAACAAGATTGGGTACTTCAATGCGCTCGAGCACCTCTTCAAGATATTTTCGGGCTTCGAAGCGCGCCATGGGCAGGTCGTGCAGCAGGTAGTTGCCGCAGTCTTTGGGCTGCGCGCCGGGTATTTGGCCGTCGAAGCGGGCGATGAATTCGAAGGTGCGTTTCATCAGCTCTACAATGTCGCGGCTCTGCAGGTTGCCCCGCATAACAAGGTAATTGCCGGTGAGGCATCCCATGGGCCCCCAGTACACAATGCGGTCTTTCCACCGACTGTCGTTGCGTAGGTAGGTGGCGGCCAGATGCTCGATGGTGTGCAAGGCTCCGGGGTGCAGGGCGGGTTCGCGGTTGGGTTCTTTCATGCGAATGTCGAAGGTGGTAACGGTTTCGCCGCCCACGCTGTCTTGCCGGCTGACGTAGATTCCGCGCAGCAGGCGGTTGTGATCGATGGTGAAGGAAGGAATTTTGTCCATAACACGTGTACGTTAGATGTGTTGTATTGTTTGCAGAAATGTTTTGGTGATACGGAACGAGCTTTCGGCCAGCCGTTCCCAGAAGTCGTAGTACTGTGCGGCCTCGCGGTCTTTCAGCGGAACGTCGCTGATGATGCGGAACGAGATGAAGGGCGTGCGGTAGATGTGGCAGGTCTGCGCAATGGAGCAGCTTTCCATGTCGACGGCTGTGGCTGCCGGAAATCGGTCGAGTATCTGCTGCATCTTGTCGCGGCTGTCGACAAACCAGTCGCCGCTGACAATCAGTCCGGCGCGTATCGCATTGTCGGCACGCATCACCAGCGCCTGGTCTACGAGCGTTTGTGGCGAGGGGTAGGTGGCGGGCAGCCCCACGATTTGTCCCGCCTCGCATTCGGCGCCGCAGTAGGCGTCGTGGTAGGTGCAGGCGGTGCTCACAACGGTGTCGGCGGGGTTAAGCGTGATGTCGGCGCCGCCGGCAACGCCTGTCGATACGATGAGCTGCGGACGGTAGGCGCCGATCATTTCTACGGCTCCGATGGCCGAGTTTACTTTTCCGATGCCGCATTGCTGCACAATGATGTCGTTTCGGCCGATGCGTCCCACGACAAACGTTCTTCCGTTGTGCTGTTCGGTTCGGCCATGGTCGAGCTGTTCCTTGAGTCGGTCCAACTCTTTTTGCATGGCAACGATCACTCCTATTTTCATATTTTCCTGGGTTTGGGTTTGATGCAAAGGTAGCAAAAAGTGGCCGAACGGTCGGCATCGAACGCCAAAGTTTTGCTACCTTTGCACAGTCATCAAAACGTTTATATCATTCATGAAAACCTTGAAGAAATATTGGCCGGATCTTGCCGCCATCGTACTTTTTGCCGTTATTTCGTTCGTCTATTTCATGCCTGCCGATCTCGAAGGGCGCATACTGTACAGGCACGACGCCTCGGCCGGTCGCGGCATGGGGCACGAACAGGAAGAATACATGGCGCAGCACGGCGAATACACACGCTGGACCAACTCTGTGTTCGGCGGCATGCCCACGTACCAAACCACACCCTCGTACGGCAGTACCGACACGCTGAGCAAGTTTATGAAGGCTTACCACCTGTGGCTGCCCGAAAATGTGTGGTTCGTTTTCGCCTATCTACTGGGGTTCTATATTCTGCTGCGGGCGTTCGACTTCAGAAAAGAGCTGGCCGTACTGGGTTCCATCCTGTGGGCCTTCTCCAGCTATTTCTTCATCATCATCGCCGCCGGCCATCTGTGGAAGGTCATGGCGCTGGCTTATCTGCCGCCGATGATAGCCGGCGTGGTGCTGGCCTACCGCGGAAAATATCTGTGGGGCTTCATCACAACGGCCATTTTTACGGCGTTCGAAGTAAAGGCCAACCACGTGCAAATGACGTACTATTATCTGCTGATCGTGTTGCTGCTGGTCGTTGCCTATCTGATTGAAGCTGTTCGGCAGAAACAACTGGCACGCTTCGGCAAGGCCACGGCCATTTGCTTCGCCGCTGCCGCCATCGGTATCAGTATCAACCTGAGCAACCTGTACCACACGTGGCAGTACAGCAAAGAATCTATGCGCGGCAAGAGCGAACTGGTGAAAGCCGATGCGGCCAACCAAACCGAGAGCGGACTCGAACGCGACTACATCACGCGATGGAGCTACGGCATAGGCGAAACCTGGACACTGCTCATC
>CAUQAO010000058.1:0-13639 GCA_963515815.1 uncultured Prevotella sp.
AATATAATCAGCATGAATACGACTTTTATATTAACAAGCATAGCAGTATTTCTTGTTACTATCCTTTTGCTTGTCATCATCCTGCTTGTAGCAAAGAGGTATCTTTCACCAAGTGGAAATGTCAATATCGTGATTAATGACGATACCACATTAAGCGTTCCACAAGGTTCCTCTGTCATGTCTACTCTGAACGAAAACGGCATCTATCTTTCGTCTGCTTGCGGCGGAAAAGCAAGTTGCGGTCAGTGTAAACTTCAGGTTATAGAAGGAGGAGGGGAGATTCTCGATTCAGAGCGCCCGCATTTCTCACGAAAAGAGATAAAAGCGCATTGGAGATTAGGATGCCAATGTAAGGTGAAAAGCGACATGAAAATTAAAGTGCCTGAAAGTGTATTGGGGGTAAAAGAATGGGAGTGTACCGTTATTAGCAATAAGAACGTATCAAGCTTCATCAAAGAGTTTAAAGTTGCACTGCCCCCAGGCGAGCACATGGACTTTATTCCGGGATCTTATGCACAAATCAAAATACCGGCTTATGATACCATCGATTACGATAAAGATTTCGATAAAAACGATATCGGACCAGAGTATCTGCCGATATGGGAGAAATTCAATATACTATCCATCAAGGCCCATAATCCGGAAGCAACAGTTCGAGCTTACTCAATGGCCAACTACCCCGACGAGGGCGACATCATTATGCTCACTGTCCGCATAGCATCTACTCCTTTTAAGCCCCGTCCGCAAGTCGGCTTTATGGATGTACCAACAGGCATTGCCTCCAGCTACATCTTTTCTTTAAAACCGGGCGATAAAGTAACGATGAGCGGCCCCTATGGCGATTTTCATCCAATTGTCGACTCTAAGAAAGAAATGATTTGGGTAGGTGGAGGCGCCGGTATGGCCCCTTTACGTAGCCAGATCATGTACATGCTGAAGACATTGCATACGACCGATCGTGAGATGCATTATTTCTATGGTGCCCGCTCATTGAGCGAAGCTTTCTTCTTAGATGATTTCCACGAATTGGAAAAAGAATATCATAACTTCCATTTCCATCTCGCCTTAGATCGTCAAGATCCGTTGGCCGATGCCGCAAATGTTGCTTATACAATCGGTTTTGTACATCAAGTAATGTACGAAACTTATCTCAAGGATCATGAAGCGCCTGAAGATATCGAGTATTACATGTGCGGTCCGGGTCCAATGAGCAATGCCGTGCAACAGATGCTTGACAGCATTGGCGTAGATTCGGAATCGATCATGTTTGATAACTTTGGGTAAAGTTTATTTGAGAGTGTACTTTTCGCAGATCCACAAAGTTTACTTTCCATCGTCCTTTATATTGTCCGCTAACTATTGGTATCAGGTAAAATAGTTTTTCGGGCCATAGAAGCGGTTTACAATAAAAATGAATTTTATGCCCCGCCAGACACTCTGGCGAGACGAAAATCACGAAAAATGTCCCGCCAGACACTCTGGCGAGGCAAAAAGTAAGCCGCTATAGAATAAAATGTCTGTATCTTATTTCCGTTTGGGGATAAAGAATAATATCTTGTTACGAGTATAAAAAAAAGCGATGGTCTTCACAGACGATCGCTTCAAATCTTCAATAGGCATTAGTCCTTTAAGGTAAAAAGATTGTTTTCAGGATAACACTTGCAAAGTTAGAGGAATTTTCATAACCGCCAAATGGATTTGAATATTTTTTTTAATAAAAAGGTTTGTGTACCTACACAAGTAATGTTGTTGTTAATTTTAACACGAATTGTTGGTTTTTCTTAGTTTATGTCAAGTATGTGTACCCATATAGCTACGTAGCCGACTTATTATATTTAAAAAGAAGCGTTTTTCTGTTCGCATGCAATTAATTCAGAAAAAAGTCGTAATTTAGCACTGTCAAATAAACTCCTAAATGCCTTAGAACGAAAATAAATGCCCTCTATGGCTATTTTGTTAGAAATTAGATTAAAACATAATAGAATAAATTAATGGACGAAAATCAAACTATTGATCAGGATAGGATCATGAAGATTAACATCGAGGAAGAGATGAAGTCGTCGTATATCGACTATTCGATGTCGGTTATTGTTGCTCGTGCCCTTCCTGATGTGCGTGACGGTTTTAAACCAGTACATCGCCGTATTTTATACGGTATGCTCGGAATCGGAAATACCAGTGACAAACCTTACAAGAAGTGTGCGCGCGTTGTTGGCGAGGTATTGGGTAAGTATCATCCTCACGGCGACAGTTCTGTATATGGGGCATTGGTTCGTTTGGCGCAGGATTGGAACATGCGTTATACGCTTGTGGACGGACAAGGAAACTTTGGTAGCGTCGATGGCGATTCTGCTGCAGCTATGCGTTATACCGAGTGTCGTTTGTCGAAGATGGGCGAGCATATCATGGACGATTTGGAGAAAGAAACCGTTGATATGGCCAATAATTTCGACGACACATTGCAAGAGCCTACGGTAATGCCTACGAAAATACCCAATTTGTTGGTCAATGGCGGAAACGGAATTGCTGTAGGTATGGCAACGAATATGCCTACGCATAATCTTCGCGAGGTAATTGATGGTTGTTGTGCTTATATCGATGATCCGGAAATCGAATTGGATGAATTGATGCAATATATTCAAGCACCCGATTTTCCAACCGGTGCCTATATTTACGGTCTTCAGGGCGTTCGGGATGCTTATGAAACCGGGCGCGGGCGTATCATCATTCGGGCAAAAGCCGAGATAGAGAGTGACGAAAGCCACGACAAGATCGTTGTTACGGAAATTCCTTATGGCGTCAACAAGCAACAGCTGATCGAATATATCGCCGCATTAGTAAAGGAAGGGAAACTGGAGGGCATTTCTAATGCGAACGATGAGTCGGGGCGGCAGGGTATGCGCATTGTGATCGATGTGAAGAAAGATGCCAATGCCAATGTTATTTTGAACAAGCTGTTTAAGATGACGGCTTTGCAGAGTTCGTTTTCCGTTAACAACATAGCATTGGTCAACGGACGTCCGCGCTTGTTGAGTCTTAAAGAATGTGTGAAGTATTTTGTCGAACATCGCCACGATGTAACGATTCGGCGCACTAAATTCGAGCTGAAGAAAGCCGAAGAACGTGCCCATATCTTGAAAGGGCTGATTATTGCCTGTGACAATATCGACGAGGTGGTGCACATCATCCGTGGCAGTAAAACACCTGCCGAGGCACAAAGCAATTTGGAGAAGCGTTTCGATCTCGACGAATTGCAGAGCAAGGCGATCGTCGACATGCGCCTGTCGCAACTTACCGGACTGCGCATGGACCAGCTGCATGCCGAATACGAGGAACTGGAAAGGCAGATCGCTTATCTGCAAAACATTTTGTCAGATCCGGAGCTGTGCAAGAAGGTGATGAAAGACGAGCTGAACGAAGTAAAAGAAAAGTATGGCGACGAGCGCCGCACGAAGATTATTCGAGCAGAGCACGAATTCAACGCCGAAGACTTTTACCCGAATGATCCGGTGGTCATTACGGTGAGTCATCTGGGGTACATCAAGCGCACGCCGCTTTCGGAGTTCCATGAGCAGGCTCGCGGCGGTGTCGGTTCGAAAGGAGCCAAGCATCGCGATCAAGATTTCACCGAGTTTATTTATCCGGCTACAATGCATCAAACCATGCTTTTCTTCACCAAAAAGGGCCGGTGCTACTGGCTGAAGTGCTACAACATACCTGAAGGTGCCAAAGATTCGAAAGGGCGCGCCATCCAGAATCTGCTGAATATCGAGAGCGACGATTCGATCAATGCCATCCTTAGATTGCGGGGACTTGATGATGACGAGTTTGTCAATTCGCATTACGTAGTGTTCGCAACAAAAGAAGGAACCGTGAAGAAAACCTGTCTCGAGGCTTATTCGCGGCCGCGCACCAACGGTGTCATTGCCATTAATATTGCCGAGGGCGACGAGGTGGTAGACGTGCGGCTGACCAACGGACAGAACGAGCTGATTATGGCCAACCGAAACGGGCGTGCCGTTCGATTCGATGAGCGTGCAATACGTACAATGGGGCGTACGGCAACCGGTGTGCGAGGCATGCGGCTCGACGATGGCGACGATGCTGTGGTCGGCATGATCGTAGTGACCGATCCGATCAACGAGACCGTGATGGTTGTCAGCCAAAACGGATACGGTAAGCGTTCGCTCGTCGAAGACTACAGGAAGACCAACAGAGGTGGAAAGGGCGTCAAGACATTGGGCATTACCGAGAAGACCGGCCGGCTGGTAGCCATCAAGAACGTAACCGACGACAACGACCTCATGATTATCAACAAGAGCGGCATCGTTATCCGCCTGGCCGTGTCAGAATGCAGAGTGATGGGCCGTGCAACCCAGGGCGTGCGGCTGATCAATTTGGCCAAGAAGAATGACATCATAGCCAGCGTATGCCGAACAATAAAGTCGGAACTGGAAGCTACCGTCGAAGACGAGCAATCTATCGAACACGGCCAACAGGCAACCTCCGAAAGCGACAGTACGAATAGTATGCCGTTTGCCGATTCGGACCAGCCAGAGAGCGAAAACTAAAAGAAAATATAAACCTTTAAATAACAGAGAATATGAAAAAAATAATGTTGATAGCGTTAGCGGTACTCAGTACCTCAACTGCTTTTGCGGCAGACAGCAATGCGCTGAAAGCCATCTTGGCATCGAAAACTTTTGTCGAGGCGCAGAATCTCGTCAATTCGAGCCTGTCTCAACTGGCCAATAACGAAGAGAAAGCCAAAGCCTACAACAAGCTGGTAGACCTGGCAATGGAAAAGGTGAACAAAGAACAGCAGATTATCGATAACAACATGCTGGCCGAGCAGCTGAAACAAGGCGAGGTGAAAAAGTTCGATACCGTGGGCTTTTACAATGCCATTTTTCATGCCATCGAATCGGGTATCGAGTGCGACAAGTACGACCAGATGCCCAACGAGAAAGGAAAGGTAAAGGTAAAGTTCCACAAAGCCAACCAAGATCGCTTGTACAGATTCAGACAGCAACTGATCAATGGCGGGCAAGAGGCTGCCAGAAAGAATGACGAGAAAGAGGCCCTCAACCATTTCGGGCTTTACGTATCCTCGGCTTCCTCGACATTGTTCGCCGACGTGCAGAACAAGCCGGCCCGTGATGAATATCTCGGCGAAGTAGCCCGCGTGGCATCCATCTATGCTTTCCAGGGCAAAAAGCTCGACCTGGCCAATCAGTATTGCGACGTAGCCCTGCAAGACACGGCCGTAGCTGTGCACAAAGATGCGCTGAACCTCAAGGCATACCTCATTCAGCAGAATCTTACCTCGAGAGCCGACAGTTTGAAAGCGATCGACAATCTGAAAACGCTCTACGAAAAAGCGAACCACGACGAACAGGTGTTCGCTGCATTAAGCTCGATGTACAGCAGCATGAACAACAAAGAGGCATTGGCCGCTTTCATTGCCGAAAAACTGAAAGAAGATCCGAACAACTTCAGCGCGTTGGTTATGAAAGGGCAGACCGAGATGAACGCCGGCGAATGGGATACTGCCGTCGAAGACTACAAAAAAGCCCTCGGCGTTAACGACAAAGATGCACTGGTGTTGACCTATCTCGGATTTACGCTCAACTCGAAAGCACAGAGCTTGAACGACGCTGCGCAGCAGAAAAAGCTCTACACCGAATCGATGGGCTATTTAGAGAAAGCGCGCGATATCGACCCGTCGAGAAATCGTGCCAACTGGGTTTACTCGCTCTACCAATGCTACTACACGCTCTACGGCGCCGACGACAGTAGGACAAAAGAGTTAGAGAAGATGATCAATTAACGCTAAGATTCGGTCGAGGCGGAAAGTGAACCGCCGCCAAACGGTTAAAAGTATAAAACCGGAAGAATATACGCAGTAGTTGCGGGATATTCTTCCGGTTTTTCGTTTCTGAGCCATGCAGTAAGGCCAAAAACCTATTTTACCCCCAAATGTAGTGCTACATCAAGGACTAAAATATGTTTTAAGCGTTTCCGCACGATGCGGAAGCATCAAAATACTTTTTTTAGTAACTTTGTGCTCGGTACTGAAGACAATATCGTTGTCGGAAAATATTAGATAAACTTTGCAGCATGACGCGAACAGAACGATACCGGTTTATACTTGATTATTTTCGTAACGAAACGCCGGCGGTGACTACCGAATTGGAATTTGCCTCGGCCTTTCAGCTCATTGTCGCAACTCTGTTGAGCGCGCAGTGTACCGACAAGCGCATCAACCAAGTTACGCCCGAACTTTTTAGGCATTATCCCGACGCGCAATCGATGGCGGCAGCTACGCCCGAAGATGTTTTCGAGTATGTGCGCAGCGTGAGCTATCCCAATGCCAAGTCGCGCCATCTGGTAGAAATGGCGCGAATGATTGTCGACGATTTCGGCGGTCAGGTACCCGACAATACAGCCGATCTGATGAAGTTGCCCGGCGTGGGGCGCAAGACGGCCAATGTGGTGCAAGCGGTTTGGTACGGCAAGGCGAAGATTGCCGTCGACACGCATGTTTATCGGGTGAGCCATCGCATGGGACTGGTGCCGGCAACGGCCGATACGCCTTTGAAAGTCGAGCTGGAACTGATGCGTCACATTCCCGAGCAGGATGTGGCGAATGCGCATCATTGGCTACTGTTGCACGGCAGATACATCTGTCAGAGTCAGCGGCCCAAGTGCCAGAAATGCCAATTCGACGCTATCTGTCCGAAACTTTTAGAACACTCGAAATTAGAATAGAAATGGATGTAAAACGTATCTTCAGTTTTTTGCGCGACATTGCCGCCAATAACAATCGCGACTGGTTTCAGGCGCACAAGAACGAGTATGTAGCGTGCCGGGCCGACTTCGAGGCCAGCGTGTCGAAAGCCATAACGGCTATTGCCGAGTTTGATGCGTCGATAGCGCATATCACGCCGAAAACGGCTTGTTACCGGTTCAACCGCGACACGCGTTTCTCGGCCGATAAGTCGCCTTACAAGCGTCATTTTGGTGCCTATATCTGTGCCAAGGGCAAGAATGCTTTGCACGGCGGTTATTATCTGCATGTGGAGCCGGGCCAGTGTGTGGTGGCCGTCGGATCGTATTGGCTGCCCACGCAAATTCTGACGGCGTGTCGCAATGAGATTATGGCCAATATCGACGCCTGGCGCGAGTGTGTAGAAAACGATCGGTTTGTCGAGCTGTTCGGCCGTACGAACGAAGGCGTATGGACCGATGAGGAGGTGAGTAAGCGAGGCTTCGGACTGGCGCATCTGAAAACAGCCCCCAGAGATTTTCCGCGCAACTATGAGTTTTTGTCTTACCTGAAAATGAAAGACTATGTGTGCTGGCATGCGGTCGATGACGACTTTTTCGAGGGCGACGATTGGTTGAAACCGATGACGGAGATATTCAAGGTGGCGAAACCGATGATGGATTTTACCAACGCCGTGATCGACGATTATGAATGAAAGTACATGACAGGTTACAGCTTTATCCGCTCGTCAGAGTGGTTGTGGCGCTGATTGCAGGGGTGGTCGCCGGTCATTCGTTGCGTGCTGC
This sequence comes from uncultured Prevotella sp., assembly GCA_963515815.1. Classification (GTDB taxonomy): domain Bacteria; phylum Bacteroidota; class Bacteroidia; order Bacteroidales; family Bacteroidaceae; genus Prevotella. Next base: position 7,576 of record CAUQAO010000058.1, read on the forward strand.
CGTTCCCACTGAGGCTTGGTTGGGCGCAACTGGTGCAGCTCTGATCGCTTCTTTCGCTTGCCGAGGTCGGAAGATGATGCAGAGTCTTTTTATTTTAGCCACGGCAACGGGATTCGGGGCGTTGATTTTTTCGATGGCGACCGACCGAGCTCGGGTTAAGATACCGACTGGCGAGCAATTGTCCGAAGCCGTTATCATCGATGTTCCGCAGCTACGCGGAAAGACACTTCAGTGCGATTTGTTTGTGCTTCGCGGTAGCATGTCGGGACGAAAAGTCAAGGCGGCCATTCTGAGAGATACGCTCGAGGGCCGTTACCGCCGACTGACTGTGGGCAGCGGATTGGCAATACGGTCGACCTTTCGGCCACTTGCCGATTTCTATTCCGACACGCATTTCAATTATAAACAATGGTTAGAGGGGCATGGCTTTTGCGCCCGAACGTTGGTTTACCACCGCAATTGGCATACCTTACAGCTGGATTTGCGACAGATGCCGCGCATGGAGCGGTTGAAATTGTTGGCTCAGAAAGTTCGTTCTCGGTTATTGGAGCGCTATGCTGCCAACGGACTCGACGAACAGAACTACGCCATTGTGGCTGCCATGACACTGGGCGACAAGTCGATGTTGTCGAAAGAAACGAAAAACGTGTATGCCGCGACAGGCGTTTCGCATGTGCTGGCGTTATCAGGATTGCATCTGAGCATTATTTTCGGTCTGCTCACGGTTATCTTCCGTGGGCGCAGCAGTCGTCGGATGCAGTTGCTCGTCATGACGGTTGTGGCCGTTTGGATGTACGTTTTCCTGACCGGCATGTCGGCCAGCGTTATGCGTTCGGCCATCATGCTGACGGTTTACGCCTTTACTGCGTTGCTCAACCGCGGCAAGATGTCGCTCAATACGCTGGCATTAACGGCCATCGTGATGCTCATGATGAATCCGTTGAGTCTGTGGGATATCAGTTTTCAGCTGTCGTTCATGGCTGTGCTGTCCATCCTGTTGTTGTATGGTCCTATTTACCGGTTGATACCTGGCCGATGGCTTCAAAGCCGGGGTATCGTCGATAAGCTGTGGGGAATGGTGGCAGTCTCGGTAGCGGCTCAAATTGGCACGGCACCACTGGTGGCCTATTATTTCGGTCGTTTCTCGTGCTACTTTTTGCTGACCAATTTCATTGCGGTGCCGATGACAGCCGTTATTTTATACACTTCTTGTATTTTGTTCGTATCGATGCCGTCCCCGACGATACAAGGTTGGATCGGCATGGCGCTTGCTTGGATGGTTGGCCGGTTGAATGCCTGTTTGTCTGCCATCGCTTTGTGGCCGGGTGCCAGTGTCGACGGCATTCGAATGAATGGTTGGCAGCTGTTGATGGTTTACATATCAATGGGCTGCCTCGTCGGAATCTTATATTATCTGCACAAAGCGTATCAAATCCGCCGATCTTTGTCACAGCCGAATACCCGTCAACCGTCGGTGCGGGTGTTGAAATAGACCTCTAACTCTTTCTCGGCACTTCCGCCTTGATTTTGCAGGTCTTTAACGATCACGCCTTTCTCTAACAGAACGATTCGCGACGAAATTTCGACCGTATGCTGCAAGTTGTGGCTACTGACAAGGATTGTGGCCCCTGTGGTTCGGTTGTAGTCGGTCAGGAGCTTTTTCAGAATGTTTTGGCTGGAGGGATCTAAAAAGTTGAAAGGCTCGTCTAATATCAGGAGCTTCGGTTGTGCGATCAGGGCCGATATGATACCGATTTTCTGTTTGTTTCCGGCAGAGAAATCGCGAATCAGCTTCTTCTGGTTCATGATTTCGCCGTTCATAAACTGCGCCAGTGTTGCTAAAAATGCGTCGAGCGTTTCTTTTTCTATCAGGTTAACCTTTGCAACGAACTCGAAAAACTCTTCGGGTGTCAGGAAGTCGATCAAAAAGCCCTCGTCGATATAGGCGCCGGTGTGTTGCTTCCATTCTTCGGTCTCGGCTGGGTTCATCACGATCGTGCCGCTATCGGTAGCTTGTGTTGCTGTTTCGGGCTGCTCTTGTAGGCGTTCGAACGACAGAAAAACCTGCCCCTCGTCGGCTTTTAGCAGATCGAGAAGCAGACGGAACAGGGTGGTTTTTCCGGCTCCGTTGTTGCCGACCCATCCGAGAATCTCGCCCGAATCGATCGTTAGTTGAGAAATATCTACAGCTGTTTTTTCGCCGAATATCTTTTTAAGATGGCTGATTTGTATTTGCATAAGCGAGTGGTTTTTCTGCATCAAAAAATGATAGATAGTCGGTGCGGCTTTCCGGTCTGTTTACCGTAATCCTGCGGTTCGACTATCTATCAGTTTATCATCTGCGGATAATTTATTTATCGGATGTTTTTGCCGTGGCAGTTTTTAAACTTCTTGCCGCTGCCGCATGGGCATGGGTCGTTCGGACGCGGCATTTTGTCTTTGATGTACGGCGTGTGGTTAATCTGCTGGGCGTTTTCGCGGGTGTCGTGGTGGGCAGCAGCAACGTGGTTCGGATCGGTAAGATCGTCTTTCTGTTCGTTGTAACGCTGACTTCTGCGTTCGGGTGCCGCTTCGCGAACCTCTTCCTGCGGCAGATCCGGAATCTGTCCGCGCATCAATATGCTCGTGGCCTGGTTGTTCATTTCGTTGATCATGTTGTCCCAGAGTTTTGCGCTTTCGAGTTTGAAGATCAGCAATGGGTCTTTCTGCTCGTACGAAGCGTTCTGAACGCTGTGCCGAAGCTCGTCTAACTGGCGTAAATTCTCTTTCCAGTTGTCATCGATCAGGTGCAGCATGATAGTTTTTTCGAATTGTTTCACCACGTCTCTTGCTTCGGTATCGTAGGCTTCTTTCAGGTTGCACGAAATTTGGTATGCTCGTTTTCCGTCGGTAATCGGTACGGCAATGCGTTCGAAACGGTCGCCCTGTTCTTCCTGTACTTGCTTGATGACCGGCCAGGCAACGCTCTGAATGCGGTCGGTTTTGCGCTTGAAAGCGGCCATTGCATCCTGGAAGGTGCGTTCTGCCAAATCGGCCCTGTTGACGGTGTAGAATTCTTCTTCGGTAAAGGGGCATTCCATTGCCAGTAGTTTTAAGAATTGTTCTTTGCAGCCGGCGTATTCGTTGGTTTCGATGATATTAACGCATCGGTCCCAAATAATGTTGGTAATGTCCATTCCGATGCGCTCGCCCATCAAGGCGTGGCGCCGCTTTTCGTAGATGACGGTGCGCTGTTTGTTCATCACGTCGTCGTATTCGAGCAGGTGTTTACGGATACCGAAGTTGTTTTCTTCGACTTTTTTCTGTGCCCGTTCGATGCTTCTCGAGATCATCGGACTTTCTATTCGTTCGCCGTCTTTGAAGCCCAAGCGGTCCATGACCGACGAGATACGCTCCGAACCGAACAGTCGCATGAGCTTGTCTTCCATGCTGACGTAGAATACAGAGCTTCCTGGGTCGCCTTGTCGGCCGGCTCTTCCTCGCAGCTGCCGGTCTACTCGTCGGCTTTCGTGGCGTTCGGTACCGATGATGGCCAGTCCGCCTGCGGCTTTTACTTCGGATGTGAGTTTGATGTCGGTACCACGGCCGGCCATGTTGGTTGCGATGGTTACGACGCCCAACATGCGTTCTTCTTTGTGCTGAACTCCGTCTTCGTCGGTAACCGTTACCGTTCCGGGCATGCTTCGTCCGGCTTCTGCAACGATGTTGGCCTCGCGCTGGTGCAGTTTTGCGTTCAATACATTGTGGGGGATGTTGCGAAGTTTGAGCATGCGGCTCAGCAGCTCGGATATTTCGACCGATGTGGTGCCGACCAGGCAGGGGCGTCCGCTGTTGCGCATCAGTTCTATCTCGTCGATGACGGCAGCGTATTTTTCGCGCGCTGTTCGGTAAACTCTGTCGTTCAAATCGTGTCGTGCTATGGGTTTGTTGGTCGGAATTTCGACTACATCGAGTTTGTAGATGTCCCAGAACTCTCCGGCTTCTGTCGATGCGGTACCGGTCATGCCGGCCAGTTTGTGGTACATTCTGAAGTAGTTTTGCAGCGTGATGGTTGCGAAGGTTTGTGTGGCTGCCTCGACTTTTACGTGTTCTTTGGCTTCGACGGCTTGGTGCAGTCCGTCGCTCCAGCGTCGTCCTTCCATGATACGTCCGGTTTGTTCGTCAACGATTTTGACTTCGCCGTCGATGACTACGTATTCGTCGTCTTTGTTGAACATGGTGTAGGCCTTGAGCAGCTGTTGCAGCGTGTGTACCCTTTCGCTTTGCACGCCGTAGTGTGAAAGCAGTTCGTCTTTTTTGTCGAGCCGTTCCTGATCGGTCAGATCTGTTTCGGTTTCGAGGGCCGAGAGCTGTGATGCGATATCGGGCAAGACGAACAGTTCTTTGTCGTTTACCTGGTTGGCGAGCCATTCGGTACCTTTGTCGGTCAGGTCGCAGCTGTTCAGTTTTTCGTCTACCACGAAGTAGAGCGGTTCTACCGCTTTGGGCATTTCGCGGTTGTTGTTCTGCATGTAGTACTCTTCGGTTTTGAGCATGCCGGCCTTGATGCCTTCTTCGGAGAGGTACTTGATGAGGGGTTTGTTTTTCGGCAGCGATTTGTACGACCGATACAGTGCCAGGAATCCTTCGTCGGTTTTTTTCTGGTCTTTTGTCGCTTGTCCTTCAACGATCAGCTGTTTTGCCTCGGCCAGATACTGCGTAGCCAGTTTGCGTTGTACGTCGACCAGTTTTTCGACCAGGGGTTGGTATTCTTCGAACATTTGGTCGTCGCCTTTCGGAATCGGTCCGCTGATGATGAGCGGCGTGCGTGCATCGTCGATGAGCACCGAGTCTACCTCGTCGACAATGGCATAGTTGTGCGTACGCTGTACCAGGTCGGCCGGCGAGATGGCCATGTTGTCGCGCAGATAGTCGAAACCGAACTCGTTGTTGGTACCGAAAGTGATATCGGCCCTGTAAGCCTCGCGGCGTTCTTGCGAGTTGGGGCGGTGCTTGTCGATACAGTCGACGCTGAGGCCGTTGAACTCGTAGAGCGGCCCCATCCATTCGGAGTCGCGTTTTGCCAGGTAGTCGTTCACGGTAACCACATGCACGCCGTTTCCGGTCAGCGCATTGAGGAACACCGGCAGCGTAGCCACAAGTGTTTTACCCTCGCCGGTAGCCATTTCGGCTATTTTGCCTTGGTGCAGTGCGATACCGCCGAACAGCTGAACGTCGTAGTGGATCATTTCCCACTTCAGGTCGTTTCCGCCCGCCGTCCAATGATTGTGGTAGATGGCTTTGTCGCCGTCGATCGTGATAAAGTCTTTCGACGGGTCGGCGGCCAGTTCGCGGTCGAAGTCGTTAGCCGTAACGATGGTTTCTTCGTTTTCGGCGAATCTTCGTGCCGTATCTTTGATGATGCAGAAAGCGGTAGGCATGACGTCGTTCAGGGCCTTTTCGTAGTTTTCGAGCGCCTCTTTTTCCTGTTTGTCGATTTCGGCGAAGATGGGTTCGCGTTCGTCGATAGCCGTTTCTTCTATCTTGGCTTTCAGTTCGGCTATTTTTTCTTTTTGTTCTTTTGCTGCGTCCTGAACATACTTTTGTATCTCTTTTGTTTTGGCACGCAATTCGTCATTGCTCAGCTTCTGAATATCGGGATAAGCGGCCTTGACGGTTTCTACGAGCGGTTGAATGAGTCGCATGTCTCGGCTTGATTTATCACCGAACAATGATTTTAGAAAGTTGTTGAAGTTCATTATTATTCTTATTATTTTTTTTAATTCTGATATTATAAAAGTATTGCAAAATTACGAATAAAATCGGTAATCGGGCATTTCAATTTGATTATTTGGCCGTCGATTCCGGCGCGGATAAAGCTTCTGTCACGGCTGGCCCGTGCAAACTGTTTGTTTTCGTCCGCGGCGTCGGCTGGCCCGTGCAAGCTGTTTGTTTTCATCAGCGGCGTCGGCTGGCCCGTGCAAGCTGTTTGTTTTCGTTCCGCGGCGTCGGCTGGCCCGTGCAAGCATCTTGTTTTCGTTCCGCGGCGTCGGCTGGCCCGTGCAAGCATCTTGTTTTCGTTCCG
>CAUQAO010000059.1:0-13541 GCA_963515815.1 uncultured Prevotella sp.
CACGCGTCAGCCGACGCCGCGGAACGAAAACAACCTGGTTGCACGCGTCAGCCGATGCCGCGGAACAAAAACAACCTGGTTGCACGAGAATCTAAAATAAGTTTTTAGTTGTTTTTAATGTTACAAACCGGTTCGCAACACCAGCGCGCCACCTTCAACATCACGCCCATGCCGGGAATCTCTTTCAGTAAGAAATACCTTTTATTATAACGCACAAGCCGGCCGCTCAATCCTTTCAGCGGACCGTATTTTACATAAACCGGTGTGCCGGACTTCAGTCGTGCCTGCGCTTCGGTCAAGAATTTGCGCATGGCGATATCAGGATTGCACATGGTTTGAAACTCGGCCATCTGCCGGGCCGGAATCTCGTAATAATCTGTCCCGCCTTTCTCTTTGCGAATCACCGACAACTTGAACGGCGCTTCGGACAGGATGCGCTGCATGTGGGCCGACCGAAGGGTCTTTTGCAAAAAAAACAGGTTGTGCACAACGGGTCGCAAGCGGTGGCGCAGGCGATGGTGCTGATCTTCGAATTCGACGTATTTCATCGGCACGAAATACGTCAATGCGTGCTCTTCAAGATAGTCGTACACCATTTGCGGGCGGTGCGTGAACAGCCTGACGGCGTACCACGGCAACGCAGCATCGACAGCAGTGACGCGCAACCGCTGGGGGGCTTCGTGGCAGTTGTTGCAGCCATTTGTTCGGTCAGTTTTAATCCGTCGGACAAACGTTTGCAACATCGCCGTGTCTTTGATGCCGGGATCAGTTTCGAAGCGGCTGTTCAGGTCGATTCCTACAAACTGCGGATGGTCGAACTTTAAGATTTGTTCGGCATCCTCGGCCCCGATTCCGCCGCCCACCAAAAACGGCGTGCGCCCGTCGTAAGCCTGCAGCAAATGCCAGTCGAAAGACCGTTCGGTAGCGTTTTCGATGGCGTCGGATGCTTTAAAAAGAAACAAATCTACGACTCCCTCGTAGGCTTTATACCGTTCGATGTCTTCGGCAGCGGCAATGGGCAAGGTTTTTATTATTTTTATCGTCGGCCGGATATCAGGCCTGAGCGTACGGAGCAGATTTTCGATCATGACGCGACTCTCGCTGCCGTCGAGCTGAACATAATCGAGGCTGTAATTGTAAACGCGGGTTACGATGTTCTGCGGCATGTCGTCGGCAAACACCCCTGTCCTTGCCACGGTCCATTCGGCCGGCTCTCCTGTCAACCACCTGCCGCTGCGCGTCAAACGCTCTCGGCTGTAATCGGGAATGATGCCGGCGCGGCTGCTGATCATCTGCACGTAACGCGGCGAAGATGGCCGAAAATCGAACCCCATCATGTCGATTTCCAGCTCGGCCACGTCGCGAATATTGGCGGCATCGCGCATACCGCATACTTTTATAATCATATCCTCATTCTTTTTGTTGATTCGCCAACTCGGCCTCAGAAAAGTGTTCATCATCCGTTGCGCCCTACGTCCGAGCGTTTGCTCGGCAACGCCCGAAACGGAAAAGGTCTGCCGTTTCTGCAGCAGACCCTCATGATATAACTGTTAAAGCACATACATGGTTTCGAAATTGATCATCTTTTTTTTATTTCTGAAATTACCGCCACCCCGCTGTAAACACTAACCTCTGCATTTTTAATTGAACGAATTATTTCGCTTGCAAATATACGGTTTATTTCTCGACACGACAAACTTTCGCTGCATATTTTCGCGTTTCCGACGCGGCGTTTTTGCGCCGCTCGCGTCGCAAATCCGGGCTTCTGAAAATAAAAGCGTATGAGCATGTAATAAACCCTTTGCACCGGCGTTTTATCATTAACAAGCATTCAACATAAAACAACGCCCATGAAGTATTTTACGCAAGAAGAGTTAAAACCCTCTGAGTCGACATTGAATTTCATTCGCCAGCTCGCCTACACCTATCGTGTGGTTCGGCTGCAAAACAGCAACGAAGTTTATTGTCTCAATTAAACCCACCGAACACGCTATGCATACACTTGTTTCGCCCTCTTTGCTGTCTGCCGATTTTACAGACCTGAAGAAAGATATCGACATGATCAACCGAAGCGACGCCGACTGGTTGCACATGGATGTGATGGATGGCGTTTTCGTGCCCAACATCTCGTTCGGTTTCCCAGTCATCAAAGCCGTTTCGGGCATCTGTAAAAAGCCGCTCGATGTGCACCTGATGATCGTTCAGCCCGAACGCTACATCCTTCAAACAGCCCAATCGGGTGCCATGCTGATGTGCGTTCATTATGAAGCGTGCACCCACCTGCATCGCACCATTCAAGAAATTCATGCAGCCGGTATGAAAGCCGGAGTGGCGCTCAATCCCTCTACGCCCGTACAGGTACTCGAAGATGTGATCTGCGACGCCGATCTGATTCTGCTGATGAGCGTCAATCCCGGGTTCGGCGGACAAACTTTTATCGAGAATACCATTCGGAAAATCGATCGGCTACGCCATCTGATACAAGCTGCAGAATCGAAAGCACTGATTGAAGTCGACGGAGGCGTACAAAAAGAAACTGCTCCTCGCTTGGTGAAAGCAGGAGCAGATGTACTGGTAAGCGGAAGCTACGTTTTTCGGTCGAAAGATCCGATTGCCACGATTCGTTCACTCAAAACGGGCGAATAAACACAAGCGAAGCAACACCGAAGTTACCCCCGATCGGCATTTCAAACCAATTGCAACGCCAAGTGATGGTTGTTGGCCATACGCCTTAAATTAATAATGGCATAACGCATGCGCCCCAAAGCGGTGTTGATGCTGACGTTGGTCATATCGGCAATCTCTTTGAAAGACAACTGCTGGTAATAACGCATATAAACCACTTCGCGTTGAGAAGCCGGCAAAAGATTCATCATCCGCTTCACATCGCAGAGCACTTGCTCATTTACAAACTTACTCTCTATATTCTCATCCAACAATTCTTTGTTCTCGATATTCGACAAGTCGTTGTTTTCGTTCACTTCGATAATCCTTTCCGACTTCTGCTCCCGATACCAATCCATGATAACATTGTGCGCTATACGCATGATCCACGCATAAAATTTTCCACTTGCAACGTACTTTCCCTGCTGCAATTTGATAATAACCTTAGTAAAAGTTTCTTGAAAAACATCATTGGCAATCTCTCTGTCATGAACCACAAAGAGTATGTAGGCAAATAATTTCGACTGATTACGTAACAACAATAAATCGAAAGCCTGATTGCTACCATTGATATACGCCAGGGCCAACTGTTCATCTGTCAGCTTGTTCAGATTCTTCATTTTCTTAAAAAATTTATTCTAAGTAAATGTATATCAATAGGCAAAAACTTAACTATTACGAATTATTAATGTGAAATTTATTTGGCGCAAAGATAAAAGGTTTTGCCGATTTCAGCAAATTTCCAATATAAAAAGTAGAAAAGCCAATGGCGCGATTCTTTCCTCCACCAACAAAGCACCGGATTTAAAAAGAGGTTGGTGCAGGATGCTACCAACCTCGAAAGGCGATTTCGTAAATTTCGAAATCTAAAAAACATATCGCAAATATAGTGCTTATATTTGATAAAAGCAAATATTATAGAGAAAAAAATAGTCTACCAAGAAAAGCGACTTTTTATCTCCTAAATATTGTTTTCATCGTCGCAGATTGCGTTTATTGCGCTTTCCACAGACGGTAGCCGTGCGAGCGGACCTCATAATATCTTACTACGCCTACAGCTGCTCGAGTAAGCCACAGGTGGTAAGATAAAACGATGGAATTGGGACAGGGTGTGCTCGTCCAATAGTTACCCTCGATATTGTATGAAATGAAACGGTGACTGTAGTATTCGCCGCCGAGCGGAAGGCAGAAATAATTGCCGAGCGTATCGGGTGTGTGCTGAATAATGTTTTCGTTTCTGATCAGGGATAGCGGCAGGTAGAGGTGATGTCGTGTGCATAATCGGTGCCGTCGGGTGCAGCGAGATCTAAATCGGAAATCGTTTTTCCATGCTCTTGCGCTATGATGCTTTGCCTCTTAAACCAGATTCTGCCACAGTAAAGATGATTCGCCATAGACCATAGTTCGTTGTCGGCATGCGGATTGCCTTTCGCCGTGTACTAAAGAGCTTTGTTGACGTTGGGGCAATCTGCCGCACTGCGTGTGGCCACCTGTAGAGGGTCAACGCCGTTATAGCCCTCTACGTCATTGAACCAACGCAGCGAATCCGTTTGTTTATTTCTGGGTTCTTTTCCTTCACCGCTCTTATCGTTCACGTCGAAAGGCTGGAAAGACTCGTAGCTATACCAATAATGCTTGATGGCATCCCACGTGTAATAGAGGCTCGAATAGTCGCTAACCTGCAGGTTGTGCCTCACCGCCTTGTTCTTTCCGGCCGTGAAGGTAACGCTAGCATAGGTCTTGGTAATGGTCCCGGTAACGCCGGTCGCTGCATCGTAAAGCGTGTATTCGATGCTGAAGTGGGGGTAGGTGCCGGGGGCGATGACCATCGTGGCGGCATTTTCCGAAGCGGTGGGCGAAGAGGGAAGTGGACAGTTGCTCAGCGTAAGTTCTATCTGTCGGTTGGCATCGGTTGCGCTGGGGCGCGAGAGGGTGTCGATGCCCGCGTCGGTGAATTTGAACTCGCCGCAGAGGGCCTTGTCGCGGCACGATACGCGTATCTTCTTGATCTTCGCCGCGGCGATGACGCTTTGGGATGTGTAGGGCATGAAGGTGGCGTAAGAGGCCTGATGGTCGAGCATGAAAGCGAAGCTGCCATCGTCCATCTTCTTTGCCGTGGCGGTACCGCAGTCGCCCGAGATGGCGATGTGACTGGCGTCGTTGGCCATGGTTTGGGCTTGCGTCGGGGCGATGGTTACTTTATCTTTCGTGCCGTTCTGGCCGGTGTAGCGAACCTTGTATTCGTTGGCTGTGAAATTGCCCACGAACCAGAACGAGGCCTTGGCCGCGCGCTGTACGCCGCCGAGGATCGGATTGTTTTTCAATTTCTTTTCGATGTTGTTCCTTTTGTCTTGCACCAGATCGGGTTCGCCCGTGGTGGCTTTGTTCACCCAAAGGCGGTCGTTAGACGTCCAGTAAAAGCTCAGCCCGTCGCCGTTGTCACCCGACTTGTTGTGACCGCCCGATCCCGAGCCTTCTAATAAACTGCTGCACGGCTCGATGCCGATTACTGCTATTTCGGGCTTCTCGTAGCCCCAGCATTTAAAAAGATTCTTCTTCATAATTCTCACTATGTTTTGATGAATAACTTTGGTCTTATTTCGCCCTCCGCACTGCTTCGAAAAGGGCATAAAAAAGCAGACAAAAGCATCTTTGCAGATCCCTTTGTCTGTATGGGTTCGACGCGCCTCGCGCGCGTAGGATAAAGCTTAGAAAATGGTCTCGCTGCCGCCAGGTGGGCGGTGTGTGTGTAGCAAATTATTCGGAACCGCCAAATAATCTACCCGGTTTTTTCTGAAAAAATAAAGATTTCGGTTCATCATTGTTCTATCTTTATATATCGTGCGCTTTACAGCGCTGAATTTACGGTGGCTAAGGTAGGGAATAAAAAACGGACCGTGCAAATGATGGATCCAAAATTTGCAAATGCCCGGTTGCTTCTCCTCATTATTCTATCCTGATTATTTTATCCGAACAGCGCGCGCAACGCTTCTTCTACTTTACGTACCGGATGCAGTTCGATGTGGAATTTTCGGTGGTCGAATCCCTGCAAATTGTATTTGGGAATGATGATGTGTGCGAAGCCCAGTTTTTCGGCTTCTGCCACGCGCTGTTCTATGCGGTTGACGAGTCTTACCTCGCCGCTCAGTCCTACCTCGCCGGCCATGCACCATCCGCTTTCGATGGTGGTGTCGACATTGCTCGACAGTACGGCGGCTATTACGCTGAGGTCCATGGCCAGGTCGGTAACGCGCAGTCCGCCGGCAATATTCAGAAATACGTCTTTCTGCATCAGCTTGAAGCCTACCCGTTTTTCGAGCACGGCCAAGAGCATGTTCAGCCTGCGTTGGTCAAAGCCAGTGGCCGACCGTTGGGGGGTTCCGTAAGCGGCCGACGATACCAAGGCTTGGGTCTCGACAAGGAAGGGGCGTACGCCCTCTATGGACGAGGAGATGGCAATGCCGCTGAGCCCCTCGTGGTCTTGCGTTAAGAGAAGTTCGGAAGGATTGCTGACTTGTCGCAGTCCGTTCTGCTGCATTTCATAAATGCCCAGTTCTGAGGTGCTGCCGAATCGGTTTTTGATAGAGCGCAGAATGCGGTACATGTAATGCTGATCGCCCTCGAACTGTATCACCGTATCGACGATGTGTTCCAGAAGCTTCGGTCCGGCCAACGTTCCTTCTTTGTTGATGTGCCCGATCAGAATCACCGGAATGCCGCTGTTCTTGGCAAAATGCAGCAACGAGGTAGCGCACTCTCTTACTTGCGAAATGCTGCCGGGCGAGCTGTCTACATACTCGGTAGCGATGGTTTGTATGGAGTCGATGACAACGAGTTGGGGTTGTACGTTGTTGATTTGTGCGAATATATTCTCTAACGAGGTTTCGCAAAGGATGTCGATAGGGTTGTCGGTGGTTTTACCCAATCGCTCGGCCCGCATCTTCAGCTGGTGTGCGCTCTCTTCGCCGCTAACGTACAGAATGCGTTTGTCGGCCATGTGCAAAACGGTTTGCAGGGTCAGTGTGCTCTTTCCGATACCGGGTTCGCCGCCCAAGAGAACAATCGATCCGGGTACGAGTCCGCCGCCCAATACACGATTAAGCTCGCTGTCGTGCATGTCGATGCGCGGGTCGTTGGTCGACGAGATATCTTGTAGCCGTATCGGTTTGTTTTTCTCGCCCGTCGGGTTGAATGCGTGTGCTGTGATTTTGGCTGCCGTCGACGTCGTATCGGGTGCCACCCTGAACTCTTTAAATGTGTTCCATTGACCGCAATTAGGACATTTGCCTATCCATTTGGCCGATTCCTGTCCGCAGTTCGAACATACGTAAGCTATCTTTTCTTTTGCCATTGTCTACGCCGTTAATGCTTGACAAAATTAGGGATAATTTTCAGAGACTCAAAATTAATCGTTACTTTTGCAGGGTATGAAAAAGATGCTTTTTTTTATGGCCGTGCTCATCTTCTTGGCTGCTTGTGGACTGTCAGAAGAGGAAAAACGCAGGGCGACGGTCGTCGAGCGGAAAAGGTTGCAGAAAGAAACGGTTGCGGCTCTGAAAATAGCCGTGATGCCTACGCTCGACTGTCTGCCCCTCTACGTGGCCAAGGATTTGTGCCTGTTCGACACGCTGCATGTAGACGTACGGCTCAGGCCCTTTACGGCTCAGATGGATTGCGATACGGCCATTGCAGGCGGGAGCGTAGAAGGTATGGTCTCGGATCTGATCCGTACGGAAAGATTGAAGAAAAAAGGCACTCCGCTGTATTACCTGTCGTCTACCAACGTGTATTGGCAATTGATCAGCAATAAAAATGCGCGTCTGAAACAACTGAACCAGTTAGGCGATAAAATGGTTGCCATGACCAGGTTCTCGGCTACCGATTACCTTACGGATCAGGCGCTGGCAGGCGTAAAGACAAAAGCACAGGCTTTCAAGATTCAGATCAATGACGTTCATGTACGATTGCACATGCTACTGAACAACGAAATGGATGCGATGTGGTTGGCCGAGCCCCAGGCAACAACGGCGCGCCTGAATCGGCATCCGCTAATGATGGGCAGCGATAGCCTGAAAACAAAGCTCGGCATATTGGCTTTTCGGCAAAAAATACTCGGCAGTCGGCGCCGGAAAGAGCAGCTCGCTTTATTTACCAAGGCATATAACATGGCTGTAGACTCCATCAACCAAAAGGGCCTAAAGCATTATTCGCCTATCATCAAGAAATATTGTTGTACAGACGACAAAACCGTTCAGGCGCTGCCCCGGATTTTATTCGATCCTATAACAAAGCCTTCTGCAAGCAACGTAGAAAGCATCCTGCCGTATGTGCAGAAGTTATAGACGGATGACGTTACACGAAACAAATTCATTCCCATATTTTGAAGTATTCAGACGCCAGTTTAGAAGAGATAAAGGGCATTATCACTGCAGAAGAAGATGTAGCTAAAGCCTTGTATAAGATTCGGTCGTACATCGGTACGCACCAGCTAACGGTTTTCGCTGCCCGTTTAGACCGGGCCGATAACGATTACCAGCTCATGAAAGAATACATGAGCCGCGGACTCAAAGATCCGCAGCTGGAGAGTATATACAACGGTTTGTTGCGAAACCTTTACCGGCTGAACAGCGATATCCAATTGTCGCGAATGCTCAAGCAAAACGGATCGTACATGAGCGCCTTTCACGAAGCTCAGTCTTTGAATACCGATTACGAATCGATACGCAGCCGGCTCGAAGAATTCGTACAAGAAACCACCCTGCTTTCGCTCGAGCCTCGTCCAACCAGATCGGATAAGCAGAGACAACTCAACATGGCCCATCAGCAATATTTAAACGTACTGTTCAATACGATTCTCGTTTCTCCGCAATGGAGCGAAAGTACGGCCCGCTTTGCCAAGCAGATGTTTTGTTCGCCGACGATAGACGTCTTAGACGCCCGGCTGTTGTTAAGCGCCGTAACGGTGGCAACCATCCAATTGTTCGATCTGCATAAATTCCTCACGTTGGTTTACGTCTTCGAGCATACCCTCGACCAGCCCTTGCGGCAGCGCGCGTTGGTGGGCATCGTACTGTCTATGTCGCAGGCCGAGGGGAATATCTTTACCGAGATGCCCGAAGCGCTCAACAGACTCTGCCGAGACGACAACAATGCGCACCAGTTGCTCGAACTGCAGATACAATTCTTCTATTGCATCAATGCCGATGCCGATAACGAGAAAATTCAGCGAGACATTATTCCGAACCTGATGAAAGGCAACAACCTGATGATGTCGCGTAACGGACTCGTGGAAAAAGAAGAGGACCCCATGCAGGATATCCTGAACCCCGGCGCAGCCGACCAGGCAATGGAAGAGTTAGAAAAAAACTTCAACCAAATGCTCAACATGCAAAAGTCGGGATCAGACATCTTCTTCGGCGGCTTCTCCCAGATGAAGCGTTTCTCGTTCTTCTTGACGTTGAGCAATTGGTTCGTCCCATTCTATTTAGAGCATCCCGACTTAGAACACATCAATCGAAAACTGGGCCACAGCAAACTCATGCAGCTGTTGCTCGACAACGGACCGTTCTGCGATTCGGACAAATATTCATTCGCCTTAGCCATGTCGTCGGTCATCGAACAAATACCCGAAAACATGCGCGATATGCTCAACTCGCCCGAGGTCTTTGGACCGACCCTCTCGCCCGACGAACGAGACAAACCCGCATACATCCGCCGCATGTACCTGCAAGATATCTACCGCTTCTACCGCCTTTTCACCAACAAGAACGATTTCCACAATCCCTTTGCCCGAAAAGCCGATCAGAACAGCGTCTTCTTCTTCCCCAATCCCATGCTGCGCGATACGCCACTCAAAAAATATGCCGTCGAACTGGGTGCCTTCCTTTACAAACACCAGTTCTACGACCGGCTGAACCTGCTGCTCGCCGCCTATACAGACAACGATAACATAGAATACTGCAAGCTGGCGGCCTTGGCTTCTTATAAAAACAAAAACTACGCCCAGGCCGACCGTGCCTACGACCGCGCGCTCAAACTCAACCCGCACGACCCACAGGCCATCAAAGGCAAGGCTTACACCTCGTTCTGTTTAGCAAACTACGCCCAGGCCGTTCGTTATTACAAATGCCTGCTCGAGTCTGACGGCGAAAACAACGAACGTGTCCTGCTCAACCTGGCCCTTTCGCTCATCAACAACAACGAAATAGAAGAGGGCATGAACCATCTGTTCAAACTCAACTACGACCATCCCGAAAACCTCACCGTACAACGTTCGCTGGCGTGGGGTTATCTGCGACAAGAAAAACCCCAACAGGCAGAAACCATCTACGCACGGCTGTTGGCAAACCAAAACCGCATACCCGCCGACTACCTCAACGCAGGTTACTGCAAGTGGGTCCTTGCCAACGTAACCGACGCCATCTCTCTGTTCAGGCAATACGAAGCGCTGCGAAACGACCTCGACAAAACATCGACACACCTGTCGCTGTACAATATCTTTGCCTCCGACAGTCAGCTCCTCAGCCAATACCGAATCGGAAAAATCGAGCAGCATATCATGACCGATCTGGTGCAAACCAACCAATAACAAATCCTGTTCTCCAATTGAGAATAGAGCATTGGCCGGCACCGAACTCCGTTTCTCAAATTTCCATTCTCAATTACCCACGAAAAAAGCTTCGGCGATTCTCTCGAACCACCGAAGCCAAAGTGTGTGATACAAATATAAAGTGTGAACAATAGTTCTTATTCAGTGTTGTTTTCGGTTTTACAGAATCACCCGCTGTTTTGCGAGCGTTGCTGCGAACCGAATCGAGCGTGCCCTTTCGGGCTTTGTTCCGAACATCCGCCCACTGGCGTGGGGAGCAATTTCGCTAACGCGACGGCGCCTCCCACGCTTGTGGGGGCGCTGGCAGGTTATTCAGTGGGGGCGGGCGCTGCGACTTTGACGAGTTTATCCTTTTCGACCTTTACCCAGATCGATTCGCCGCTTAATGAAACGAGTTCGTAGAATTTCGTGTTGCCCTCGCCCTTGGCCGTCTTTCCGGTCAGTTTCAGCGAACCGGGCGCCCAACCGTTTTCGGCTTCGAAGGCGGGCAGCAGTTTTTCGACCTGCTTCACGTCTTTCGGTTTCCTCAGCGATTCGCCCGACTTGTGTGTAGCTTTGAAATCGGCCGAGATCTGGTTCATCTCGTTCACCAGGTCGACCATCATCTGTCGATCATTGCTGTCGGTCGAGAACAGGTACGAGGCCTGAATGTACTGACTTACCAGCTCGAAAACCTCGTCGGTCTGCGGGCGCACTTCGGTGGCCGAGGGTAGTGTAGCGGCGAGCGACTCTTTACGGCGTGCCACGCGCAGCTGTTCGTACTCGTCGTTCACCGTTTTCAGTTCGGCCAGCACGGGCGTCAGTCCCAGTACCGTTACCTCGTCGGTATGTGCTGCGGCATCGTCCTGCAGACCGGCAATGTGACCGCTTTCGGCTTCGAATCCCTCGCCCTGAATGCCCACGTAGGGTTTGAATATCAGGTCCAGCTTGCGGGCGGCCTCTTTGATGAGCGCCACGGGCGAGGTACACTGCGCGCGCACCACGCCGAAGAGGTTCGTCAGCAGTTCGTCGCGCCGGCTGTCCAGCTCGAGCATTCGTGCCGTATGCACCGAGGCCTGCGCCTCTTTGTTCAGTTTCACTTCCAGCTCTACGGCGTCTTTCCATGCCTTCATCAGCGAAGCCTCGAGGTGCAGCTTCTCTTGCGGAGCTGCCGCTACCAGCTCGTACTGCTTGCGGTGGAATTGCACGTGAAGCACGTTGGTAAACTGTGAAATGTAGCTCATTTCAACTTTTACAAACTTTTTCATAGCAAAAATATTTTATTTTTTGGCCTCGGAGCCCTCCGCGGTGCCGAAATAATTTATTTTCGGGGTTCCGGACGCCCGGAGGGGCCAAAATAATTTATTTTTCGATCTCGGCACGCTCCGAAGTGCCGAAATATTTTATTTTTGGGGGTTCTGGGACTCATACGGTGCCAAAATAATTTATTTTTGCGGCGCCAGAGTGTCCGATGGTCCTAAAATAATTTATTTTGAGGTTTTGTAAGTCTCCTTGCATAGCTTTAGCTTTCTTTTAGTAGGTGATAAAGGGGCGGACTAAGTTAAATGTTGGTTTAGAATCTGTTCTCCAGGCCATGAAATATTCAGTTACAAGAATCCACCCATCCTGGGTAGAAGAAGCCTTTTCTGAGCTTGAATGATATGTATGAGCATTGTAATAAGTTATATCTTCACCTCCTACCTTCTTAAAAGGGCTATCAGCTAATCTGCCGTACCAGTAAAGATAATGAGGATACTTTGTCAACCCGGATATATCGCCAAAACCTAAGTTTTTGAATACTTCGATCCATTCGCCGGTGCTTGGCAGATACCACTTCTTACCAACTATTGTGCCGCTTAGATTAACTCCTGTTGGGAGGGTTGGAGTATAGTGTCCTGCCTGATAAAAAGCAGGGTAGTTTGTCTGCTCATTGGCCTTTATCGTGCTGCCGTCAAAACTTCCGCTGGGCTCCCAGGTATATTTATAACCATCTATGTCGTTATACATCGCAATCAGATTGCTTGGTGCAATTACTGTACTGTTAGACTGATTGTGTTGTACACCAAAATCACACCACCTATGTTCATTTCCGTTATCCGCCATCTTCAAAGAGATGGCTAACCGTTTATTCTGATTAACGACTACAGCTATAGGAGTTTTGCTTCCACCGCCGAAAGTAGTGTCTTTAAAAGAACCTGTGTCGCCATCGCTCATCAGGTAGGTATAGCTGGGCTTGAGTTTGATCTTTACGAGATACGATTTGTTAGCTTCCATCGACAGCGTGGCATTAAGTTGCGGAATGGAACCCGTGAGGGGTTTCCAAAATACAGTGCCGGCTGAAAAGCCGGTCAGTTTTAGTTTGCTGCCCGCGGTGGTAGGCAGAAAGTAGTGGTAGTCGGCGGTAGAGGTGTAGAAGTAGTTCTGCCCATAATTCGAAGTTGTGTATTTAGCTTCGGTACTAGCGGGCGAATTGTTTGAGATTGCTGCCATGGCACCATTAGTGGCCGTGTAAGCCTTTGTTGCAGGATTATAGGTTACACTCGCCGGGATTACGTTGGCTGCTGTGGCTTCGAGGGTGGCCGTAATGTTGTTCGGGATATCTTTCTGGCAGACGAACTGGGTGCGCAGGCGGCAGCCGACGTGTTTCATCGTAAAGGTGACCAGCTGTCTGGGATCTTGATTGATGACGACAGTCACAGTACCCATACGCGCAGTCTCTACATCGGCGCGGTCTACTTTTAATTCATTACCGCTGATGGTGACCTGATCGTTGAATGCAACAAAGTCGTACGTACCATGAGGCAGGATGATTCCTCTTTTCGACGAAGCGTCGGGGCTGAATTTCCCACCGTTAAACGTGCCTTTTATTTCGCCTTTAAGGGTTCCGCCCTGGTAAGCGCGGATCGTATAATGGCCGGTAGCCGGTGTCTGGGCGCCGCGCGTCTTCTTTACGGCCGGTTCATTCTCTACAGTAATCTCGGCCTCGCAATCGCCGAGGTCTATTGTTTGAGGCTTTGCTTCGGCTGCGCTGGTGGCACGCGAGGGTGTTTCGTCCTCGCCGAAGTCTTCGTTGGTAAAGCTGAACTGTACCGTCTGCGTCGGCTCCTTTTGTTCGTTGTTCTCGTCGGTGTTGCTGCAACTCGCTGTCAACAGCAGCAGGGCTGCGCTTAAAAATATATGCTTCTTCATTCTTATTTCCTTTTAATTATTATTCAAATTCGTATTCTCCTCCGTCAACGTCTTCGTCGTTGTCCCAGTCTTCTTGTTGCGAACCCGGATGCGGGCGAAC
>CAUQAO010000060.1:0-13529 GCA_963515815.1 uncultured Prevotella sp.
CAACAGTGCATTCAGAGTGTCTGACTCTGCTGTTTCCTCGCGCAACAGTGCATTCAGAGTGTCTGACTCTACTGTTTCCTCGCGCAACAGTCCACTCGGAGTGCTAAACACAGCCTTCTGCTAAAAAAAATACGGGTAAAGAGGGGCAGACACGACTTGCGTGTCGGTTTTTTGTGTTTAAAACGTTTTAAACACCGCTTTTTGTTTACTTGAATCTTACTTGGCGATATCCCACAAGCCGATCGGTTCGTTCGCCGGCAGCTCGGAAGTAGAGTAGGGCCTGGTATTTGTTTTCGGTCTGGTAAAAATTGCCTTCCGAGCTGACATTTGCCGTGCTGCCGTCGGCTTTGCGCACCAGATAGCGGTACGAGTAATAGCCTTGTTTCAGCAGAACGGCTTTTTCGTAGCAACGTTCGCGCTCGTTGTATTCCATGCGATATTCGGGGGCGAAGGGGCCGACGGTCCACGCGCCGTCGATGTACACGTGGCCGGGTTGGCGGGGTGCCTGAAGCTTGAAATGTACGATCTGGTACTCGGACAGGGTGTTGTTTTCGCGGTTTTCGCTGTTTCGGATGTAAAAGGCGCCGTTGGCGTCTTCGTCGTACACGTAGCTGGGTCGCGGCTCGTCGGTCCAGAGGTATGCGTGGTAATCTGCACCGTCCCAACCCACGGATTCTACGCCCATGGTGGGGTGGTCGACGTCTAAGGTTTCGAATTTGCGGTATTCGTTTCCGGCTTCGAAAATCAGCTGCCGGCAGTGTTCCCACCGCCACTTGCCGGGCTGGGTGTATTGGGGCTTGACGTCGATTCGGGCGTCGTCGAACCGGCCGTTTTGCATGACGACGGTCTTTAGCTGCACGGCGGGATCGGTGGCGCGCAGGTCCGCGAAATCGATGGTCATGTTGGCCTGCTGGTGCGTTGCGTCGATATCGATGTCGGTGTTTGTCGCGATGTTCAGGCCGATGGTGGCAAGGGGCTCTACGATCATGAAACAGGCCGAGAGTATTTTTCGGTTGCCATCGCTTTCGTCGTAAACGTTCAGGCGGTAGTTGCCGCTGAGCTTGATGCGGCATTTCGTGTTCGGAATCTGCAGGCGGTAGTGCGTGTAGAGGGTTTTGGTGTTGACGGATTTCTGCACATCGTCTATCGTGTTTCCTTCGGCAAATCCTTCGATGTAGTCGGTTGCAAAAAGGTTTTTCGACGTGGTCCAGTCGGCTTCGCAATGCTCTATCGAATACGTGTAGCGGTGGTACTCGTGCGTAAGATCGTCGAAGGCAATGCTCACGGTGCCGCTGTTGAGCCGGGCAATGGGCGGGGAGAGCCAGTCGTTGTCGGCCACAACCTGTAGGGTAGCGATCGACTCTTTGAAGATTTGATGCGTTTGTGCTGCGGCTTCTGCGGCGAAGAGCAGGGCGAAGGTGTAGAGGGCAATGGGTTTCATATGGGTTCAGAATTCGAACTGTACTTTGGCATTGATCAGCCGGCCGGTGAGGTAATTGGGCACGGCGTACTGCTGATGGGTTACGTCAGTGATCCAATAGTAAGAATTGACGTTGTTGATGCCGAACAAATTGAGGGCGTCGATGCCCAACCAGATGTTTTTGAACATCGACTTAGCAGGGGAGTGGGTCGCATTGCCGACGAGCCGGTAGCTCATACCCATGTCTACGCGTTTGTAGGCGGGGGCGCGGAAGTCGTTGCGCTCTAACTCGCGATGGGGGGCGGCAAAGGGAAGTCCGTCGGCATAAACCAGTTTGAGCGATAACTTCCAGCGGTCGGTTCGGGGAAAGTAATCTGTGAAGAACAGGTTGACGGAGTAACGCTGATCGGTGGGCATAGGGATGCTCTTTCCGTTGAGCTTCATTCTGGCGTTCATCAGCGATAGACTGATCCATGAATCGCTCCCGGGCACGAATTCGCCGTAAAGTTTCATGTCGATGCCTGTGGCATGGCCCGAGCTTTTGTTGTCGCCGTAGTATACCACTTTTACATTGTTCACGCTGTAGGGTATCAAATGGGCAAGTAGCTTGTGGTAGGCTTCGGCGGTGAATTTGAAGGGGCGGTTGTTCAGGCGGAACCTGTAATCCATGCCGGCGATGAAGTGGATGGAGCGCTGGCTCCTGGCTTTCATGTTAAGGTTGGCATAGGTCATGCCGTTGACGGTAGTGGTGTCGCGAATTTCCTTGTAAAAAGGCGCCTGATAGTACAAACCGGTGGCCAGGCGAAAGGTGATGTCGTGATTGAACGCGGGGATGATGCCCAAAGATATTCGCGGACTGACGATCAGCTCTTTGTTAAAACTCCAATGGCTCATGCGCATGCCGTAATTCAGCGTGCAATACGTTTGGCCGCGGTGGGCGGTAAAGCGGTAGGCGTCTTGCAGATAGGCTTCGATTCGGCGGGTTCTCAAATCGTTCTTGGCGCGCATAGAATAAATCATATAAAGGTCTTTGCCGGTGTGCGGAATATTATAGCCGCTCGAGTCTCTCATCTCATACTCGACGGCATGCTCTGTAATGTGCTCGAACTTGAAAGCCAGTCCGCTTTCAATGTCATGGTGCTTCGTGGTGTGGTGGGCCACCAACTTGATCTGTGCAACGTGGGCCTTAAGATAGTTGCGTGCATGCTGAAAATAGGTTCCTACGCCAAGATTCTGGCTCGTCTCGGTTTGCGTAAGCCAATACTGCCCCTGGATATCGTATGTTTCGCACTCGTTGGTCGAAAACGCCGACGCTAAAGCCGAGATATAAGTCGAATCGCCAAAGTTTCGGGTCATGTTCAAGGCTCCGAAATACGTTGTGAATCGATCTCTCTCGTGCCCGTCGAAATAGACTCTGAACGCCTTTACATTCTTCAACGTTCCGAACGCCGTTTCGCGATCTTTGGGCGTAAAACGGTAATGATTATCCGAAATATTGCCGATAAAAGATGCCTTCCAACGCTTGTTCGGCGCATACACAAGATAGGTTTGATAGTCGAAGAAATTGGGGGCGTACTCGCCATGCGTTTCAAAAGACTTCAACAGATATTTATTTGTTTTATAGCGTATCCCGTTGCTCCACGACAGCTTCTGCTTTCTGAAACCGACGAATCCGCTACCGCCCAGCATGCTCAGTGACGCATTGGCCTCGAAACGCTTAGGTTCTCTGTAGATGATGTCCAAAGCAGATGACATTTTATCGCCGTACTTCGCTTCAAAACCACCGGTCGAAAAGCCGATCCTCTCGACCATGTCGGGATTGATAACCGACAGGCCCTCTTGCTGTGCTGAACGAACTAAAAACGGCCGATACATTTCTATACGGTTGATGTATACGCTGTTTTCGTCGAAAGCACCGCCTCGCACATTGTATTGAGAAGATAATTCGCTGTGAGTAGAAACGCCGGCTTGCATTTGTATCAGCTCTTCAACACCGTTTCCGCTGGCCGAAGGCATATTTTTAGCTTGTTCGGCGCTGATGTTTTGCGTTTGTCCCGTCTGAATGCGTTCGCCTTTTACCTGCACTTCATTGAGCATCGTTTGATCGGGATATAAGACAACCTGTAACGTCTGCTTGCCGCGAGGATTTCGAAGAACACGGCTCTTCGACTTATATCCGATCATGGTAAACTTAACAACAACAGAATCTGCCGTCGTCAGCTGCATCTTGAATTCGCCCTTTAATGAAGTCATCGTTACCTTTCCTTGACTCAAACACGAAACGGTAGCCAACTCAACAGGGTTCAGTTGGTCATCAACAACTTTGCCTTGCAAAGTAAATGTCTGGGCCTGGCTGATAAAGGCACACAACAAAAATATATCTATCAGTATAAGTTTCAGTTGCATCATTGCTATGCAAACGTATACGCACAATGTATTATTGCATGGAATTTCCTTTCTTTTTACCAGTATCCCTTTTATCAAATAATGACAGTTATGATAAATTATGTTACTCGATAAGGAAGTCCGATAGTTCTCTATCAGTGATCATATTGATACAAGACGGTTTCTATTGGTCCTTAGGAACCAAAAACTTATCGTTTGTTTGCTTAATAATTTCTCTGGAAAAAGTTTGAGGGAATCCTGGTCGAACGACTTTAGCGCCAAGACCGGTTTTAGTTCTGGAAAAAGCCCCGTTAAGTTCCGGCTTCATGGCCATGTCATTATATTTAACGATGAGATGTATGGCCAATTGTTTCCATCTGGTTAGCATCTCTTGTGCTTTCTGATTGCTATAATCATTGAGATATTTGATAGCTTGATTCTTGTCGATCGCATATAACCTTTTTGCCTCTTTTTCAATACGCCCTTGAGCGGCGAAATACGTCTTTTCAAGAGAATCTCGTACTGTTTTCAGATCAGGAAACAGTTGATTATATCGGGGATAAACCATATTGCTGACCCAATTGCATACCCAGAAAGCATTTTTGTCGGAAAACGTGACAGCGTCTGCGCCAGGAGTATTGTAGCATTGAGGTGGAATCGTATTTCCACAATATATCGGTGTGTACGCAATCATGTTGCCGTCGTCATTTCCGAACCATAATACTCCACCGATTTCTCTCGGCAACCAACTACGCATTTGACTGACGTAAGAAAAGGCCGTTTGTTGCGTTGAAGTGGGACGCTCATTAAAGCATTGAACACCGTCGACCTTGTACATTAGCGGTGTGGGCCTATAGGGCATTTGCCAAATACCTCCACCGATATCCGTACTGTCGAGAGCCAATGCTGTTCCCTCATAATGATCACGCATACATGTTTCTATATCTTGCACGCTGATCTTTTTATCGGGAATAATCCAGAGCGGCATATCTTTGGCGTGAGGATCTTTTCCCAATGCCCATGGCAAATATTCTGACATATCTTGAAAGTGATTG
Source organism: uncultured Prevotella sp. (assembly GCA_963515815.1). Classification (GTDB taxonomy): domain Bacteria; phylum Bacteroidota; class Bacteroidia; order Bacteroidales; family Bacteroidaceae; genus Prevotella. Next base: position 4,861 of record CAUQAO010000060.1, read on the forward strand.
AAGAAACTCCAAACACGTGCATCGCAGAATCTTCTGCCGGAAAAATCGGGCTTTGCATAAACATCTTTCCATGAGAAATCCTCGTCTTTGCCGGAAAACCATTTTTTGCTCCGCGCAAATTTGATCACATCTTTTGCGTATAGTACGTTGGCTCTGTCGTTCATATCGAACTTACCGATACGGCTCTGGTTGGCATGTCCGCATATAGCATTGTCGGGTATGCGCATAGCTATCCACACTGTACCTTTACTTCCTGGGCCTTTTCCCATCATTTCCATGATCCATGCTTCGTTCGGATCGCAAATGGTAAAAGTTTCGCCTTCGCTGTTATAGCCGTACTTGTTGGTTAGAGTAGTCATTACTTGAATAGCTTCTCTGGCCGTTTTAGAACGTTGCAATGCAATATAGATCAGCGAACCGTAATCGAGAATGCCTGTAGAATCGACCATTTCTTCTCTTCCTCCGTAGGTTGTCTCCCCTATCGTTACCTGGTATTCGTTGATGTTGCCTATTACGTTGTAAGTTTCGGGGGCTTCGGGAATCTGTCCGTGATATTCCTTGGTATCCCAGTCGTAGACAAGGCGCATGGTACCAGTCGGATACTTAGCGGCCGGGAAATGGCACAAACCGATGAACATACCGTAATCGTCGGCATTGTATGTACAGATGACCGAGCCATCTACGGAGGATTTTTTACCTACAATGAAGTTTGTACATGCTGCCGATTTGTAAACGGAAAAGCCGCCGACCAGCAATACAGCGCTCAACAGCCGCGAACCATGAAATATTCGCTTCGGCATGTTTGTTACGAAAGACAGTTTCATAAACAGATAATTAATTAATAATGAATGAATGTTTGATATACTTGGATGTTATTCCGTTGATCTTTTGCTATGACTTTCAGTTGCCGACGAGTTTGCTTTCGCTTTACAGGCGTATCTTGCAGTCTGCATTTTATCCACGAACTTTTGGGAACATCTTCGAAAAGCACGAATTGTCCGTCGATGTACCCTTCATATTGTGCAATTCCGCTGCCGGCATCCGAAAGCCCTAATGTGATAGTACGATCAGAATTCCATGACGATTGACGGACGGGCGTAATGACAGGCGGCTGATCATCATAAGCAATTTGATAGGTGGCGGCAAGTTCTCTAACGGCTCCCGTTACCCACCCGTTACGATACTCTCCCCCCATATATCGCGCGTATCCGGCATCCGATGCAATATACAGTTTAGAAGGATCCTTTACTTTCTTTCTCAGTTGAATAGAGATGGTACCATACCGCAGCATAGGCGCTGAACGTTCGGTTAATGAATAAGAATCAGACAACCGATCGGGCTGGATTCGTATTTGCGGCCGAATTTGCAGATGATCGGCCAGATACCCCCTCCCAATCGCCATTTGCATACCGGGCAGCTGCAGAATCCGGAATCTATCCCACCGCAGTATCGGTCGGGGTGCTTTGTTACGCAGAGGCTGGAAATCTTCTTTCTTACCTTGCACCGTGAAGCCGTATCGGCTCGAATTGCCTTTATAGTCGGTTAAAACATACAGCAGTTCATACGCACGCTCTTCGTTGAAATCGATGATTCCGCCATTGACCGAAGTTTTGAAAATCGGAAATGTTGCGATGCCTGGATCTACAAACGATTTCATATACCAGACGCCATACCGCAAGTAATGTTCGTAATCGCCCCAACTATTTACGGCCATGTTCGCTTCTGCGGGAATCATGTCTACGTCGCTGCAAAAAACGAGGTGCCCGTCGACATAGAGTTCAGTCTTCTTTACACCGTATCGGTTATAGGTCGACTCCATATAATCGTTGGCCCAAATACCGAACCCGATCTTACCCCAAGCGTGGAAAGCCTTATCAAGATGATGCGAGATAAGTGGAAAGGATTGCTTCTGCGAACTTCCGCAGAATTTGCCTTGTTCCTCAATCGGATAAGCCATCAACCCATGCGCCATCGGAGCAAGGCTGTCGGCAATATAGGGGTGAAGAAAGCGGTAAGGATCGTGCATGTTTCCTGTACGCGTATCATGTATTTCGAGATGCAGATGGGGTGCTTGCGAAGCCCCTGTGTTACCGCTGACGGCAATCAGCTGTCCGCGTGCAACAGGAACGTCTGTGGGCGAAAGACGAATATCGGCCCGAAAGCTTTTATGCCGGTATTGCCATTTACGAGCGATGGCAGTGAGTAGCGGCGAGAAACCTTGCAAGTGACAGTAAATGCTGGTGTAACCATTGGGATGATGAATGTAAACGGCATTGCCGAACCCAGACAGTCCGATCGTAATGTGCGATACATAGCCATCGGCTATCGCAAAGATTGGCCGCCCTTCTACCCCATCGGTTTTGATATCTAACCCGCCATGGAAATGATTGGGCCGAGGTTCGCCAAAGTTGCCGGCCAATGAGATATCACTATGTACCGGCGAACAGAAGGTTGTGTATATTGCCAATAGAAAAGCCGTTATAATTTCTATCATTATCCTTGTACGTCAATCGTCAGCAGGTGCTGAAACATCATTTTCGTCGTTTTTTGTTCTTCCGCCTGGGCGAAAATGCTCTTTTTGCCGATTCCTGTTCTTCCGCCTGGGCGGAAACGCTCTTTTTGTCGATTTCTGCTCTTCCGCCTGGGCGAAAATGCTCTTTTTGCCGATTCCTGTTCTTCCGCCTGGACGGAAATGCTCTTTTTGTCGATTTCTGCTCTTCCGCCTGGGCGAAAATGCTCTTTTTGTCGATTTCTGTTCTTCCGCCTGGACGGAAATGCTCTCTCGGTTATCGAATCGCATTTTTCACAGCCGCAGCGTTTATATCGTCCTCTTTCCTATTGCCCGACACCTGTGTTCTGGTCTGCAGAACAGTGTCCTTAGCACCTATCGTATTTGAATGCCTGCTCACAGAGTCTGTCTTTATGGCATTTTCCGTTTTCTTTTCATGGATTCGGACGAGAGAGATATTTGAAATGATCATCAGCTTAAAAGTCGTGCTGTAAGCCTCTGACGGTGCCTTCGGACTATTGAGTAAGAAAAAGCCCCGAATTTTTTTTATCCCTAACCGCCGGCTATCGGTCACGCGCAGCGTATAGTGGTTGGGGGTAGAGATGTGTAAAGCTCGTGTCACGACGCTATCGTTAGACAGCGTTATGGCCAACACGGCCATGGCATCTTTGATTCCGTCTTGGTAAATGAACTGCGTATTGAAGTTTAACCACAGCTGATCGCCACGGTGGAATGTGGTGTCGGCCTGAACAGAAAACGAACTGACATTGAACGGCCTGTGCGGTGTGAAAATAAGGGTCCTTTCTCCCTGCCATACATTTGTTGTGTCGCCGTCGACCGAATTCAGGCTGTACCTATTGATCTCGCTGGCCGATGCTCCCTGCGCAAGGGCTTCGTTGCTCATTCTGTTGGCAAGCGATTCGTAGATGCTTTGCAGGTATTTCGGATGTCGGGTATAATAAACCATGGCCGAGTCGAACTCTGCCTCGGTAACATGATGCTTCTTGAGTACGGCCGTCTTGTAGGCGATCATGGTAGAAGGAGTGCCGCTTGTTTCGCGATACATTGCCTCTGCCAAATGATAATCGTACAAGATGCCTTCCATCTTATCCGGCTGAATATAATCGCTCGGTACTGTCGGGGTACATGACTGCAATACCGCTAATATTGCTGTCAATAAAAGGGGGAATCTGCTCGTTCTATTTTTCATTCATCTCGACCTTATGATCCTCTTTTCGCAGTATCGGTCCGATTTTTTCTAATTCTTTGCGATAAAAAATAAGCAGAAAAACAACACCGACACTGATACAGGCATCTGCAAAATTGAATATGGGCGAGAAAAATACAAATTCATTTCCTCCGAAGTGCGGAACCCATTCGGGCCATGTCGTGACAATTAGGGGGAAATAGAACATATCGACGACTTTTCCGTGCAGGAAAGAAGAATAGCCCGTCCCGAACGAAACGACCTCTGAAATACTGAATGGCGTAGACGGAGAAAACAGCAATCCGTAGAACATCGAGTCGAGAATATTCCCCATTGCGCCTGCCAATATCATCGACAGGCACACGACATATCCTGTACGATGCGGACGCTTAACCAAACGGTAGAGGTAGTAAGAAATTACACAGATGGCAACAATCCTGAATAAACTCAAGACCAATTTATTGAAAAATGTCATGCCATAGGCCATCCCGTTATTCTCTATAAAGCGAATGTAGAACCAATTCGTTATTTGAATAGACTCGTCTAAAGCCATGTGGGTTTTGACCAGAATTTTGATAACCTGATCAATGGCTAATATGAGAATTACGATAAGTACGGCTAATCTACCGTCTGAAATAGATACTTTCATCAGTCTGACCTTACTCAGGAGGGATCTGTGTTTTTAACGATTCCTTGAATTCTTCGAAGCTACGCTTAAAGTAGCATGGGGTACGGCTTTCAGCCGCTCTTTCGGAATCAATTCGCCTGTTATACGGTCGATGCCGTAAGTCTTGTTACCGATACGCATAAGCGCCGCTTCTAAACCTTGTATGAATTTCTGCTGTCTTCCGGCCATCTGCACCAACTCTTCTTTTGTTTGAGATGCACTTCCCTCTTCCAATGCTTTGTAAGTTGGCGATGTATCATCAATATCATTGCCATCGGCATTCATAATCTGCCGCATCATAGCAGAATAATCTCTTCGTGCCAATTTTAATTTTTCATTGATAATAGTACGAAATTCTTCCAACTCTGCGTCACTATAACGTTTCTTCTCTTCCATATAATCAAGCTAATTAGTTCAATGATATTTATACTTTCTTTACGGATATGTTCAATTGATAATCGTCGAAGTCGACGCTGTTACCGTCATTCATTTTTATATCTATCTTATCGGCAAGTACCTGCCCCTTGATGTATGTTGCGTATTCCTTAATCGCAGAATCCGTGTGGGTATCTGGCGAAACGAGCACGGCTATTCTGTCAGTTATTTCGAGTCCCTCATCTTTGCGCAGGTTTTGTATGCGATTGATCAGTTCACGCGCAATGCCTTCTTTCTTCAGTTCTTCTGTGAGTTCTACCTCCAACGCTACGGTCAAGTTGCCTTCGTTGCAAACCAACCAGCCCGGTATATCCTCGCTAACGATTTCTACATCGTCTCTGTTTACGGTTACATGCTGATTATCGATATCGAATGTAATGCTTCCCCCCATTTCCAAATCTGCGATCTGCTCTTGCGAAACGGATTCCATGTAGTTCGCAATGCTTTTCATGAGTTTGCCAAATCTCTTGCCCATCGTACGGAAATTACACTTAACTTTCTTGACCAACATGCCCTGCCCTTCGATAAAGTTCAAACTCTTAACGTTGACTTCATTCATGATAAGTTCGGCAACTGCCTCTATCCGTCGTCTCTGCTCTTGGCTAACTGCTGGTATCATCATTTGTTGTAACGGTTGCCGCACCTTGATATTGACTTTTCGGCGTAACGCAAGCACCATGCTTGTAATCTTCTGTGCAATATCCATTCTTGCCTCCAAGTCTTCGTCGATCAGCTGCTCGTTCGCCACAGGGAATAGTTCCAGATGAACGCTTTCCAAAGCGCCTCCTAAATCGTTATACAACTGGTCGGCAAAGAAAGGTGCAAACGGCGAAAGCAATTTGCTGATCGTCATCAGGCAAGTGTAAAGCGTATGATAGGCAGAATATTTATCTGCGCTCATATCTTTTCCCCAGAAACGCTTACGGTTCAATCTGACATACCAGTTGCTTAAATCGTCGCAAACAAACGAATCGATCAAACGTCCGGCCCGTGTCGGATCATATTGCCGTAATTCGGTTTCAACACCCTTGATCAGGGTATTCAGTCGAGATATAATCCATCGGTCTATCTCCAGAACATTCTCTGATTTTTGCTTCCCTGCATCATCTGCCGGAATATATCCGTCGACATTGGCGTAAAGGGCAAAAAAAGAATAGGTGTTGTACAACGTTCCGAAAAACTTACGGCGAACCTCGTCTACGCCTTCTTCATCAAACTTCAAGTTATCCCAAGGTGCCGAATTGGTTAGCATATAAAACCTGACGGCATCGACACCATACCTTTCGATCATATCGAAAGGGTTCTTTACGTTACCCAAATGCTTGCTCATCTTGTTGCCTTTTGCATCAAGAACAAGTCCTGTCGAGATAACATTTTTAAAAGCGACCGAATCGAAGATCATGGTTGCGATGGCATGCAACGTAAAGAACCAACCACGAGTCTGATCGACCCCCTCATTGATAAAATCGGCAGGGAAAAACGCTGGTGGTATAGGAGTGCCCAAATAGCAACTGTCTACCATTGCGCGACGAGCCGTCTCGCCAGTTATCTCATTGCCTTGACTGTCTTTCATCGCACAGCCATTCGCCATCTCACCCTCGAACGGATAATGCAATTGGGCAAACGGCATTGAACCACTATCAAACCAAACATCGATAAGGTCCGATTCGCGGTACATAGGTTTACCGTTGTCGTTCACCAAAACGATATGATCTACGTAGGGACGATGAAGGTCTATCTTGTCATAATTGGTTTGTGAATAATCTCCGGGAATAAAGCCTTTATCTTTTAGCGGATTCGAAGTCATATAACCCGCTCCGACACTCTTTTCTATCTCGTTGTACAGTTCTTGTAAACTGCCGATGCATTTTTCGCCTTTATCTTCATCACGCCATATTGGAAGCGGCGTACCCCAGAAGCGGCTTCGACTAAGATTCCAATCGTTCAGATTCTCTAACCAATTGCCGAATCGTCCAGTTCCCGTCGATGCCGGCTGCCAGTTGATCGTATTGTTCAACTCTACCATTCTATCCTTCTGAGCCGTATCTTTGATAAACCAGCTGTCAAGCGGATAGTACAATATCGGTTTATCCGTACGCCAACAGTGCGGATAATTATGAACGTGTTTTTCTATCTTGAAAGCTGTTCCGTCCATCTTCATTTCCATGCAGATGACAACATTCAGATCTTCTGCTTTCTCTGAAGCGGCAATATCCCACACGCCATCGGGATTAAACTTCGGATCGTATGAATTCTTGACATAGTCGCCGGCATGATGGCTATATGCTGATACTTCGACGCACTTTACTGTAAAATTCCGATCGAGTTCGTCGACGGGATAATACTTTCCTTGCAAATCGACCATTGGGCGTGTTTCACCTTTTTTATTGATCAGATACAAGGCCGGTATATGTGCGTCTTTTGCTACTTTCGCATCGTCGGCACCAAACGTAGGAGCGATATGAACAATGCCCGTACCATCTTCGGTCGTAACATAATCGCCGAGAATCACTCTGAAAGCCTCATTTGCCATTTCGACGAAGCTATCTTTTGCATTTTCGCCTGCAAAAACTTTCTCTTTGTGCGCTTCGGCATATCGTTGAACGAATGCTGGCGAATTGGCATCAAGCTTCTCGCATGGCTTAATCCAAGGCATTAGTTGTTCATAATGCAATCCTTCGAGATCCGTTCCCTGATACCGATTCACAATCTGATAAGGAACAACCTTTGCTCCTTTTTCATAAGTCGGCATCTCTGCATGCGCTTCGACAAGTCCTTCGGCCGAAAAATAGGCATTGAGACGAGATTTTGCCATCAAAACAACGATCTTTTCGCCAGTATAAGGATTGTATGTCCTGACTGAAATATAAGCTATCTTCGGCCCGACGCATAGTGCTGTATTCGAAGGAAGGGTCCAAGGTGTCGTGGTCCAGGCCATGATATAAGGTTCGCCCCAGCCGTCCGAAGCCCATTGCCTATCGATATTCGACAGATCATCACGACAAATCTTGAACAAAGCCGTAACTGTCGTATCCTTCACATCTCTGTAACAACCGGGTTGATTCAGCTCGTGCGAACTTAATCCCGTGCCGGCAGCGGGCGAATAAGGCTGGATAGTATACCCTTTATATAGCAGGCCTTTATTATATAGCTGCTTCAGTAGCCACCAAAGCGTTTCTATATATTTATTGTCGTAGGTAATGTAAGGATGATCCAAATCGACAAAATATCCCATTTGTTCCGTAAGCGAGCGCCATTCTTCCGTAAACTTCATAACGTTTTCGCGACACTTGCGATTGTAGTCTTCTACGCTAATATACTTATCCGACGTCTTATTGTCTATATCTTTTTTAGTAATACCGAGTTCTCTTTCCACGCCAAGTTCAACAGGCAATCCATGTGTATCCCATCCGGCTTTGCGTCGAACTTGAAAGCCTTTCATGGTTTTATACCTATTGAATGTATCTTTGATGGCACGTGCCAGCACATGATGAATCCCGGGATGACCATTCGCCGACGGAGGACCTTCGAAGAAGATGAAAGGTCGGCATCCCTCACGCTCATCAATAGAGCGATGAAAGATATCATTCTTCTTCCACAACGCTAAAACTTCTTTGTTGGTCTCAGTCAAATTCAATCCTTTATGCTCGGCAAACCTTTTAGACATAAATTACGATATTAGTTATGCAATTGCTATTTAGAGCGCAAAGGTAAAAAAAAAACTTATCATAAACAAACCTTTTACCCGATTCGTCTGTTTCGTCAGAATACCATAAGTTCCACTAAGAAGTGCAAATAGTCTCTGTTATTAGAAGAGGACTATGAAAACTGTACTTTTTCAAACAAAAGTG
>CAUQAO010000061.1:0-13175 GCA_963515815.1 uncultured Prevotella sp.
CTGGCCCGTGCAAGCTGTTTGTTTTCGTTCCGCGGCGTCGGCTGGCCCGTGCAAAGTGTTTGTTTTCATCAGCGGCATCGGCTGGCCCGTGCAAACTGTTTGTTTTCATCAGCGGCATCGGCTGGCCCGTGCAAACTGTTTGTTTTCGTTCCGCAGCATCGACTGACGATCAAGCCACATAGATTAACGGCGAGCTAAGATAGCACGACAGCAAATAGCCGTGATATATCCACAGATACAGCGCGAGGGCGGCCACAACAATGCGTACGCTCCACTGTATTCGCGGACGGCCACAGCGAACGAGCCAGCCGATGAGCAGGGGGATGACGAATATCCAATGCGCAGCCATGATGAAGACTTCTTTGATGGCGAAGCCCAGCACGATGTGCAACAGCGCATTCTGCACGGCGATGAACAGCAACAGCCATGTAAAACGACGGCGATGGCCGAAGAAGGCGCCCGCAATGGCGAGCAAAACAATGAGCAGCTCGGCCGCGTATTGTGCTTTCGATGTGTATTGCACGATGACGGGACGCCTGATCAAGACGTCGGCCAAAAGATGTTTACGGTGCAGCTGAATGGATTCGCCGAACCAATTCTCGATCAGCACATCGGTTTTCGAAATGTCGGTCGAGACCCATTTCATTTGTTCGTTGAGTACCGAACGGACATCCGGCGGCACCGTATCGTGCAACAGTTTCACCGTACCGGCAAAGCTGCACACGAAAAAAACAGGCAACACTACGGCACTGATCAGAAAGCGACGGGCAAAAAAGTGTCGGCCGTTCGTAAAAAGCACCATCGCCAGTACCGTAACACCATTGCTGAGCGTGATGCCCGCGGTGAAAAGAAAAAGCAAGACGGTTTCGCGAATGCCGAATCGTTCGTTCCGTTTCATCTTGGTGCCGGCCCGATAGAGTGTGAAAAGCAACAGGGCGAGCGAAAAGGCGAAATGGTCGGGCACCAGCGACGCCAACAGAATGTAGGCAAAGGAAAAGAAAAAGAACGAAAGCAACACCGTATCGTGCGCACCAAGACCCATGACGCGGCGCAGCAGTCGATATAAAAAAAGGTAAGACGACACGACGCACAGCATTAGCAAAACAGCCATGATGAGCAGGGCGCAGTTGGTGCCCGTGACGAAAGTCAGCAACCGGTTGAGCAGATAAAACGGATAGAGCAGAAAAGCCAGCAGCGGATGCCGGATCTGGTTGTAGCCCAGATACCAGTCGGACAGCACGTCGTAAGTGATGGGGTCGAAGCCCGACATGTGATAATTGTAGTTGAACACATACCACGAACGGGCACTGAAATCGGCAAAGAGCGGCCAGTATTTGGCGATGATCAACACGTGGAAAAACAGAAACAACAGGGCCATCGCGGCACAAGGCCAACGTTCTTCGCGCTGTATGGCCAACGCTTGCAGACTTTTCATGACAGTAGGTAACTCGAAATAAGCATTACGTTGTAAATCGACAGGTAAGCGGTGAGCAGGGCTACGATCGATCGCGCCGCCGTGAGCCGCGCACCGTTCAGTTGCAGCAGCAGGTATCCCGCGGCGATGGGGATGACATAAATCCAATGGGCCGACATGATATAAACCTCGTTGATGCCGAAGCCCAACCCCAGATGCAATGCCATGTCTAAAAGAAAACAGCAGAGCACCAGCCACAAGAATCGGCGCCGGCGCCCGTACCAAATGCCGATGGCGAACAACAGGCATATCGTTAGCTCGACAACGTAGTTGAAGACGTGCGAATAATGCACCACGATGGGGCGGCTGCGCATAACGTCTTGCAGCAAATACGCCCGGTGTAGTTGGATCGATTCGCCGAAAAGATTCTCGACGATCGTCTCGGTGCGCGATGTCGTGATGTCGGTCCAGCGCATGAATTGGCCATTACCGATCGGCTTCCCGCGCCAAACACGCTTCTCGGCTTTCGGTTTCTGCAGGGTCGTGGCAGTTTTCTTTGCCTTCTGTTTCGCTTTCTCTGCATGTACTTTTATTTCGCGCGGCCACACCAGATGGGTATATTCCGCTTTGCTCACGCCCCACAACAGGAAGGCAGGCAACACCACGGCTGTCAACAGGTACGCGGGTCTGAAAAAGCGGCGCCCGTTGGTAAACAGCGCGGCCAGATAAATCTTCAGCCCATTGTTCAGCGATACGCCTGCAGTCAACAGAAAGTAAAAGAAACTCTGCCACACGCCGAACGTTTGCTTCTGCTTCATGTACCGGCCAGCCGCATAAAGCGCAATCAGCAACAACAAGAGTGAAAGCGCGAAATGATCGGGAACGATGACCGTGAGCAGAACATAGGCGAACGAGAAAAAGAAATACGACAGCAGCAGGGCATCGAAGCGGCACAATGCAAGTACTTCGCGGAAAATGCGATGGATGAAAACGAACGAATAGGTTCCTGCAAACAATTGCAGAGCAGCCATCACGAACAGTGCGCAATTTACGCCGGTAAGCGCCGTGAGCGCCTGATTAACGGCATAAGGAACCAACATCAGAAAAGCCAACAGCGGATGCCGATAGGGATTGTAGCCCGCCGACCAATGGCTGATAACCGAATAAGAGATCGGATCGAAGCCCGAGAGCTGGAAGTAGCGAATAAAAACCTCGCGGCCGTCGCCCTGCAAAGGCGAAAAAACCGAATAATATCTACAGATGACAAGCATATGGAGCACCGCCAGCAACAGCACGATCGGGGCCGCGGCTCGCCGCTCTTCGGGCTTCATACAGAAAAAAGAAAATGCTTTTTTTAGATTCGGCATAAGTTATTTTGTTAGAGGATATGCCTGAACAGGCGATCGAAACGGTCGAACGATGCTTCGGTAAGCGGTGTTTCAGCATCTGTCATCCAATAAAGGGGCGTATCGCGGTACATCGAGGCAACCAACGTAAAGGTGCTCGGCGCACCGATGAGATAATCGCAATGAGAAAGAAGACAGAGGTCCTGACCCGCATTGCCGTCCGCAAAATGTACGTTTTCGATTCCGAACGCCGTTTGATAGGCCACCCGATTCAGTTCGGAATCGTTGCTGCAGATCCACAGGCTGACCGGCCGATCGGAATGAAGGTCGATGAACCGGCGAACAACGCGTATAAACTGTTCGTCGGTGTACAAATACTTTCCTCCTTGCCAACGTGCATAATCGCCTCGGCGAATATGCAGCCCGAGCTTCAACGTGTGGCGGCAGGGAGCCAGTCGGGCAAGCGTCTTTTGTTCGATATCGTTGTGAAAGGCGAACAGCCGGCAAATCTCGTCTTTGTGCTTTAAAAACAAATCGTAAAACCGAACGTACCATCCTTCTACCATCAGGTGCCGATGGCTTGAGAGCAGAGCTTCCTGGCGGTTCACAGACACGTTCTCATTGTGGAAAGAGACGGTGGGCAGCAACCGAAGCTTGGCCGCATACTTGCCCAATAGGTAGAAAAAGATGTTGTGGTAACGCGTGTCACCGATATGGAAATAAGGATACTTGTAAGCGAAACGCATGGATAGCGAAGCCCGGCGGTGCTCTCTGGCCCAGGCATAGACGTGTGCGTACTGTAAAATATTGTTGCACATTCGGCCTTTGTCGTGTACGAATAGCATGGCTTAACGGATTCCTTTCTCTTGTCTGATGGTGGCTATGTCGCGTAAATCTACGCGACCTGTATGCTCGTTGTAGCGCATGTTGAACTCCTGGCGGGTTCGTTTCCAGCGGTTATGGCTCCACAAGTAAATGCTCGGGTCGCGTTCGATGCTCGCTTGCAGCATGCCGAAATAAATGTCGGTGAGTTGAAAGTCGGCGAACACCTTGGGATCTTGCCCGATGAGCTTGAACTCGCAGGTGTAATACCCCCGCTTCTCGCGGCGGATGTCTGCATAGAATACAGCTTGATGGGTGGCTTTCATCATGCGCTCCGTACCTGTCAGCACCGGTGTATCGTGGTGCAAGAAGTCGAGCCAATGGTGTATGTTGTTCCAGAAGGGAACCTGATCCGAGATGTAACCCAGGATAATCGGGGTGCCGCTGGTACGGTACTCTACGACTTTTCGCAGCGATTCGGCCATCGGAATGCAAACGGCGCCGCGTTTTTCGCGCACTTTTCGGAAGATCGTATCGAAGGTTCGGTTCTCTAAGGGATGGTATATCTGCGCACATTGCGCTGTGCCCGATAACCAGAAAGGCAACGATGTAATCCACTCCCATTGTCCGTAGTGCCCGAGATAAATGCCCACCGAGCGCCCTTCTGCCGTGAGTCGCTCTATCGGTTCGATGCCTTCGAATCGCATACGGCGTCTCATCTGCTGCCGGCTCATGGTCATGAGTTTGATCGTTTCGACAAAATAGTCGCATAACCAAGCGTAAAAGCGGTCGACAATCATGCGTTTCTCGGCTTCCGTGCGGTCGGGAAACGAGGTCGAGACATTGTTCCAGATCACGCGGTAACGGTACCTGACGATTTTAGAGAGCACAAGATAAAACCCGTCCGACAGCGCATACAGCAGCCAAAGCGGCAAGAGAGAGAGCAGAAACCATGCGGCATAGACCGGATAATAGAGTATTTTCATGCACGATTGTTTGCCGCAAAATTACTGTTTTCGGGCCTATCTTACAAGTTTTTAATTCTTTTAGTTGGCCCTTCGTCCATTTTGGTTTACCTTTGGCTCTCTCCAAAAAACAGCAGCAAATGAAAGACGAAACACGACTTCTTATCGGCTTCGATGCGAAGCGAATTGTACGTAACGCAACCGGTTTGGGCAATTACAGCCGAACGCTGATCAAGAATCTGCTTTCTTGGCACAACGATCGGTTCTCGCTCCGCCTGTATGCGCCCGATCGCGGCAAAGACAACCTTCGCAAACAGATTTGCGAAGACGAACGAGTGAGGTATGTGTTTCCGGTGGGGCGCATGCCGGCCGTTGGTCGTGCCTGGTGGCGTTTTTCGGGCATCGTGCGTGAGCTGAAACGCGACCGAATCGATATCTTCCACGGGCTTTCGGGCGAACTCCCACGCGGTCTGAAGGCATCGGGCACGAAAGGCATCGTCACGATTCACGATCTGATCTTCTTGCGCTTCCCCCGGTACTACCATTGGTGGGATGTGATGATTTACCGGTATAAATTCAGGCTCGCCTGCCGAGAGGCCCACCGCATCATTGCCGTGAGCGAACGAACAAAACAAGACATCATCGAATACGGCCGCGTAGCGCCCGACAAGATTGCGGTGATTTATCAAGACTGCGACGCCTCTTTCAAGCAACCTGTCGCGCAAGAACACTTGCAGAGGGTGAGAGCAAAATACGCGCTGCCCCACCATTATATATTGAATGTAGGCAGTATCGAAGAGCGCAAGAATGTTTTGCTCGCCGTTAAGGCATTAGAGGGCCTGCCGACCGATCTTCGGCTGGTCATCGTGGGCAGGCATACTCCCTACACCGATCGGGTGGCTGCCTATATAGAGGCGCACGGACTGTCCGACCGCGTACAGATGTTGCATCACGTTTCGTTTGCAGATTTACCGGCCATTTATCAGCTGGCCCGCACCTTTGTATATCCGTCGCGGTACGAGGGCTTCGGCATTCCGATTATCGAAGCCATCTACAGCGGGCTGCCCGTCGTGGCTTGTACCGGCTCTTGCCTTGAAGAGGCCGGCGGCCCCGACAGCTTTTATGTCGACCCGGACGATGTAGCGGGCATGCGCGCAGCGCTGACGGCAGCCGAAACAGATAACGACCGCGAGGCCCGAATAGCGCGTTGCCGCGAGTATGTACGTAAATTCGAGGCGCAGAAGCTGACGGCAGCATTGATGGGCGAATACCTTAGACTGGCCGAGCAATAATGTGCCCGGCGGCAGCAAAAAGAGAGACCAAAGTTGATGCATCATGAGGGTATGTCGAAACAGGCATACCCTCATTTCTGTTTTTTGCATTGCTACCGCAGTCGCTCGTAGCGTCGGGACTATTTAGCCGGAAAAAAGCCGTGTCTCGGAGTCGAAAGTCGCAAAAAAGCGACTCGAAAGCCGTGTCTCGGAGTCGAAAATCGCAAAAAAGCGACTCGAAAGCCGTGTCCCGGAGTCGAAAGTCGGAAAAAAGCGACTCGAAAGCCGTGTCTCGAACCCGGAAAGTGCTATCTTGTCGCAGGATTTTAAGTCAAAACACTCTTTACTTAAAATCGAGTCGCCGGATTTTAAGCCAAAACACTCTTCACTTAAAATCGAGTCGCTGGATCTTAAGTCAAAACACTTTTCACTTAAAATCGAGTCGCCGGATTTTAAGCCAAAACACTTTTTACTTAAAATCCAGTGACTCGACGGGCATTTCAGCGTGCCGTATAGCGCTTTCGAGTCGGTTTTTTGCATGTAAAAGGATGTGCATACAGCTTTCGCGCCGGTTTTTTCGAACCTGCAGGGCCGAGACAGCGCTTTTTGCTGTGCAAAAAGCTTGCGCCGAGTGCCGCACAGCGCTTTCGCGCCGGTTTTTCGGACTTATACGATGTGTTGGGTTGGATTTTAGTTTGATGGGCGAGCCGTTGAGCCGCTAATGGTGGCGTTCTTTGCCGAGCATCAGTCTGATTCGTCTGAGGATCGATTGCCAAATTTTTCCGAATCGCCTCTGTGGCAGATTCAGAAACAGTTCTTCGAACGATCGGCCGATTTTGATCAACGGATGCCCCCAGGCATACGCCTTGTAAACGCGTTCTTTATAGGCTACGTCTTCGATGACGTACGCGGGGTGCTTCAGTGGAAAATCGAGGGTGAACCTGCGCATGGTGAACATTCGGCGCAGGCGTTTGGGCAGTGTTTGAAGATCGGCCGTGTAGTGTGCCGAATTCTGGGTTGCGCCGATGTTGCTGACAAGGTTGCGGGTGGGCATAATGGCCAGGGCGCTGTTCAGCAGCATCGAGGCCCAGAAAATGGATTCGAAAAAGGGCTTGCCCGAATCGCGGTGGTCGCGGCACATGGGCAGGAATTGCCGGTAAATTTTTCGGTGTTCGACGAGCTGTTGCAGCTGCGACATGCACTGCCGATCGTCCAGAAAGCCGTAATGGGCATCCCAGGTGTCGATCACTCGGCGCCACGAAGCCCATCCCCAGATCGAAAAAACGGAAGTGAAGAAGTAATCGGCAGCTGTGTTGGGGGTTATTTCGTCGGTGTTGAACCCGGCAATCATCCATATTCTCGTGTCATGCTCGTAGCGGTCTAACAGTGTTTTGCAAAAGGGGAAGAACGACTGCGAGGGCACGACGTCGTCTTCCAGAACGATACATTTGTCGGCCATCGAGAAGGCCCATTTGTGCGAAAGATAGGCCGAGGGGTTGCAGCCTTGGTTTTCGGTTTGGTACGCGCGGTGCACCTCGCACTCCCAATCGATCTGCTCGGCTATGCGGCGGCAGGCCATGATGGCAGGCATATCCTGTTCGTTGCGCGGACCGTCTTGGTAAAGAAAGAGGCGCGAGGGGCGGGCTTGTTTAACTTCCTCGAAAACCTTTCGGAACAGTTCGGGCCGATTGAAGAACAACATCAGTACGGCTACATCGATTTTGGCTGGCTGTTTCATATTATGCTTTTGTATGTGTGTTCGTAAATCGTTAATCGTCGATCTTTAATTGGGCTGCATGCGGGTGCAGGTGTTCGATGTCGGGCAGCGCCATGTAGTCGCCGTAGATGTGCGTCAGTAGCGCATGGCTGTCTTTGGGCGCGGGGAACCGGTGCCCTTCGAATAGAATTTCCGTCAGGGGGAAGATGTGCTGCGCGTACCGCGGGTTGTGGTAGGGTATGCCCAGCGCGCTGGTAATGGTTGTTGCGCCGGTAAGGCGGTTGAGGCATCGGAGCAAAGGGTAAACCAGGTAGCGGTTGAAGCGGTAGATGCGTCGTACTTTCCGGGCACAATCGGCGTCGCTTCCGCGATAAGTTCGCCAAATTTTATAGGCATGGCCGAAGGTGAGTTCGGACAAGCGGTGCAGGCACAGCTGCTGCTTTTCGAGCGGGAAGATGTCGATAAAAATGCCTCGCTCGCGGAAAATCCGATCGTACGTTGTGCTTTCTTCCAGGTAAGAACGCCGGTCGCGTATCTTGGCATAGAAGAAGAGGTAATTAGGGTCGGTCTCATGTGTCTGCAATACCAGGTCGGCGGGGAGTTCGTTTGGCAGAATGCGCATCAGCTTGATATAGTCGGGGCGCATCATCTCGATATCCAGATCGTCGTCCCACGGTATGAATCCGCCATGCCGCACGGCTCCGATCAGCGTTCCGCTGCTCAGCCAATAGGGGATGGCGTGGCGCTTGCAGATGCGGTCAATTTCGATGAGAATATGCAGCATGCGCAGTTGCTGGCGGCGGAGCAATGACCTTTCGGGATTGAAGCGCCGTCTGAGCGCGTCGTGATCTATCGTTGTTTTATTCATTTGTCGTTCGGTTGGTATCGAAGTTGTTCCATTCCCCAACAGTAAACCCTGTCGATGGTCGGAACGCAGACTTGTTGCTCGTGGGCCAATCGCCACACGATGCCTAACCCGTAAGGAAAATCTTCTGTGAAATAGCGGCTGCCGAAGTCGGGTTCGTAACCTCCGTCGACAGCTCGCATCGGTGCCGCAATTCCCTGGAAAGCGACAATGGAGCGCAGTTTTCGTGCCAGGTCGGCGGCATTGCTGCTCTCATAGTAATCAAGCACCGTGGGAATAGCGCCCGGTGTAACGTTCAGCTTTCTGAGCAATAGCTGCAATTCTTGGTCCATCGTAATATATAAACGAGCAGCCTCTTCGGTCCAATCGCTGTAAAAGCGGGGCACGTCGGGATAGACGGTTGCCGGACGCCAGTTTTTCCAGAGCTGATACAGTCGCGAGGTATGTAGCAGGGGGTTGCTGTTTGTGAGGCTGACCTCATAGTGATTCTTCAAAACGCTGACAGGTGTATCGAACAGCGCTTGCACCGTGATTCGTATTTCTTCTTTTCGCTCGTCTCCTCTTTCCACTGCGATTTGCAAATGGGGCTTCGAGCCTAACAGCGATGCGCGCTGTCCATATTCGACCGTGCGCGCGATAAAAGGCACCCGCTGAAAGCCGAAAAGAGTCGTAGACAGCGGCAAAATATTGAATGCTTCGAAAAAGAAACCGGTGCTCGAAACAATGCTTCCGACTATTGTTTGGCGGCGCAGGTAGGGGCGTATCGTTTGTAAAACAGAGGCGATGGAAAAACCGGGCAGGCACAGCAAAATCATATCGGCCTGCGGGATGATGGTCTCGGGACGATCGGTTATACATGCCAGACATCCTTGCAGCGTTTGGCCCGATGGCGTATCGACTTGCAGTACGTGGCTCCACCGGTCGGGATGGCGTGTCAGCAACCCAACCTCATATCGCTGTTGCGAAGCGATGTAACCGGCAACGACATGCCCTAAATTTCCGCCTCCACAAATACAGATTTTCATTGGTCCGACAGATGATTTAAAGATTTCAGCGCCTTGATCAGCGAATCGTTGTCTGCTTGGTTGCGAATAGATATCCGGATATAGTTCTTCCTTTCGAGTGTTGTTTTCGTATCGCAGTCTTTTATCAAAATATTAAACCGGGCGAGCAGCATCTTGGTCAATTTGGCAGAGGTATATGGACCGACCACTTCGCAACAAAAAAAGTTAGCTTGCGACGGAATGACACGTAAGAAAGAAATGCTTTGCAAACTCCGGAACAATCTGTCACGCTCGACGATGAAACGGCGACAGGCTTCGATATAATCGCTTTGGTATTTGTTGTAGATCTGCATGAAAAACTCTGCAAACGAATTGATGTTCCAGATAGATACATCTCGTTTGATATGGGCAATGAGATCGCAGTCTGACGAGGCCAGAATGCCGAGCCGAAGACCTGGAACGCCGTACGACTTCGATATGCTTTTCATGACTATCAGTTGAGGATGCTCCCTCAACACTTTGTCATCGAGCAGCGTATTATGAATAAAATCGTCACTGAAATCGACGAACGATTCGTCTACGACCAATCGGATGGAGCGCGCTTCGCACCACTTTGCAAGCCGCAAGACCTCTGATTTCGGAATGAAATTGCCCGAAGGATTGTCAGGGTTGATCAGCAACAGCATGTCTATTTCGCGATTTTCGTAAAACGCCATCAGGTCGTTGGCCGTATAAGCCAGCCGGTTGTTGTCGGGACTGAACGCTACAATCTGCTCCTGCTGCAGCCGATGGGGATATTCCTCGAACGTAGGATAAACGATTCCGATTCGCCCTTTCAATTGCTCCATCAAACTCTTGATGAGCTCGGCGGCGCCGTTGCCTACGACAACATACTGCTGTTTAATACCGAAACATTTGCCGGCAAGCAGCGAATTGACGTACATGCCCGAGGGATATTCGGTAAGTAGTGTTTCGAAGTTGGCCTTCAATTCTTCTTTCAGTTGCGCGCAGGGAAAGTATGGATTCACCAGATAACAATAATCGAGCATCTTTGGGAATCGCCAGTGCCCGCCGTAACGATAATTGTAGCGGCGAATCATCTCATCGTCTTCGGCAAAGAGCGTCTCTGCTATATCCAGATCCTGCACATCATCTATCTCATACCATTTTTCTTGGCCGATATCGAGTGCCTTGAGATTAGTTTTGTCTAACAGCGTCAGTACCCTCAGCACCTGTTCATAATATTCGTTGTTGCCAAGCGCCTTGCAATAAGCATCGAGAAAAGGCACATACTGATTCTGCGAAAACGATCGGCTGAACTTATAAATATTGACCGTTTTATAGTAATGCCTTACATCCCGATAATCGAAAGCTTTCTTCGGAACGAAACTAACGATATTATGATCTGCGTCGAGCCGCACCATCGTTCCGTCCATCCACGTTTCGTATTTGGCCACAAGAGCGATGTTCGGTTCGGGATGCTCCACGATCATCGGCAACAGACGATCTGAGAAAATCAAATCAGACTCGAGCAGAAGCGTGTCGTCTTGCTGCATCTGTTCTTTCACCAGCGACAAAGAATAAATGTTATTGGTACGGTCGTAAACAGGATTCTCTACGAATTCGATGGGCAATTGGCCTTCATACCATCGTCCGATATACGCTACCAGTTCTTTACTTTTATAGCCCACAACGATCACAACGCGCGAAAGCGCCAGCGAAGATAATTGTCCGAGAATCCTGTCTATCAGCTTCACGCCGTTGACGGGTACCATGCATTTGGTGTTTTCTTTTGTATAGTTGCCCAACCGGCGTCCCATTCCGGCTGCTAATATAATTGCCTGCATACGCTTTTTATTTCTTACTCAAAAAATAACTACGATAACAAATATACGGATAATTCTTTCGATATCAAAATCCTGCCAACTTACTTTTTCCGGAACCTCGATACAATGAATTGTATACATTCTTTCAATATTTCGGCTCTCGCCAACCGCATCGTTATATAATACAACGTAGCGGCCGACACCATGCGGACGGCAAGAAGCAAATACAGATTGGTGATTTGCCGCGTAAGAAGATAGGTAACGAACATCGTTCCCGCGGCGGCCAGCGCAAACGGCAGAATGTCTTTTAACAGCAGAAGTAACCGATAGCCCGTAAGCCGGCGAACAAAATAATACCACACAAACATCCAGCCAATGTTTAAAACCACATAAGCAGCGACCATCGTATGGATGCCCAACGGCCAGATGAGCAGCATTAGAGCTATCTGAAGTACTCCCAGAGCAGCGGTGCAACCCAGATAAATGTTCGACTTTCCTTTGCTGACAATCATGTTCGACATCAGCGCAATCAGCGGAAAGAAGGCGCCGCCGATACACAGCAACTGCAAAAGTTCGGCACTGGGCAACCATTTGGCTTTGATCGTAATAACGATAAACTCTTTAGCCACCAGCCCCAGGCCGAACATTAACGGAAAACTGATGAAGGCAGTAAAGCGCATCAGCTTCCGAAACGCATTCAGCTGTCGGCTTTTCTCATCGTTCAGCGTCACCAGAACTGGCTGTGCCACCTGCCCAACCATATTCTGCACGAGCGTAAAACTCTTAAAATTCCATTGATAAGCCTGGTTGTAAATACCGGCGTTGTTGGTACCGAAGTAGTGACCCAACAGCAAATTCAGGATATTGTTGTTGATATGAACTGTAATGGTCGTGGCCAAAATCTTGTACGAAAAGCGGAACATTCGGCGGATGGGCGAAAAATCGAACGAAAAAGACGGGCGCCACGGCGAATAATACCACGCCATAGCCGTGTAAACCGACACATACACCAACCCCTGTGTGGCCAACGACCAGTAGGCCATGCCGCAAAAAGCCATTGCCGTAGCCACGCAACTCGACATCATAACAGCTATTATCGAGGCTTTGGCCTGCTGCTTAGCCATCAGATTTTTAAAAAGAAAAGCATTTTGCGCCGTTCCGAGCGAGGCGATAATGATACTTAAAAATGCATATCGGCACAGTCTGACGAGCGCATCGGAATCTTCTTCGGGATAAAAGCGGGCGATGAGCGGCGCCGCCAAAAACAGAACAACATACAGCCCGCTGCCCACAAGAATGTTGAACCAGAACACGGCATTGTAATCGCCCATCGTAGGTTGCTTGATATTGGCCAGAGCCGTCTTGAATCCACTATCCTGTATGGCCGTTGCCAACAGCGAAAAAATGCCGATAAGGGCCATCATACCGAAATCGTGCCTGTCGAGCATGCGCCCCAACAGAATACCGAACACCACGCCCACCAATTGCAATACGCCGTTGTTCATGCCTCCCCAGAATAAACCTTTTGCTGTTCGTTCTTTCAGCGTTTCGTCCATTTCTTGCGCTATCATTGATGCGCAAAAGTACCATTTATCGTTTGAAATGCAAAAAGATCGAACGCATTTCCGGCATTTTCAGGTTGTGCCGGCCGAAAGGTTTTTCGGCACTTTCGCCTATTCTATAATTCTAAAACTTTATTATTAGCGTTCAGTAAAAATCGTTTTTCATACCGGATGGTCACCATCTGAGGCCAAAAATGGATTTTATGCGCCGGATGGTCACCATTTGAGACAAAAAATGGATTTTATGCGCCGGATGGTCACCATTTGAGACAAAAAATGAATTTTACGCGCTGGATGGTCACCATCTGGGACAAAAAATGAATTTTACGCGCCGGATGGTCACCATTTGAGACAAAAAATGAATTTTACGCGCTGGATGGTCA
>CAUQAO010000062.1:0-12997 GCA_963515815.1 uncultured Prevotella sp.
AGTGTTGCTATTACTCACGGGGGCAAAGGTAGGGAATAAAACCGGACCGTGCAAATATTTCGAGAAAATAGCGTATATTTGCAGCCAGAATCAAGGTGATTGACTTTAATGTTTTGAACAATAACAATGGATATTGGCAAGAACGAGAGACTTTACTATTCGATAAAAGAAGTGGCTCATCGGTTTGGAATTACCGAGAGTACATTGCGGTTCTGGGAGACGGAATTTCCGCAGTTGAAGCCGAAAACAGTCAGCACAACGAAGATGCGCCAATATACCGAAGCGGATATCGAGAAAATAAGCTTGATTCATAATCTGGTGAAGGTGCGAGGATTCAGATTGGCTGCTGCCCGTAAGATGTTAAGCGCTAACCGGAAGGGAGCTGAGATAAATGCAGAGGTGCTGGGTAAGCTGATTGCTGTACGCGAAGAGTTGCAGCTGCTGCGCCGCCAGCTCGACTATATCGTATAGCGCTCTGCTGTACGGCAAAGAAAAAGCCTGAGAATAGTTTGCTTTTGCGTCTATTCTCAGGCTTTCGGCGTGTATTATACCGGCAGTGGCTCTTATATGATCTGTTGGATTTCCTGCAGGCCTTTGACTTTCTTCAGGCTGTTGATGATGTTTCTGACCTCTTGCCGGTCGTGCACACGTATCTCGATGCTACCGGTAAAGATTTCGTCGTTGCTCGAAACGGTGATCTTCCGCATGTTGATGTTCATCTCGTCTGATATGATGTCGACGACGTCGTGCAGCAATCGTTTTCTGTCGATGCCCCGTATCTCGATGGTTGCATCGAAGAGTCGGATGTTGTGCATGTCCCACTTCGCGTCTAAGATGCGGTTGCCGTAGCTCGACTTGAGTTTGCTGGCGATGGGGCAATTTCTTTTGTGTATTTCTATGCGATTGCGGTTGTCGATATAACCCAATATGTCGTCGCCGGGAATGGGGTGGCAGCATGAGGGGAAGATGAAGGTGTCGATGTTGGCATCGTCGATGATGATCGGTTTTTTTCTGTTGAATGTCGCATCGACGGTAAAGGGTTGGGGCTGTTCTTCTTTTTTCTCTTCGTATTCAAAGAAGGGAACGTACTTGCGCCACTTTCCTGTCTTGTTGTTTTTCTTTTTCTTATTGAGCAGTTCGTTGAGATCTCTGTCTGTAAGAACAATCGACTTGTTTCCCAAACAGAGGAAGAGGTTTTCGTGCTTTTGCAGATTATGAAACTCGCAGAGTTTGTCAAGAACCGATGTAGTAAGCTCCATGTCATTGTGCGAAAGCCATGCGCGAAGCAAATCTTCGCCCTGTTTTTGTATCTCTCTGTTATCGCGTCTGAGTATGGCTTGTATTTTTGCTTTGGCCTTGGCTGTTGTAGCAAAGTTGAGCCATGCGGGTTGTACGTGTTGCGATTTGCTGGTCAATATCTCTACCTGGTCACCACTTTGCAGTTTATGGCTTAGGGGTACTAACTTGTGGTTGACCTTTGCTCCGATGCAATGACTGCCGAGAAGGGTGTGTATCTGAAAAGCGAAATCGAGCGCCGTACAACCGGCAGGCATGGTTTTTATTTCTCCTTTAGGTGTGAAGACAAAAATTTCAGATGCGAAGAGATTCAGTTTAATGGCATCGAGAAAGTCCATGGCATCGGGCTGCGGATCGTCTAAAATTTCTTTGATGGTACTCAGCCAGTCGTTCAGTTCGCCCTCGTCTTCGGTATATTCTCCGGTTTCTTTGTATTTCCAATGTGCGGCAAAACCTTGTTCGGCGATCTCGTTCATACGGTCGCTGCGTATTTGTACTTCTATCCAACGGCCTTGTTTGCTCATTAAAGTAACGTGAAGCGCCTGATATCCGTTGGCCTTGGGGTGGCTTAGCCAGTCGCGCAACCGATCGGGATGCGATTTGTAGATTCGGCTGATGGCAACGTATATGTTGAAACACTCGTTTATCTCGTCAGCCCTGACTTTGGGAGTGAAAATGATTCGTACAGCCAGAATATCATAGATCTCGTCGAAAGTAACATGCTTGGTTTGCATCTTATTCCATATCGAATATGGACTTTTTACTCTTGCCTTGATCTCGTAGTCGATTCCCATGGTGTCGAGTGTCTGCCTGATAGGCGCCGTAAACTGTTCGAAGAGTTTGTCGCGCTGCTCTTTGGTGAATGAAAGCTTAGTGGTGATTTTTTGGTATTCTTCGGGATGTTCGAATCGGAAGCTCAGATTCTCAAGCTCGGTTTTGATTTTATTGAGTCCTAAACGGTTGGCCAGCGGGGCATATATATATAAGGTTTCGCCGGCTATCTTATATTGCTTGTTGGCAGGCTGCGAATCTAAGGTACGCATATTATGCAACCGATCGCAAATCTTGATGAGGATAACACGGATATCGTCGCTCATCGTGAGCAACAATTTCTTAAAATTCTCGGCTTGTGCTGAGGCCTTATCGCCGAAGATTCCACCACTTATTTTGGTCAGCCCATCTACTATTTGGGCTATTTTGGGGCCGAAAATATTCTCAATGTCTTCGACCGTATAATCGGTATCCTCTACAACATCATGTAAAAGGGCCGAACAAATGCTGGTAGAGCCTAACCCCATTTCTTCGCAAGCAATCTGGGCAACAGCAATGGGATGCAAAATATAAGGTTCGCCGGATAGCCTTCGGACACCTTTATGGGCCTGACGGGCAAAGTGGAAAGCCTTTGTAATGATGTCGACCTTTTTTCTGTGGCGCGATGCCAGGTAGGTGTCCAATAGATGTTGGAAGGCACCTTGAACCGTCTTGTCCTCGAATTCTTCCTTCTCTCTATCTTTGATTTCTTGACTATCCATATGCTTTTTACCCATATCCCAGCAAGTCTTATCTAACTTTCAATTTCTTTCCCTCACGAATCGTATTGCCTTTAATTCCGTTTAGGCGCTTCAATTGCTTGACGGTAGTATTATTGCGGGCCGCTATTTCAGACAAAGTATCACCGACGCGAATAGTTACACTCTTACCGGAAGATCGGCTGCGTTTACTTCGTTTACTTGACTTTTTATAAATAGAATTCTTCCCCCTCCCCTTTCCATAACTGTTTCGTGAGTAGGAAGAATAGTTTTTGTCAGTTGAATAGGCCGACACATCGGCACTTACTTCTACCTCTGAACGCTTAGTCAATAATTCGTCGGCGTTATAGGCATAGATGGAATCTTCGTGATCGATGAACGAATTGAGTAACGCTACAGGCAATCTGAGCGGCGAGGGTTGCGTGTTTCCGATAATAATATCGCGGCGATATTGCGGATTAAGCGATCTGATTAATTCTATCTCTGTATTCAATACATGAGCGATCTGCTCGAAGTGAATATCTCGATTGACTAAGATCGTATCTGTTTTAAGCGGCAGTTCGGCAACCATAGGGCAGATATTATGATCGCAATAGTAATTCATAATGTAGTTGGCAGCAATAAATGCCGGCACATAACCACGAGTTTCACGGGGCAGATATGGATATATTTTCCAATAATCCTTACTGCCGTTGGCGCGATGTATGGCCTGATTAACCTTATCCGGACCGCAATTATAGGCAGCAATGACCAGACTCCAGTCGCCAAAGATACGATAAAGGTCGCTCAGATAGTTGGCGGCGGCATACGAAGACTTGATGGGATCACGTCGCTCATCGAGTAAGGAATTGACTTCAAGACCGTAATTCTTGCCCGTAGCCAGCATAAACTGCCACAATCCCGTAGCGCCTACGCGTGAAACTGCTTTCGGGTTAAGCCCCGATTCGATAACCGGAAGATATTTCAATTCGAGGGGTAAACCGTATGTTTCTAATGCTTGTTCGAAGATCGGCATATAAAAATTGGCTGTTCCCAGCATGATGCCAACCGATTTTCGAAGTTTACCGCTATATCGATCAATAAACTTTTGAACTACGTCGTTATAAGGCATCTCCATAACGGTAGGAAGTCGGCGAAGACGATCTTTATATTCCTCAGGCTGGTATACCGGATTGAAATCGGGCATATTGCAGCCTGTATCGGGCTTAAGATACGTTTTCGTATTGTAAAGGTGAAGCAAGCTATCTACTTCAGATATCATTGCCTCTGGCAAGTCGATTGTTTCGTTTTCTCCTTTGTTGTTTGTCACTATGATTTCTGTATCATCATCGACAGTCTGTGCCTGTACAAACGATGAGAATGCAATAAGCATAGTGGTCATGAAAAAATAAATTCTCTTCATTATCGATTTCTTAATCTATTAAATTCAAAATGAGTGTTGTCAGAATCTCAGGCTGCACTGAATCCCAAGTGCACCCGATTTAATGGGATTTCTTTGAGAATGATTATTGAAAATCGTCGGTTCGACACGCAGGCTTAAATCGTTCGAGATGTCAAACTCTGACAAAGAAGCATCTACATAAGCATCTATGACAGACAGAGCATATACACCTATAAGCGTAAAAAAACTCAAATCGCGCCAACGACGATAACGATCTTTCCGCTTTCTGAACAACTCTTCGAATCGTGCTTTGTTCGAATCATCTATTTTATTGCCCAAATGTAGAAACTGATCATAGCTATGCGACTGCGGGTCATTATCGACTAAATCCATATAGGCTTGCGAATAGTCGTGATACATTTGATTGTTCCATTGTATAGCATATGCACAGCCTACAACCCCTCCATATACTATTGGGAGTTTCCAATATTTACGATTATATATTTGTCCTGCTCCGGGCAACACGATCGATAGCCATAATGCTCGTTTTGCATTCGGATGCCAAGTATTCCAATCGCGTTTAGCAACCTTGAGGGTTCGATTACTTTTGGCAATCAGCAAACTATCCGTAGGTGTCAATACTTTTTCGGCAGGTAGCACTTGGCTTTCGGGTATATCAATAGTAGTAGCCGGTATTCCGTTCTGTATGCTGTCGGTGGTCTGTGCATGATTCTTTCCGGGTATAGCATATAGCAAGACAACCCCGATGAGGCTGATATGTACGAAATGAGGTATGTTAGGATTGATAGCCTTCACAGCGGTCGATTAGCTTTTCAGTTTATCGAAGATATTGATAATATGCTCTAATTCTTCTTCATTGGCAAAAGGTATGCTGATTCTTCCTTTGCCTTTGTCAGAACAGGTCAGCTGTACCTTCGCATTGAAAAAATCTGACAAGCGCTGTTTCAGAAGATCAAACTCTTCCGACCTGTTATTCTTTGCCGTAATATGTTTGTGGGCTATTTGTATTTCTTCGCCATTTTTCAGTTGCTGGGCCAATTCTTCGACCTTACGAACCGTATAACCATGTTTCTGTACCTCTCTGAACAACTTGATTTGCAGCGATGGGCTGTCAATGGCCAATAAAGCTCTGGCATGCCCCATATCGATTTCTTTCTTTTGCAAAGCCATCTGAACTTGTGCAGGAAGCTTCAGCAGTCGCAAGTAATTGGTTATCGAAGTACGGCTTTTCCCTACATGTTTCGACATTTTTTCTTGTGTCATGCCACTTTTTTCTATCAGTTGCTCATAGGCGAGGGCGATTTCTATGGCATTTAAATCTTCTCGTTGAATATTTTCGACGAGTGCCATTTCCATCACTGTTTCGTCATCTATGGTACGGATATATGCAGGTATGGCTTTTAAGCCGATTATTTGCGAAGCTCTCCAGCGGCGTTCGCCGGCTATAATCTGATACTTATTCTCGGCTATCTGGCGTAGAGTGATGGGCTGAACTATACCTATTTCGCGGATACTCGATGCCAATTCCTGCAAAGCTTCTGCATCGAATTCGCGTCGCGGCTGATTGGGGTTGGCTGCAATCTGTTCGATGGGCACTTCGTTAATCGTAGAGCTGCCCTGTGTTCGTATTTCGTCTGTAGAAATCAGCGCGTCGAGTCCTCGCCCTAAGGCAAATCCTTTTCCTGACTGATTGTATTTCTTTCGTACTGCCATGTGCTAATATTTCAGGGGATGGAATTGTATCCTGATTGCTATTGATGGTTTATTTATTATTTCTGTTAACGATTTCTTTTGCCAGAGCCAGATGGTTTTTGGCGCCCGAGGATTCGGCATCATAAAGGATGACGGGCAAACCGTGACTGGGGCTCTCGCTCAGTTTTACATTGCGCTGAATAACGGTTTTGAAAACAAGTTCCTGGAAATGGCGCTTCACCTCGTCGTATATTTGGTTGGCCAATCGCAGGCGGCTATCGTACATCGTCAGCAAGAATCCTTCTATCTCCAATTTCGGATTCAGTTTACTTTTGATGATTTTGATGGTGTTGAGTAGCTTGCTGATCCCTTCGAGCGCAAAATATTCGCATTGCACGGGAATGATAACAGAGTCGGCGGCCGTCAGCGCGTTTACGGTGATCAGCCCTAACGACGGACTGCAATCGATCAGTATATAGTCGTATTCGTCTCTGATGGGATCGAGCAGTTTTTTTATCACCTTCTCGCGAGACTCCAGACTCAGCATTTCGATTTCCGCGCCTACCAAGTCGATATGGCTGGGAATAATGTCGAGCCTGTCGATATCTGTCGTATAAATGGCATCGCGTACATTCGCATGGTTAATGATACATTCGTATAGCGAGCAGTCTATCTCTTTAACATCGACCCCTAAGCCGCTCGAGGCGTTCGATTGCGGATCGGCATCTACGATCAACACCGACTTTTCGAGGGTGGCCAGTGAGGCACCCAGATTAATGGTTGTTGTGGTTTTGCCGACACCGCCTTTTTGATTCGCTAATGCAATGATTTTTCCCATTTTCCTAAATCTTTCTTAAGGATTATAATTGATACGCAAAGTTACATATTTTGTGCAAATAAAGGAGCCTTTTAAAGCTTTTTTCGTACTTTTGCAAGCAAATTATAAAGAACGTATTACCCGAAAGCAAAGCGTTTTTCTTTCTTCATTAAGAAAGTCCATCATACGGCTTTCGGCCATAAAAAAACGAAGGATATGCAAACAGAAAAACCCCTGATTTTAGTTTCGAACGATGATGGATACCACTCGCCGGGCATTCGTATTTTGGTAGATATGATTTCGCCTTTGGCAGATGTTATCGTCTGCGCTCCCGAGGCGGCCCGTTCCGGATATTCGTGTGCATTCTCGGCCGTAGAATATCTCAGACTGAAACGTAGAAAAAATATCGGGACGGCCGAAGTATGGTCGTGCACCGGAACGCCGGTAGACTGCGTGAAGCTGGCGATGGACCAGCTCTGTCGCGACCGCAAACCCGCGATGGTTCTCGGCGGAATCAATCATGGCGACAACTCGGCCGTCAACAACCACTATTCGGGAACGATGGGTGTAGCGATGGAAGGTTGCATGAAATACATCCCGTCGATCGCATTTTCGAGTTGTTACACCGACGAGCATGCGAACTTAGAACCCCTCCGCCCCTATGTACAGGCGCTGGTGCGCAGGGTACTGAACGACGGACTGCCGAAGGGCATCTGCCTGAATGTGAACTTCCCGCCACGCGAATCGTTTCTGGGTGTAAAAGTGTGCCGAATGACTTTCGGACGTTGGGTCGACGAGATCGTCAAAGAACATCATCCACGCAACTACGATTACTTCTGGGTGGTAGGCTATTTCCGCAACGACGAACCCGAGGCCGAAGATTCCGACCAATGGGCGCTCGATCGCGGTTACGTAGCCATTACACCCACCAAGATGGATGTCACGGCCTACGAGTTTATGGACGAGTTACGCCGCTGGCAACTGGTATGAAATACTATCTGATAGCAGGCGAAGCCAGCGGCGACCTGCACGCATCTCATCTGATGCAGGCTTTGAAAGAGCAGGATGGCCGAGCCGAGTTCCGATTCTTCGGCGGCGATCTGATGGCTGCGGTTGGCGGAACGCGTGTCAAGCATTACAGCGAAATGGCCTACATGGGCTTCGTCCCTGTACTTTTGCACCTGCCCGTCATCCTCAAGAACATGCGGATGTGCAAGAGCGACATCCGCCGTTGGCAGCCCGACGTCGTGATACTGGTCGATTATCCCGGCTTCAATCTCAACATCGCCCGATACCTGAAAAGTAAAACAACGATACCCGCTTACTACTACATCTCGCCCAAGATATGGGCCTGGAAAGAATACCGCATCAAGCGCATCAAGCGCGATGTAGCCGAAATCTTTTCCATTCTACCCTTCGAGGTACCTTTCTACGAACAAAAACACCGCTTCAGCATTCATTACGTAGGCAATCCTACGGTCGACGAGGTAGCCCGTTTCAAACAATCCTACACCGAGCGCTCCGAACACTTCTGCCTCGCCAACGACCTGCAACCCCATCACCCCATCATCGCCCTACTGGCCGGCAGCCGGCTGCAAGAGATCAAAGACAATCTGCCGGCCATGATCCGCGCCGTCGAACACTTTCCCCACTATCAGGCCGTACTGGCCGGCGCCCCGGCGGTCGCCCCGACTTACTACCGCCGCTTCATCTCAGGCACCCCGGTACGTCTGATCGAGAACAACACCTACGCGTTGCTGACCCACGCTTCGGCAGCCCTCGTCACGAGCGGCACGGCAACGTTAGAGACGGCCCTATTCAACGTACCCCAGGCAGTATGTTACAAAACACCCCTTCCACGGATCATTCGTTTCGCTTTCGATCATATTATCCGCGTAAAATACATCTCTCTGGTCAATCTGATTGCCGATCGTGAAGTTGTTCCCGAGTTGCTGGCCGACCGGTTTACGACGGCCAATATGGTCGAAGCCTTGCAGAAGATTTTGCCGGGAGGAACGCACAGAGAACGAATGCTTGCCGACTACTTCGAGGTGAAACAGCGGTTGGGCGATGCCGTAGCCCCCGAAAACGCTGCAAAACGGATGGTCGATCTGCTTTCGCGGCGCAAATCTTGATATAATCCACCGCTGCTTCAACAGGAAACAATAGAGGGTATACCGTCATTCATTTTCAGGATACACCCTCTTATTTTTTGGGCGGAAGAAAATGTCTGCCAGACAGTAATAAAAAAAATAAATTCGATGCGCGGGACTGCGCGGCCCATTTTCCAATCGGAAATTCGCTCGGCGGGCGTGCGGGAACGATTTTGCGCGAGGAAATTCGATGCGCGGGCGTGCGGCGACTATTTGCAGACAAAAAAAGCTGCGCCGCTCTCGCGACGCAACTCCTCAACTTTATTTAATCACTTTCAAAAAAACCTTTTCTCTTTCAGAGAGAGAGGCAAGATATTTACTTGCTGTTCAAGTTAATCTTGCTCCCTAAATTGATAGCGTGTGCAACTGTAATGGCAACAACCGCTAAAATCATACCTGTTAACATCATTTTTTACCTTTCTTTAATTTGTTATCCTTTGTTTGTCGATGCAAAGGTATAACAGAAGTTTTGTGCCCGGAAACATTTTTGCAGTTTATGCTCGCTTTCACCCCTCTTTGTTGACGCATATCAACGAAAGGAACCGGAAAATGGATTCCTGTTTTTTGGTGATCCAGCCAAATTGCCGTATTTTTGCAGGTGAAGACAGCCATATAAAGTTTTTGATGAAGCACATAAAAAATAATACGTTCAAGGTACTGTTATCGCTACTGTTGGGTAGCGTTATTCTTTATTGGATGTATCGCGATTTCGATTTTCAACGCATCAAACATGTACTGACAGGAGAAATGAACTGGACGTGGATGCTTCTTTCTTTTCCTTTCGGCATTTTGGCGCAAATGTTTCGCGGTTGGCGTTGGCGGCAGACGCTCGAACCGATGGGCGAAAGCTCGCGAACATCCGTGCGCATTCATTCCATCTTTCTGTCTTATGCCATCAGTTTGCTGATTCCGCGCGTGGGCGAGTTTGCGCGCTGTGGCGTATTGAAACGGTACGACCAGGTGTCGTTCCCGAAAGCGTTAGGAACAGTCGTGACGGAGCGGATAATCGATTCGATGCTGGTTCTGCTGATCACTGCCTTTACGCTGATGGCCCAGATACGCATTTTCGATATCTTTTTTCTTAAAACAGGTACGAGCGTCGAGTCGGTGTTCAGCCGATTCTCCTCTGCGGGCTATGTCGTAACAACGATATGCGGAGTAGCAGTACTCGTGCTAGGCTATATTCTGGTCAAGCGACTGGCTTTGTACAACAAAGTAAAAATAACGCTGCGCGAACTGGGACAAGGCATCCTCTCGCTCAAACGCGTGGCCAATATTCCTTTGTTCGCAGTCTTTACACTGGCGATATGGATCAGCTATTTTCTGCACTATTATCTCACCTTCTTTTGTTTCGAAGCAACGGCCCATTTAGGTCTGACTTGTGCTTTGGTAACGTTTATCGTGGGTTCAGTCGCAGTAGTTGTTCCTACGCCCAACGGTGCCGGTCCGTGGCATTTCGCCGTAAAAACAATGCTGATGCTCTTCGGCGTTGCCGATGCCGACGCACTTTATTTCGTGCTGATCGTGCACTCTATACAGACGTTACTCGTGGCCGCGCTGGGTGTCTATGCATGGATGGCCCTGTCGATGACGCCTAAGAAGTTGAGGCGCGTCGTGCCGGGCACGTTAAAATAAACGAAAAGCGGCCATGAACATTCTTTCTTGATGATTTTAAACTCGGAGCAAAATGATGTTGCTCGTCATGCAGCTCCATAAAACCAATAACTATGAGCGAAATAAAAAATTTAAAACCCGAGTGCGTTTGGCGTAATTTCGACGCACTCACGCAGATTCCCCGTCCGTCAGGACATCTGGAGAACGTACAACAGTTTCTTCTCGATTTTGCCAAAAAAGCAGGTATAGAGGCATACATCGATGCCGGCAACAACATCGTGATGCGCAAACCGGCTACACCTGGAATGGAGAATCGTAAAACCATCCTGCTGCAAGCACACATGGATATGGTTCCGCAGAAAACTCCCGAGAGCAACCACAACTTTGAAACAGATCCGATCGAAACGTGGATCGACGGCGAATGGGTAAAAGCCAAAGGCACGACCTTAGGTTCGGATAACGGAATGGGCGTTGCAGCCATCATGGCCATCATGGAATCGACCGACCTGAAACACGGTCCTGTAGAAGGATTGATTACGGCAGATGAGGAGACAGGAATGTATGGGGCCAACGATCTGCCCGCTGGCGAACTCAAGGCCGACGTATTGATGAATCTGGACTCAGAAACCTGGGGCAAGTTTGTTATCGGCAGTGCCGGCGGTATCGACGTAACGGCCGAACTGGATTATAAAGAAGTTGAAACGGATGCTGCGGATATCGCAGTGAAAGTTACGCTGAAAGGTCTGCGAGGAGGCCACTCGGGACTGGAAATACACGAAGGGCGCGCCAATGCCAATAAACTGATGGTTCGTTTCGTGCATGCAGCAATACAAGAAACGGATGCCAGATTAGCAACATGGCATGGCGGCAACATGCGTAACGCTATCCCCTTTAAAGCCGAAGTGGTATTGACTTTACCCGAAGAGAATCTCGCAGTTCTTGAAGAACTCGTTGCCGATTGGCGCGAAGAATTCGTAGAGGAATATAAATTGATAGAAAGCGGTATCGAATTCTTTGCCGAAAAGGTCGCAACACCGAAGACGCAGGTTCCGCGCGCAATACAAGATAATCTGGTAGCCGCAATCTATGCTTGCCACGACGGCGTGATTCGTATGATTCCGGCTATTCCTTCCGTTGTTGAAACATCGTCTAACCTGGCCATTATCGATATAGAAAACGGAAAGGCTACGATCAAGATTTTGGCACGTTCGTCAAGCGAAGAGATGAAAATATATGTTGCAGAAATGCTTCAAAGCTGTTTCAATATGGCTGGTATGAAAGTAACTTTCAGCGGCAGTTACGGCGGTTGGGATCCGAATCCCGACAGCGAAATCCTGCAGTTGCTATTGAAGGTGTACAAAGAACAGAACGGCGAAGAAGGTATCGTGCAAGTAGACCATGCCGGGTTGGAGTGTTCTATCATCTTAGGTAAGTACCCCCATCTCGATGTAGTGTCCCTCGGACCGACCATCCGCAGTCCGCACACAACGACAGAACGCTGTCTGATCACAACGGTAGAACCATTCTGGAACCTACTTAAACAAACCCTGGAAGAGATTCCCGCTCGATAATCTCATATAGCGCGTATGAACGATTGCACCGAGTAAAATATCATATATTTTGCTTGGTGCAATGTTTTTTTTTATCTATTTTTGTAGCCGAAAACAAATATCTCTAAAGTAACTTATGGACGACTATCATTCGGAAAATGAGAACAGATAGGTAGAGGAGTAGACTCTCGCACGAGGCTAATCTTCACCTTTATAAATAATGGAGATTAGTAACGATGAGAACATACTGGAATATAAGTGAAAGTCTAACGACCATTCAAGAATGGCAACCCAACTGTTGGGTTCAAGTGACTTGCCCGACAGAAGAGGATCAACAAGAACTGGAAGACCGTTTCCATATCCCCGATTATTTTTTACAAGACGTAAGCGATACCGATGAGCGCGCCCGTTATGAGTACGATGATGGCTGGATGCTCATCATTCTTCGTATTCCTTACGTGAAAGAAATTCGCTCAAGAACACCCTATACCACCGTTCCGTTGGGCATTATCCATAAAAGAGACGTTACCATCACGGTTTGCTATTACGAAACCAACATGATGATAGACTTTGTCAGCTATCAGCAAAAACGCGATGTCGGTTTCACCGATTATGTCGACTTG
Organism: uncultured Prevotella sp.; assembly: GCA_963515815.1. Lineage (GTDB taxonomy): Bacteria > Bacteroidota > Bacteroidia > Bacteroidales > Bacteroidaceae > Prevotella. The sequence continues at coordinate 12,677 of CAUQAO010000062.1, forward strand.
ATTTTCAGATTATTTCTTTCCAGTGCTGTTTGGTACCTGAAACGATTAAAACAAATCAGCACATTGATTGAGAAAGCAAAGCATAATCTTGATCATGAAGTGAACAACGAGAGCTTAATAGGACTTAGCAGACTGCAGGATTCGCTCACGTATTTCATTACCTCAATTCGCGGAAACGAGAACCTGTTGGCCAAGTTGAAGTTTAAATTACCGGTCGACGAGTTAGATGCCGACCTTATAGAAGACGTCAACATTGAGATGACACAGGCGCGAGAAACTACCAATATCTATTCCGACATTCTCGAGTCGACAATGGATACC
>CAUQAO010000063.1:0-12968 GCA_963515815.1 uncultured Prevotella sp.
AAACGATGAAAACAGCGTTTCGGCCACGGCCGACAAAAATATATCTATAATTTAAACAGAGGTAAAATGAAGAACTATGGTTTAACTTTATTGTTCATGCTGGTCCTTTTTGCCGTCACCGGATGTGAAGACGAGAAGGTAAGCAATGATTTGGGTATTACAGACGTGGTGCTGCCCGATCTGTCCGAGAGTTCGCTCGGTACCGAAATTACTATTCAGGGGCACGGCTTTCAGAAAGACGACGTGCTGGCTCTCTCGGCTGTAAGCGGCGGAGCGGAAGAGCCTATCTATCTTGAAACGCGAGATGTGACGGCCGATCATATCGTAGTGTTCTATCCTTCGACGGCCGTTAGCGACTCTTACGGACTGACGCTTGTACGCGGCAACCGCCTGAAGGCACTCGGCGTGCTGAGCAGTGTGGCCGGAACGATGCCCGACGAAAACCTGCGAAAAGCGCTGTCGGGTATGTTTCCGAATATCTTTAGAGAAGAAAAAATTCTCTCGAGTGCCAAACGTGTCAGCTTTCCCGATGGTTTGCTGGATATCAGTGGCAAAAACATTGGTTCGTTAGAAGGGCTGCAGTACTTTCAGGGCATAACCCAGTTGGTGTGCAGCAACAACAGCTTTACAGCCATACCTGCCGAAACACTGTATCGGCTGACGGCGCTGACGGCACAGAATACAGGCCTTACTTCGCTTAAACCAGGTACGGTCGATCGTCCTAACACTACGCTGAGTACAATAAACATAGATGGTTGTGCGCAGTTGGATAGCGTAGATCTGTATTATAGTTATGCTATGGAACAGTTTTCAGCGCAGAAATGCAACCTGATTTATTTAGATGTGCGCAATTTTCACAGTATATGGGGCGGTATTCTGAATTATAACGGTAATGATTATCGGTTCAGTTTCTCTGATGATCAGACCAAAGAGCGCCGCTTGAAGATGGAATCATGGTGGATGGATTCGTACTACTACGCTTTTGGTCCTATCGTAGATGCGATTGAAAAAGGTGTAATTGTCGAGGGCTACGATTGGGTTCACAATTACCCCAACGGCGAAGGGAAGCCCTACTATAGTAACGGAAACTACCAAAAAACCATGACGCGTGCGGCAGAAATTCCAGATGCCAACCTGCGCAGTGCGTTGAAAGCGCTAGTGCCTGATGTCTTTGAGGGCGATAAGGTGCTCACGGTAAAAGCGCTAAACAGCGACTACTTCAAAAATCATCAAACACTCGACCTGAGCAACCGCAACATCAAAAATCTCGAAGGCTTGCAGTATTTCTGCGGCTACAAACATCTGGTTTTAGATGGCAATGATCTTGGCGATTTTACTCTGAGCAAGTATGCCATCAGTACTGCTTATACGGCTGGTCCGGTCGACGAAAAAGGTATCGAGAGCATTAGTTTGAAAAATGCCGGATTAACCAAATTTGTTTCCGGCGACCAGTATATGATCAGTTGGATCGACGTAAGCGGAAATCCTGCTTTAACGTATATTGACGTAAGCAGGAGTAAAGGTTTGGCGTATTTCAATGCCTCTGGCTGTCCGCTTACCTATCTCGACTTGCGTAATCTGGCCGGCGATTATTCTATATTGGCTTATGTCGGCGGCAACGTCGATGCCACTAAGGCCGTATTCTCGTTTACCAATTCTACCGCTGTTGCGCGCAAGTTGCTGGTAGAAGACTGGTGGATGAACTCGCCATGGATAAACGGCGTCAACGCCTGCAATACGGCAAAAGACCAGGGCGTGCGTGTAGAAATGTACAAGTACGAAGGTTATGAAAAAAATGTCATGACGGGTTCGTTCAACTAACGTAGCGCTGTTAATATGACATTGGAAAACTAATTTAAATTATCCGTATTTATGAGAAAAGATAATTGGCTGCACAAGATATGCCTACTGGCATTTTTAGGAGTCTCTGTTCCTATCGCAGAGGCGCCGGCAGCAGAAACAAAGACAAACAGTTGGATGCAGCAACAATCGCGAATAGAAGTGTCTGGAGTTGTTGTCGACGAGTCGGGCGAGAGCCTTATAGGTGCTACTGTCAACGAAAAAGGCGTAGAAGCCAATAAGGTTGTAACCGACACGGACGGTAAGTTTACCATCACGGTATCGTCGCGAGCCGTTTTAGAGATTAACTACATAGGCTACCAAAAAACCGAAGTACGGGCCGAGCGTTCGTTGCGCGTTGTGTTGAAAGCCGATGTTGAAGACCTGAACGAGGTTGTTGTCGTGGCTTACGGTACACAAAAGAAGGTCTCGCTTATCGGTTCTGTAGCCTCAGTGAGCAGAGACGAAATCATCAAGTCTTCAGCTCCAAACCTCGGCTCGGCATTATCGGGCAAGCTGCCCGGCCTTACCACCATCCAGACTTCGGGCGAACCCGGTCGCGATGATGTGCGGCTGTTTCTTCGAGGAGCCGCAACGACGAATGGTACTAGCCCGCTTATCATGGTCGACGGCGTAACGGTAGAGAGCATGAGCTCGATAGATCCAAACGAAATAGCCAGCGTGTCAATCTTGAAAGATGCATCGGCGACAGCTGTATTCGGTGTACGTGGTGCCAATGGTGTGATCATGATCACTACGCGAAGAGGTAATAAAGGTACCGCACAGATAAGTGCCAGCTTAGGATTCAGTATGCAGAACTTTGCTTTCACGCCCGAAAGACTTGATTCATGGGAGTGGGTTCGGCTGCGTAACGAAGCGTTGGTCAATGATGGTAATGCGCCGGAATTCTCAGCAGAAGATATCGCTAAATACGATTCTTGGAAAAGTGGCACACCCACAGATCCCGATTTTTTCCCGAATAACAACTGGCAAAAGATCCTTTTCAGAGATTATGCACCGATGACCAAAGCCAATCTGAATGTTTCGGGTGGCTCTGATAAGCTACAATACTTTGTCAGTGCAGCCTATCTTCATCAGGGAGGTATGTTCAAAGTAGAGCCGAAATCGTTCTTAGGATATAATGCACAGTCGACTTTAGATCGTTACAACTTCCGTTCTAATATCGACTATTCGGTAAATAAGCGCATCAAGATAAATCTTAATGCATCGTCTTACTTAGAGCGTGTCAACGGAACGTCGGCCAGTATGCCGTATGCATTTACTATAGCGTTGAATTCTCGTCCGACCTCCATCTATCTCACACCCGAAGGAGCCGTAGCCACCGACGCCATACGTGTATTTCCGATTAAACCCGGATTAGCCGTAGAAGATCCGGCTAACGGCGCTATCAGTGCTTACCCCGTAATCAACAGGTCTGGCTACCGTTTGGAAACGCGTTCGGGGATAATTATCACAGGAGGCGTACAGGTAGACTTAGATTTTTTGACAAAAGGCCTTTCGATGAAAGGACAGGTATCTTTCGACTCGCGAGGTGTTGGGCAAACACTCGCAAACCGCTCGTATACTTGGTATACTTATCAAACACTAGCCAATGGCGAACATCGGTTTATCAATCGCCATCCGAGTCTTGAAGACGAAGATGGTCCCATCAGTCTGAGCAAAGGCTCTTATTCGTGGTGGGTAATGAATCTGCAGGCACAATTGAATTACGATCGTACATTCGGTAAAGTACATAACGTAACGGGCATGTTCTTGGCGCAAAGAGACATCAAAGAGTCGAGTGCGTCGAGTGGAGATTTGCTGCTGCCGTATAACGTTATTGGTATTGCAGGTCGTGTTACGTACGACTATGATCGCCGCTACTTTGCAGAAATGAATGTTGGTTATAATGGTTCGGAGCAGTTCTCGCCCGATAAGCGTTTCGGTTTCTTTCCGGCATTCTCATTAGGGTGGGTCTTGACTAACGAAAAGTTCTTGGAAGGAAATAATGTTTTGACCAATTTAAAGCTCCGAACATCGTTCGGAAAAGTAGGAAACGACGCTTTTGGATCGACTCGTTTCTTGTATCTCGATAATATTTCACGCTACACGGTTCAGACAAATTCGAAAGGAGACCACTGGCTGTCGCCCAGTTTGGGATACTCTTCGATGGGATCGGGCTATGGAGAAGGTTATAAAATAGATGAGAAGTACGTGGGAAATAGAAATATTACCTGGGAAACTGCCGTTAAACAGAATTACGGTATTGACCTCTCTCTGTATAACATGGTAAACTTTTCGTTCGATTATTTCGTTGAGAGACGTAAAAATATTCTGATAGTTCCCAATACGATACCGATGATTCAGGGGGTACCGAAGTCGGCATTGCCATTGATCAATGATGGCGAAGTGAAGAATCAGGGTTTCGAAATGGTGCTGGGATTCCAGAAACAGTTCAGAAACAAACTGTCTGTCGGTGCCAATTTCAATTTCAGTTATTCGAAAAATACGGTCTTAGAATTCGACGAGCCGATGCTTAGTGAAGAGTATGCTTATCGTACACGTACAACGGGATACTCGTTGGGACAAACTTGGGGATATCTGATAGACCGAAGTACAGATCTTGATAGAGGTCGAGACGGATCAGGATACTTTTACAGTAAGGAAAGTATAGCAAAGAGCGGATTGCGCTATGAGGGTGTAGGGACGCCCGAACCTGGCGATTTTATTTATCAAGACTTAAACAACGATGGTGTTATCAACGATCGGGATATGGCTCCGATTGGCTACTCGTCGTTGTTGCCTCGTATCAATTACGGCCTTACATTGACAGCTAATTGGAAAGGGTTCGATATGTCTGTAATGTTACAAGGTGTAGGCAAATACAGCAAACATTATGGCGGCTCGGGTGCTTACGAAAGTGCAGGTAACTTTTTCCAAATGCATACGAAGCGTTGGACCAAGGAACGGTATGAGAATCATGAAGAGATTAGCTATCCGAGATTATCGAGCAGTGGAGGTCCGAGCCTGCAAGCAAATGACTATTTTATTATGGATGCATCTTTCTTGCGTTTGAAGAATATTGAGATTGGTTATGCTTTCGATCAGAAAATATGTAAGATGGTCGGCGCATCGAATATGCGTGTGTACATTAGCGGTGACAATTTGCACACTTGGACACACTTGAAGACTAAAAGTTTCGACCCGGAACAAAGCAACGCCTTAGCCTATCCCACTATGCGTACATACAATATTGGGTTGAATATTACATTTTAATGGACATAGAACAGCAATATGAAAAAGGTTATTTTATATATAATGGTATCGTTGCTTGGGTTTAGTTCATGCAATGATGTATTAAATGTAGCTCCTGATGGGCGTCTGACACTTGATCAAGTGTTTCAAGATGAGGAGCTGACAAAGGCATATTTCAGTACATGTTACGATTATTTGCCGAAAAAAGGCTTGCGTTACTTCTTTTGGAGTAATTATCCTATTGCTCTAAGTGATGAAGGTTGGGATTGTACTGATGGCGGTGGAGCTGGATTTGCTCATGCAGTATCGGGTAATAGTACCACTTCTGACTTCTTTTTAGATGTGCGTAGAGATGTCGGTGATACCTTTTCTGAGGGTGGCTATTGGCAAATGTATTGGGGACAGATACGCATTATCAACAATTTCTTGCAACGTGCACCCACTGCAGCTATACCAAATGAGGCAGAACGCGATAGATGGATTGCTGAAGCTCATGTGCTTCGTGCCTATTTCTATATGGAACTGCTGAAATGGTATGGTCCTGTGCCGATCGCAAGAGAGAACTTCGGATTCGACTACGATTATAGTAAACTCGTCCGACCTTCGTTCGAAGAGTGCGCGAAATTTATTATAGAAGACTGTGACTTGGCTGTTAAGTCGGTTAATTTACCATGGAGACTTACCACTCTGAATGAACGTATCCGTATGACTAAAGGTATAGCCATGGCCATTCGATCGGAAGCTGCACTCTTTGCTGCCAGTACATTCAATAACGGAGGGCAGGATTTGTGGCAATGGGCTTATGAGGTAAATAAAGAGAGTTTCGAACAACTCAAGGCTAACGGTTATCAACTTTACACACACTGTGTTGATAAGGCGAAGTATTATGACAATCCTTACATGGAATACTTCACACTCAATAACTATATCGGCACAGATCCGAGTGATAAAGAAACGATTTGGCAGAGTACAGAAGGTTATTGGCCTGATCCTTATACTAATCCACTGTACGATGTAATCGGTGCACCTGTACTGGGCAATGCTATCGTAACCATCGTTCCTTCACAAGAGATAGTCGACGCGTATGATATGTTGGCTACCGGAAAACCGGTTCTTGATTTAGCCAAACCCTATAACGATGAAAAGCATTTACAACCCAATTATACGGTTGGTAGTGGTTATGATCCGGAAAATCCGTATGAAGGTCGCGACCCGCGTTTACGTGCAACCATCTTCTATAATAACAGTCCGGTGTTGTTAGGACAACAACCGGCTGTCGTAGAAACGTATGTCGGCGGTAACAGTGAGATACGTTCGAGCGGAAATACCAATACACGTACCGGTTATTATTGGCGTAAACGCATGGTAAACGGTAACTGTAAGGCTGCCGGTGTGGCCGGATACGATGGTCGTTTCCGTTTTTATCGACTCGGAAAGATTTATCTTAACTTAGCCGAAGCAGCTATAGAAAGTGGCCGGGTTTCTGAAGGTATTGCCTTAATTAATGAGATACGCCATCGAGCTGGCTTTAGTACAGCCGTAGATCTTACAACTACCAATCAAAATGAGGCGCGTTTGTTGCTCCGTCACGAACGACAAGTTGAGTTAGCTTGCGAAGAAGACCGATATTTTGATGTACGTAGATGGACGCCTGCCGATCAAAATATGGAGAACGAAAAGTTTACAACGGGTATGCGTATAACGAAAGAAGGAACTACTTTTAAGTATCAGCGGTTTATTGTGGGCACAGATGGCGACAAACCCAGCAAGATGAGCTATGAAAAGAAATGGCATCTGTATCCTATTCCTATTAGTGAAGTTTCCGTCTTGAACGAGAAAACAGGGAAAAACTGGCAGAATGCAGGTTGGTAATCTAAAATAATGAAACTTATGAAACAAATAATAATCAAGTTCTTTTGTGTAACCGGCTTGCTTGCTAATACGCTATGGGGCATGTCGCAGACACAAAAGGTCGTATCAGGTATGGTTCGTAATACGAATAACATACCTTTGTCGGGCGTGAAAATTACCGTTCCCGGCAATGTCGATGCTATGGCTATTAGCGATGAGAACGGTGTCTTCATGATCGAAATTCTATCGACCGACCGCACTTTAACTTGTCATGCCGATGGTTATCGCGATAAACAATTGCCGATTTCTACAGCTCAATCAATGGAAATAACACTCGATACCGATGTTGCACAGCAAGATAAGCTGGTAGATATTGCTATGTTGCAAAAAGAAAAGCGAGGAAAAATTACCGGTGCTGTATCTACAGTTTTGGGCGAAGAATTGATAAAAACGCCTGTAAGCGGCTTTACAGCTACACTTACCGGTCGTCTTTCTGGACTCACTTCCATACAGAATACCAGTGTGCCTACAGCAGATGCGACCCGTCTTTATGTCAGAGGTCTCAATTCTGTTAATGGTAATACGCCATTGGTTGTACTAGATGGAATTCCAGCTCCATTATTCGACATGAACACGTTAGACGCAAACAGTATTGAGTCGATAAGTTTATTAAAGGATGCTGCTGCCAAGGTATTGTATGGAGCACGTGCATCTTCGGGTGTTATTTTAATTACTACCAAGCGGGGCGAGTTGGGACGCAACAAAATTAGCGTTAGTGCCGATTACTCTTTGCAGCAACCTACGCAGCGACCTCAAACGGTTAGTCCAGCCGATTATACGCTTATGCGCAATCAGGCATTGCGTAATGACGGTCAGGCACCGCTCTTCTCTTTGTACGAGATCGCTTCTTTTTCCGACGGAACGTTAAAGGGGAACGATTGGTACAATATGTTTATGAAAGATTTCACATCTATGCAGCGCTACAATATTAACGTAAATGGTGGAAACAATAGGGTGAAATACCTTGTCAATACAAGTTATCTGCACCAGGGAAGTTTGGTCGAAGCTATTAAGAACGACGATTACGATCCTACGTTCAGATTGCATCGTTTCAACCTATTGGCCAATGTAGATGTTCGTTTGAATCGTTATCTCAATACATTTTTAAGTTCTAATGTCACATTCGACCGTATTAACCAGGGATATTATACCCTCCCTACGCTTGTTAATTCTATCTATAAGATGGATCCGGTAGTACAGGGACCGACGTTAAGCGATGGCAGGATTGTTGCAACACCATACAACGGTGAGCCTACTTACGGACTTATTAACCGAACTGGTTATGGGCGTACTACTGGCGTTAGTATGAATATAGCTTATGGAGTAAACCTTAATATGGATTTCTTGGTACGTGGTTTAAGTCTGAAAGGTGTTGTGGGTTACGAAGCCAACTATGCAGGGTCGGTCTATGGCCAAACGGATTATGAAAGATATACGGCTGGCGGCACCCGAATTTTCGGTACGCATACCAAACAGCCTTTATCCTTGTGGAAGGAATCTGATATGCGTTACTTCATCAACTTTCAAGGAATCTTGAACTATGAACGTACCTTTGCGGGCAAACATGAACTGAATGCTTTTATAAGTTACTTCAACGAGAACATGATGAAGAACGGAGACCTGCCCTACGATCGAATTTCTTTGGGTGGCCATGTTAAGTATGGTTATGACAATCGTTATTATTTGCAGGGCGATTTTGCATATTATGGTACCGAACAATTTAAAAAAGGTAATCGGTTCGAGCTGTTTCCTACGTTATCTGCGGCATGGATTGCGTCTAATGAGCAGTTCCTGAAAGATATTAGTTGGCTTTCTTTCCTCAAGATCAGGGCTTCTGTGGGTTGGTTAGGTAACGACCAGCTGACGGGTACTCGCTTTTTATACGCTACAGATGTACGTTATGAGGGAGCCGGTTATTTGCTCAGCAATTATTATGCGACGCATACTGTAGAGCGAATGCAGGGTAATGAGCATATCTTCTTTGAAAAATCGTTCCAGCAGAATTACGGTATTGACATGACGTTGTTCAACGCATTGGGGCTTACATTCGACTATTGGAAAGTGCGGCAGACACAAATGGCCATACAAGATTTCAGTACCACTGCGGCCAGAGGTATTGCAAGCAATTATTTACCGTACGAGAATCTGGGGAGCATGGATAACAAAGGCTTCGACGTAGAGTTGTCTTATCGTAAACAATTTGCCGGCGGTTTGAATCTGAAGCTGGCCGTTAATGTCGGTTATAACGAGAATAAGGTAACCGATGTACGCGAGTTGAACCGTACGGCAAGCGGCTATTATTATCCTTATCGCAAAACGGGATATGCTTTGGGGCAGCGTTTCGGCTATCTGATAGATTATAGCAACGGCAACGGTTACTACAACAGTCAGGACGAACTGAACAATAGCAAGCTGCGCTATGCGGGAACTTCGCCTCGTCTTGGCGACTTCATTTACCAGGATCTCAATAAAGACGGTGTGATAGACGAGCGAGATTTGGCGCCGATGGCACATACGCAGAGTATTCCCACCACGTCGTATGGCGTATCGTTGCAAGCCGATTATAAGAATTTCGATCTCTATGTACAGGTACAAGGTATAGAAGGGGCGGCAGGATTATATAGCGGAGTAGGCATTTACGATAATGTTTTCCAGGGTGTTTACACCGATTTGCACCGTACAGCATGGACCGCCGAGCGATATGCCAACCACGAGGAGATCGGCTATCCTGCACTTTCTTCGGGTAGTTCGTCGAGCTTAACGGCCAACGATTATTTCTATTCGAAGAACAATTACCTGCGACTGAAGAATGTTGTATTGGGTTATACCCTGCCGAAGTCATGGATCGGTAAGCTGAAACTGCGTCAAGTGCGATTCTACGTCAGTGGCAACAACCTGCTTACTACTTCGTCGATGAAATTCAAACACATCGATCCTGAACAATTCTCTTATTACGAATATCCCATTTATCGGACATTCTGTGTCGGAGTCGATCTGAAATTTTAAAAGTTAGCATTATGAAAATCAAGAAATATATATCCGCATTCTTCTTCGCTCTCATACTTATTCCTATTGTAGGGTGTACGGAGATCGAAGATAATCCTGACGGTCGAACCGACTATAAGGAACTGTTCTCGACCAACCGTAAGACGTATGCTTACATGAACCATTGCTACGGATGGATTCTGAACTATGGGATGAATTACAATTATACCATGTTGGCCGGCTGTAGCGACGAGGCGAAAGACGCGTGGGAGGTGTATAACGGTATTACCCGTCGATGGAACGAGGGCCAACTCTCGCCTTTCAGCAATCCGTTAGAAGGCATTGAGGGTAATCCCGAGAACTACAGCTACTACTATCAGGGCATACGGGCTTGTAATGTGTTCTTGGATAACATTGCGCAAGCGTCGGTCTACTCGAACGAGATACGCAACAGTTTCAAGGCGCAGGTACTCACGTTGCGCGCTTTCTACTACCTGCAGCTGATCAAGCGTTATGGCGGTGTGCCCATCATTACCACTTCTACGTACGATTACTCAAAGGCTCGGCGCGCATCTTTCGGCGAATGTGCCAAACAGGTGCTGGCCGATTGTCAGGCGGCAATCGACATTCCTAACGTAGAAGAGTGGGGATGGCGATCGCTCGACAAAGAGAATTACCGGCACGTCATGACCAAAGCCATCTGTGCCGCTATACGTTCAGAGGTTGCTTTGTATGCGGCAAGTCCGCTGTTCAATGACGGTACTGTAGATTGGAAGCAGGCAGAGGCCATCACCAAGCAGTCGTTGACCGATTGTCTGGCCAACGGTTACGAGTTGTATGCCAAGCAGCCGGCTGCTTCGATAGGCTATTCGCCTTACGATGTTTATTTCTATTCGCGTACCGATTTGCCGGTAGTTAACGACAAGGAAACTATTATGGAAGTTGGCCAGATGTCGATGTGGATTTATGCCGGTCTGCCCACCACGCAAGGCCAGACGGATGCCGGAGCGTGTCCTACACAAGAGATGGTCGATGCTTACGAGGTGTTGAGCCCCGACGGATCGAAAGCCGTGCCGCTGTTAGATCTCGCCAAGCCTTATCTCGACAGCGATCATCTGCAGCCTAACTACAATGCCGAAGCCAAGGCGCTGTACAACGAGGCCGATCCTTATGCCCATCGCGACCCGCGTTTACGTGCCTCGATTTATTACAACGGATCGACGCTCAACTTGGAAAGCGGTGGAACCGTTTCTACGCGTGCCGGCGGAAACTGCGCTTTAGATCCTTCTAACGCCCGAAATACTTGCACCGGATACTATACGCGTAAGTTCTCGCACTTCAAGTCGGGGCGTTCGGGCAATCTTGACGGCTACTTCAAAGAGTTCCGCCTCACCGAGCTGTACCTCAATTATGCTGAGGCGGCCAACGAGGCTGCAACCGGGGCTACGGCTCCTAACGACGCCGTCGACGCCGTTAACAAGGTAAGAGCACGTGTAGGCATGCCGGCCATTCCGTACGGACTGAGCAAAGACGAGTTCCGTTTACGCCTGCGCAACGAGCGACGCGTAGAGCTTGCTTTCGAAGAGCATCGTTTCTTCGACGTTCGCCGCTGGAAGATTCTCGACCAGACCGACCGTGTTGTTACCGGCATGCGGGCCAATACCGACGGATCTTATGCGCGCTTCGTTGTCGACAACAGCCGCAAGGCCTATACGGACAAGTATCTGCTCTATCCGCTTCCGGCCGACGAAGCCATCAGACTGCGTAACGTTGCGGGCGAAAACGTGCAAAATCCCGGATGGTAATGCGCCGTATGAAGATTAAAGTTATTTGTGTTTACTGTCTGCTGCTGATAGCTTCCATACCTGTTGTGGGGCTCTCGGCAGCAGCCTTTATGCAGGATGGCCAGCCGAAAGCGCGCCGAACAACCCTCACCTTTCTGCAACTCAACCTTTGGGTAGAATGTACAAAAGTGCCCGATGCACCCGCTTACCTTATCGATCAGATCGCTGCGCTGCAACCGGATATAGCCACCTTCTGCGAATTGTACAAAGGACCGGCCGACGATCCCGTACTGCCCAAGCTGGTCGAAGCCCTGCGCAAGCGCAAACTCTATTACCACTGCAGTCGAATCGACGGTCGGGCCGTCTTGTCGAAGTATCCCATTCGCGAAGCCCATCGTATCAATCAGTGGCTCTTCAAGGCCGTGCTCGATGTACAGGGCCGTCGGCTTGCCGTTTATCCTGCCCACTCCGAGTACCGCTATTACACGTGCTATTACCCGCGCGGCTATAACGACGGCAGCCTGAACTGGGACAAACTGCCCCAACCCATTACCGATGTAGCGCGCATGATAGACGTATGCGACCGGTCGGATCGGGTGGCCTCGATGCGTGCCTTCGTGCAAGATGCCGAGATCGAGCGTGCCAAAGGCGCCATGGTGATCATGGCCGGCGACCTGAACGAGCCGTCGTGTCTCGATTGGAAGGCCGATACCCGTCACATGTTCGACCATCGCGGTTGTGTCGTGCCGTGGTCTACGTCGCGGCTGCTGCTGCAAAACGGCTACAAAGATGCTTATCGGCAGCGCCATCCCAACGCAGTGAAATATCCGGGGTTCACTTTTCCTGCCGACAATGCCGACGCCGATCCGAGTGTGCTTTCGTGGGCCATCGAGGCCGACGAGCGCGAGCGCATCGACTTTATTTATTACTATCCCGACCGCCGCTTGCGTGTCAAAGAGGCTGTTATTGCCGGTCCTCGCGGCTCGATTGTCAATGGCCGGCGCGTAGTCGAAACGTCGCGCGATACATTCATCCTGCCCGCTGGCGGCCATTGGCCCAGCGATCATAAAGGTGTTTTCGTCACTTTCGAATTGCGATAGCCAGATCGATAATAAAAGCCCCGGCAGTTCTTTCTAAACAGAACCGTCGGGGCCAAAAATAAAAGTGTGATACAAATGTTTTCTATTACTTTTT
>CAUQAO010000064.1:0-12877 GCA_963515815.1 uncultured Prevotella sp.
AATCATAAGATTTAAAACTAAATTCAATGATTATTGAACCATAATCATAAGATTTTAAATAAAATCCGATGATTATTGAACCAAAATCATAAGATTTAAAATGAAATTCGATGATTATTGAACCAAAATTATAAGAATACACAAAATCGCCGGTTTTATCTCAGTCGAGACAAAACCGGCGATGCGTATCGGGGCGCGCCCGTGTTACCAAATGTGTGCCCGCTTGTTTTTGGGCACAAACAGGCGGTCGCTTTTCTTGATATTGAACGCCTGGTACCAAGCGTCGACCATGGGCAGGGCGCCATTGACGCGGGCGATGTTCGGCGAATGCACATCGGCAGTGATCAGGTAAGCCTGTATCTGCGGCGTGGCGTTGCTTGCCCACACGCGGGCGTAGGCCAGGAAGAAGCGCTGCGCAGGCGTAAAGCCGTCTTTGTCGGCTAGCGGATGTTTCTTCATATCGTTCTGCAGCGCGCGGAAGGCGATGTTCAGTCCACCGTTGTCGCCGATGTTTTCGCCGAGGGTCTGTTTTCCGTTTATTTTTTTGCCGGGCAACACCTCGAAGTTGCCGAAATGGTCTTCGAGCACCTTTGTCCGTCGGTCGAAGTTCTTTTTATCGGCCTCGGTCCACCAGTTGTGCTGGTTGCCGTGTTTGTCGAACTGGCATCCCTGGTCGTCGAATCCGTGGCTCATCTCGTGACCGATCACGGCTCCGATGGCGCCGTAGTTGGCAGCATCGTCGGCCTTCGGGTCGAAGAACGGCGGCTGCAGGATGGCTGCCGGGAAGCAGATTTCGTTGGTCGTGGGGTTATAGTAAGCGTTGATGGTCTGGGGCGTCATTCCCCATTCGGTTTTGTCTACGGGCTTGTTCACCTTTCGTCCGATCTCGTCCATGGTGAACCATTCCGAGGCGCGCGCCATGTTTTCGTAGAGCGAGAGGCTTTCGTCGATCTGCAGTCCGCTGTAGTCTTTCCACTTGTCGGGATAGCCTATTTTGATGATGAAGTTGGCCAGCTTGTCGATGGCCTGCGCTTTGGTTTCCTGGCTCATCCATGTCGATTCTTCGATGCGTTCTTTCAGGGCCGCCTGCAGGTTGTGCACCAGTTCGAGCATGCGTTTTTTGCTGCTTTCGGGAAAGTGTTTTTCGACGTAGAGCTTGCCGATGGCCTCGCCGAGCACGCCGCTGACGAGCGACACGCTGCGTTTCCATCGCGGACGGTCTTGCTGCACACCACTGAGCACCTTGTTGAATGCGAACGATGCAGCGCGGAATTCGTCGGTCAGCATGCCCGATGCGCCGGAAATGACGCGCACCTCGGCGTAGCTCTTCAGGTTATCGAGCGACTCGTCGGCCAGTATTTTCTCCACCTCGTGAATAGGTTCGGGCTGGCCGACGTCAATTTCGTCGAAGCGCGGGAAGCCCGAGAGCAGGAATACGTTGCCCCAGTCGATGCCGGGAAAGCTGTCGACCAGCTGGGCATAGGTCATTTTGTGGTAGTTGGCATCTACATCGCGCAGCTTCACCATGTCGTAACTGGCTTTGGCTATGCGCGTCTCGATGGCCATCACGGCCTGCATCTTTTTCTCGGCCGTCGGTTCGTCATAGCCCACGAGCGTGAAAAGCTTCTTCAGATACACCTGATAGGCCTCGCGCACGTTTCGGGTTTGCTCGTCGTCGTTCAGGTAATAGTCGCGCTCGCCCAGTCCGAGCCCGCCCTGCCCGATACCGACAATGTTCATCGCAGCGTTGCGCTGGTCGGCTCCCACGCCGATGCCGTACATCATGGTGCTGCCACCCTGCCGGTCGATGTCGGCCGTTACCAGCTGATATTCCTTTCGGGTTTTAATGTCGTTGATGCGTCGCAGCACAGGTTTCAGCGGCTCGTATCCCTCTTTGTTCAGCCGCACGCTGTCCATCATCATTTTGTACAGGCTGCCTATTTTCTGCCCCAGCGATCCCTTCTGCTGCGGCGTACCGGCATACTCTTCGATCAGCACCCGGATCTGCTTCTGCAGCTGTTCGTCCAGATCGACGAAAGCACCGTTCATCGGATGTTCTGCATCCAACGGATGCGTTTTCAACCATCCGCCGGTGGCGTACTCATAAAAATCGTTTCCGGGTTTTACACTCGTGTTCAGATTGGCCTTGTCTATTCCCGACGAAAGGCCCTGCGCATAGGCCGCCGTTGCAGCAAATGCCAGCGCTACGATCAATGTTCTACGTTTCATGTATCTTTTGTTAAATGAATAAATCCTTCTTCTCCCGTTTTGCAAAGCCAGTGCCGGGTACAGGTCCTCAGCATCGGTTCCGTCGGAAAGTGGTGGCAAAGTAAGGTAAAAAAAATCATTTTCGCGCGTTACACGGTCCCCGATTTTAGCTATTTCTCTTTTTATCTGTACCTTTGTGTCGATAATTTTTCACGAAAACAGATGGCATAATGGTATTACTGAGTTTTGACACCGAAGAGTTTGATGTACCTAAAGAACACGGCGTAGATATCTCTTTGGCCGAGGGGATGGCGGTTTCGATCGAGGGCACTCGTAAAATTCTCGACTGCCTGTCGGCCAACGGCGTAAGGGCCACCTTCTTTTGTACGGGCAATTTTGCCGAACAGGCTCCGCAGCTGATGCAACGAATCGTACGCGAAGGGCACGAAGTGGCCTGTCACGGGGTAGATCACTGGCGGCCCGAGCCGCAGGATGTGTTCCGGTCGAAAGAGATTGTAGAGCGGGTAATCGGCGGCTCGGTGTACGGCTATCGGCAGCCGCGCATGTTCGCCGTTTCGGACGAGGCCATCCAACAGGCAGGCTATCGCTACAACTCGTCGCTCAATCCGGCTTTCATTCCCGGCAGGTATATGCACCTCACGGCACCGCGCACTTATTTTATGCAGAACGGGGTGATGCAGATTCCGGCATCGGTCACGCCCCTGGTTCGTTTCCCGTTGTTCTGGCTGTCGCTTCACAATCTGCCCGAGTGGCTTTACCATTTGTTTGTTCGCCGTGTTTTGCGCCATGACGGCTATTTCGTTACCTATTTCCATCCGTGGGAGTTCTACGATCTGAAGGCTCACCCCAATTATCGCATGCCGCTGATCATCCGCAACAACAGCGGCGATGCGTTGGTAGGACGATTAGATCGGCTGATCAAAATGCTGAAGCAGCGCGATGAGCGCTTTGTTACCTTTACCGAATTTGTGGATCAAAAAACAACGCAGTTATGATAAGATTGGCTACCGTTTCGCCCTGTTATAACGAAGAAGCCGTGCTGACTTCGTCTGTTCGGCAACTTACCGAGTTGTTCAACGGCTTGATAGCCGAACAGAAGATCTCGCCCCAGAGCACCATCGTGCTTGTAAACGACGGTAGCACAGACCGCACCTGGGAGCTGATCTGCGAGCTGCAGGCCGAGAATAAACTTGTTAGGGGCATTAATCTGAGCTATAACGTGGGCCACCAGAACGCCATTATGGCCGGCATGATGACGGCTAAAGCGTGGGCCGATGCAGTGGTTACGATCGACGTCGATCTGCAAGATGATCTGCAGGCCATCACCGTCATGGTGCAAGAGTTTGCAGTCCATCACTGCGACGTGGTTTACGGCGTGAAGACATCGCGACAGGCCGATCCGCTGTTCAAGCGCATGTCGGCCGTTGCCTTTTATCGTCTGCAAGAGCGTATGGGGGTAAACAGTGTTTTCAATCATGCCGATTTCAGGCTGCTGAGCCGTCACGCGTTGGATATCTTAGAGCGCTTTCACGAGCGCAATTTGTATCTGCGCGGTCTGATTCCAATGCTCGGACTTCGTTCTTCGACGGTTAGCGACGTAATTCGCGAGCGACAGGCAGGCTACTCTAAGTACACGCTGAAGAAGATGCTCAACCTTGCCCTCGATGGTATCACCTCTTTCTCGGTGAAACCCATCTACATGATTCTATCGCTGGGACTCGCTTTTATTATTCTGAGTCTGTTCATCGGCATCTATGTTGTTCATGCACTGGTCGTGGGAACGGCTTATCCCGGTTGGGCATCTATTATGATGAGCATTTGGCTGATAGGCGGAATTATTCTGTTGTCTATCGGCGTCGTGGGCGTTTATATCGGTAAGATTTATACCGAGGTTAAGAACCGCCCACTGTACCACATCAGCGAAATTGTTGGCAATGACAGTTGATCCTGCCCATCAATTTTCTGATGCTTCACTTTGTGTTTCTTCACCGACAGAAGCATAATTTCTAAACAGCATTTCGTAACATAGCCGCAGCCAGACGATCAGACAGGGCAGAGCTTTCAAGGCAAACTGCTGTATCAGCTCGCGCTTAATGGCGCGGGGATATAAGTCGGACGACCCCATGCTCGACAACAGAAAAACGAAAACCATTAACGCCACATCCCATCGAGTACGCTTCCACGGAGCCACCAAATACCAAATGCAGGCGCCGCTGATAGCGATAATGTACGAACTCGACTCGCTCCCGGTACTGAAAAGCACAACAAATAACAGCACTGAAGCCAAAATCGTTTGTCTAAATCCCTTATTCTTGTACTGACCGAAGCGAAAATAAGGCAAAAAGAACAGAAACAGTGCAGGTATAATGAGCCATAAGTCGGAATACGACATATCGGCAGAAATACGCCGAAACATGCCTAATGCCGATATGTTCTGCGCAATGGAGTTGATATTCTCCGTATTCTTTCCGATCAGGCAGGCGAACCATTCTTGGTATTGCCCGATAACATACTGCGGACTGCTAATCACCATTGGGGCGGCAAACAATACGAGTGCCCAAAACAACAACGACAAAACAAACCGCCCCTTATGTTTGGAAAACAAGAAAAAGGCTAAGCCCACGATACCATACAACTTAACCAATGTGCCCAATACGATCAGGAAAACCGCCCAGAAATCGCGCTCTTTCTCGATCAGGAAAAACGAACCGATAATAATGGCAGCTATGGCAATATTAAACTGTTGCATGAAAAGCGAAGTCAACAATGTCTCTGAACAGAACCAGAAGATGAATATTTGCTGGCTATGTGTAAAGTTCGACCGGCTGATAGCAACAAACAACGACAGCGACAGAGCGACAAGCCATAATAAAAGTCCCAGCGGAACCGGAACAAAGGCATAAGGAGCAATGACCAAAGAAAATAAAGGGCCGTAATGGTTTACATCAAAATACTCGGCTGGATAGGCTGCATAAAGCGAGGTTCCGTTAATCGTATGCCAGAAAACTCCGCGGAAAATAAGGAAGTTATTATCCGATCGATGCAACTTCAAGATCATTGCAACGATCGACAACACCATCCATAGTCCCAAAATAGTTCGCTTGTCATGGAAGAAAGGCTTTGACAAGAATGTTTTGCAACGAAGGGTGAGAATATGAGCCATTTCTTAGAATAGTTTAATAGTTTATTTTTCCGTAAACAATACGTGTATAACGGTTTGCCCTACGGCTTTCAATGTCTTTTTATCGATGTGTTCCATTGTATCTTCCAGTGTATGCCAAGTCGGCCCGAAGCTGCTTTGCCGGCAATCGGGATAATAGGGAATGATGTCTATCGTCGGTATTTTGGCATACTCGTTTACCGGGATATGATCGTCGGTTATAGCACCCCCTTCTTGTTTCGGAAAATAACTGCCGTATCCGGTGGCATCGGCAGCAGCCCAAACTTTTTCCACAATATCGGGAGCATATTGCTTAGAGGCCATTTCCTGATAGAACTTCGCCCCTATCCCTCCTACCATATCGAGCAGAATTCCATATTCGGGTCGATAATTTTTAGGCCGGGTTTTAGCCCAATGCTGTGCCCCTAACGCCCACGAATCGGCATCGTCGGGTAAATTCGCCCAACGAGGCGTCCCCCAGTCTTCGGCATCGAAGCATACGAAATCGACACCGTAGACGAGCGTCAAGTCATTTTTCAACAGCCGGGCTATCTCTAACATCACGGCTATACCGCTCGCCCCATCGTTTGCTGCCATAACAGGTTTACGCCAGTTGGCACTATCGGGATCGTTATCTGCCCACGGCCGACTGTCCCAGTGCGCACAAAGCAGAATACGCTTGGAAACCTCTGGGCGATAGCTGGCCATGATATTGTGCGCGCGTAGCATGGTTCCGTCGTACCCTTTGAGCAGTACTTTCTGCGAGGTTACAGTACATCCGTATTGCTCAAAGCGGCGAACTATCCACTCGGCACACGCATCGTGAGCCTTGCTGTTCATGGTTCTCGGGCCGAAATGACACTGCATTTGGGCAAAGAAGTAAGCCGAGTCGGCATTAAAAGCGGGACCGACGGCCTGCCGTATCTCACTACGATCTGCCATATCGATGCGATTTGTCGCAGTTTGTTTAAAGGTATTCCATCCCAGAACCACAGCTACAGCGAGAATAAGCCCTATGCCCATGACAATGATCAATTGTTTTTTATTCATTTGTTTGCTTGTTTGTAGATAAGTGTCGGAGCAGCTTATTGCTTAGCGCCGTTTCTTTTCTTGCACCTGCTGCATCACTCTGAGCCAATTGCCGCCCCATATTTTCGCGATATCGGCTTCGCTGTAACGGCGCCGCAGCAGCTGAATCGTAAAATTGATGAGTTCGGACGAATCTGCCATACCGCATACACCGCCGTCGCCGTCGAAATCGGTTCCGATACCGACGTGATCTATTCCCATTACGTGTATGGCGTGTTCGAGATGGCGTACGCCGTCGATGATGGTGGCCTGTTCATTGCCCGGACGCAAAAAGCCGTGATAGAACGTTGTGTGCGCCACGCCGCCGGCTTTAGCCAGCGCCCGCAATTGGTCGTCGGTCAGGTTACGCGGAACATCGCACAGAGCTTTACAATTGCTGTGACTGCACACGATGGGCGTAGAACTGATTTCCAATGCGTCGTAAAAACTTTGTTCACTGCCGTGCGAAAGATCCACCATCACGCCGCAGTCGTTCATCTGGCGTATCACTTTTTCGCCGAATTGCGATACGCCCCCGTGCGTATGTTCGCCGCGCGCACTGTCGCAAATATCGTTATCGCCATTATGACATAGAGTAATATAGGTTACGCCGCGCGCTGCAAAATGGCGAACGTTGTCGACGGCATTTTCAATGGCGAGTCCGTTTTCTATGCCCAGCACGATAGACTTTTTACCCAGTTGTTTGTTTCGATACAATTCGGCCGGCGTACGAGCTATATCCAGATAGGCTGCCTGCTCACGAACGATCTCTTCTATCTTGTCGAAAATAAGGTCGGCATAGGCTTTCGGACCGGTTACGTCGAATGCTACTTTCGACGAGAAAACCTCTCCCTGCTCGGTTTGCGGCAGATAGGCAACCATGATGACAGCATCTTGCCGTCCTTCCGTCATCTTGTGCAGATCGACAAGAATACGACTGTCACGTTGCTCGAAATGTATACCTTGCGCAAAGAACATCGGTGTGTCGCAGTGCGTATCGAGAATGAGCGTTTGCCGATGTATTTTCTTGGCTGTCGCGTACTCAGCCGCCCGCTCTACAAGCCATTGGAAAAGCTTCAGCCCATCGGCTCCCAACCATTCGGGATGCCACTGAACGCCCAGCAGCGACTTATGTTCTGCGCTCTCGATAGCCTCGATAATACCGTCGGGAGCCGTAGCCGTAACGCTAAATTTTTCGCCGGCATCTTCCACAGCCTGGTGGTGAAACGAGTTGACAAACAGCTTCGGTGTTTGATAAATGGCGTAAAGCATGCTGTCGGGGTCGATCTGTATGCTGTGCGTCGGTTCGCTCCGATCGGCTTCTTGCGAATGTTTGATTGTGCAAGAAATATCCTGCGCTACCCGCCCGCCCAGGGCCAAAGCCAGCGTCTGAATTCCCCTGCAGATACCGAGTATGGGCATTTGCCGATAAAAGGCCAGCCGAGCAATCAACAGTTCGGGCAAATCGCGTTCGGCATTCACCCTGCCCAATCCCTTTTCCGGCTCTTTACCGCTCCATAAAGGGTTGTGATCGGCACCACCGGTCAATAGCAACCCGTCGATAGCCTCGAGGGTATTCATCATGACCTCGGTATTATCGATCGGTGGAACGAGCACAGGCGTACCGCCCGCCTCAACCACCTGCTTGTAATAACAGTCGCGAAGCGTCGCATCGCCCTCTGCATAATTTGTCGTAATACCGATGAGCGGGCGCTGCTTCGCGGCAGGATAAGCGGCATATACCTGGTCTATGCGTGCCTTGAAGTCGAAGTTTTTCATAGCTCTTCCATATTAGCCGGAATCTCGCGTTTGATACTCTGATCGAGCGAGATCAGCGTCTCGGTGCTCACAACCCCCGGAATGGTTTGCATACGATTGTTCAACAGATCCATCAGCTGTTCATTGTCGCGTGCATAAAGCTTTACGAGCATGGTATAAGAACCTGTCGTAAAGTGGCATTCTACGATTTCGGGAATAGCCAGCAACTTTTCTACAACGTTTTTATACATGCTACCGCGCTCTAAATTAAGCCCCACGTAGGTGCAGGTAGAATAGCCCAGACTCTTCGGATTGACGTTGAAACCGCTGCCGGTTATCGTTCCGTTCTCTATTAAATGTTGCACACGCTGATGAATTGCAGCACGAGAGACGCCGCATTCGGCCGCTACGTCTTTGAAAGGGATACGTGCATTTTTCGATAATATACTTAAGATCTTTTTATCAAGGCGATCGATTTTATCCGTTCCTTTTGCCATGATTTTTTCCTTTTTTATATGTTTTATTAGCAAAAGTAGGCAATATAAATGAGACAATCAACAAAAAGCAGCGGAATAATAATAGATTGTTCTTTTGATGCGCTCGTCTATGGACGAAACGAGTAAATGAGGTCGTTTTGTGCCTTCGTCCATGGACGAAATGAGTAAATGAGGTCGTTTTGTGCTCTCGTCCATGGACGAAACGAGTAAATGAGGTCGTTTTGCGCTCTCGTCCATGGACGAAATGACTAAATGAGTTCGTTTAGTGCTTTCGTCCATAGACGAAGCGGTTAAAACAAGTGGTTACAGCGATCCCCCTTTTCGAAACTCGAAACGGGCAAGCCCATCCGGCGAATTCGAAAGGGGGGAGGAGGGGGAAGAGAAGCAGCGCTTATACCCTGTCGGCTTTCAGGCGTTCGGCCATGGCCAATCCCAGCGCCTCGCATTGTTGCTTGATGTCTGGGGTCAGCGCCTGTTTCATTTCGACGGGTGTGCCGACGGCTTCGAATTTCACTTGGTTTTCGTTCCAGTCGCCGATGGTTTTCACGGCTTTTCCGGCCCAGGCATAGCTGCCGAACCAGCCTAAATAGCGGTTCTTGATGTCGCGGTTGGCTATCTCGGACAGCAGTTCGGCCATCTCGTGGTACAAACCGTTGTTGTACGTGGGCGCACCGATAATGAGACCTTTGAAGCGGAAGATGTCGCGCAGGATGTACGAATGGTGGGTCTTAGAGATATTGTACATGCAGATGTTCTTGATGCCTGCCTTGCTCGCTGCTCTTGCAATGGTCTCGGCCATGCGCTCGGTATTGCCGTACATGGTTCCGTAGCAAATAACCAGCCCTTCTTCGGTATCGTATCGCGACATCATGTCGTACAGGTCGATGACCTTTTTCACGTCTTTGTGCCATACGGGGCCATGGGTCGAGCAGATGTAGTCGATTTGCTGATCGGCCAGCTTCTTGAGGGCATTCTGTACGGGTACGCCGTATTTTCCGACGATGTTGCTGTAGTAGCGCACCATTTCGAGCCAGGCCCAGCTGGTATCGATCTCTTCGTCGACCAGTCCGCCGTTCAATGCTCCGAAACAGCCGAATCCGTCGCCCGAGAAAAGTATGTGATCGGTTTCATCGAGTGTCATCATCGTTTCAGGCCAGTGTACCATGGGCGTGAGGAAGAACTTGAGCCGATGGTGCCCCAGATCGAGGGTATCGCCGTGTTTTACCTCGAAAGTTTCGTCTTCTATCCCGTAGAATCCGGTCATCATGTCGAAGGTCTTTTTGTTTCCGACTACTTTCATGTCGGGATAGTACTTCTTCATCAGCGCCAACGATCCGCTGTGGTCGGGTTCCATGTGATTGACAACCAGATAATCGATCGGCCGGTCGCCGAGTATCTCGCGCAAGTTTTCGATAAATTGCGCAAAGAAATCGGCTTCGACGGCATCGATCAGGCACACTTTATCATCGTCTATCAGATACGAATTGTACGAAACACCTGAAGGAAGCGGCCACAGTCCTTCGAAAAGGGCTTTGTTCCGGTCGTTCACGCCTACATAATAAACTTTGTTTTTAAGTTCTATCATAACGATCTTTTATTTATTTAGTTTTGGGAAAAAATATCCGTCGTGCCGGTTCGTTCGGCCTTCGTATATGCAAATATACGGCAATTGGCAGCGATGGCAAAACAAAAATGTTTTTTTATTCCGATCTACTTAAATTGCCTACCTTTGCATAAGGTAGGCTGTGCCTCAGCAATTGAAAACAAGTTTTTCATTGCCTTCGGTTTGCACTACCTTTGCAAATTGAATGATGGAAAAAGAACGGATGAACTACCATACATTTGTACTCGATAACGGGCTTCGCATTATCCACCGGCCGACGGCTTCGCCGGTGGTTTATTGCGGATACGAACTGAACGTCGGCTCGCGAAACGAAGAACCGGGAACCGAAGGAATGGCACACTTCTGCGAGCATGCCACTTTCAAAGGAACCCAGCGGCGCCGCGCATGGCACATTCTCAACCGGCTCGAAAGCGTGGGCGGCGATCTGAACGCTTTTACCAACAAAGAAGACACGGTCTACTACGTTGCCATCCTGAAAGAACATGTGGCCCGCGCCATCGATCTGCTGACCGATATCGTTTTTCACAGCACCTACCCGCAAAGCGAACTGACAAAAGAGGTAGAGGTGATATGCGACGAAATAGAAAGCTATAACGACACACCGGCCGAACTGATATTCGACGATTTCGAAAACACCATCTTCGAGGGGCACCCACTGGGGCACAATATCCTGGGTTCGGCAGAAAGCGTACGATCGTTTACCACGGAAGATGCCCGGCGATTCGCCGCCCGGTTTTACCGGCCCCGAAATGCCGTCTTCTTTATCGATGGCGATATCGATTTCAAGCAAGTAATCGGGCTGCTCGCCAAAGCTACGGCCGACCAACCCGCACACGCGCCTAACAGCTGCGAAACTTCGCAACAAACCCTGCACCACAACTATCGGCCCCGACTCATCATCAAAGACAAAGGCACACATCAGGCGCATGTCATGATCGGCAACAGAGCTTATCGCACACAACACCACCACCGAACGGCGCTCTATTTACTCAATAACATCCTCGGCGGATCCGGCATGAACGCTCGCCTCAACCTGTCGCTCAGAGAGCACTGCGGACTGGTTTATACCGTCGAAAGCACCACGGCCAGTTATGCAGACACAGGCGTGTGGTGCATTTATTTCGGCTGCGACCGGAAAGACATCGACAAATGCCTCCGACTGATACGCCGAGAACTGAACCGGCTGACGGATCACCGCATGACCGAATACCAACTGATGGCCGCAAAAAAACAACTGAAAGGACAAATAGGCGTAGCCTGCGACAACCGCGAAAGTTTCGCTTTAGATTTCGGGAAAAGTTTCTTGCACTACGGACAGCTGAAAGACATCGGCACGCTCTATCGCCGTATAGACGACGTAACCCCGCAACAAATACAACAAGTGGCCGCCGAAATCATGACCGAAGACCGCCTCACAACACTTATCTACCAATAAACAATGCGGGCCATATCGCCCGGCAAAACACCTTGCCCTGGCCATATAGCCCGCTCTTCACTAAAACCGGTTCGCAGCGCCTTAACGCATCGCCCAGTAGGTACCGCCGTTCACAGCCATCCGAACCTGATAAACGCCACCCTCGTTCAGAGCGACATCCATCTGATCGCCGTCGGGCAATGTAGCCTTGATCGTACCGTCGCTGTTGAAACGGAAAATCTCTTTCGTATTTCCATTCTCAACCTGCGACCACGATTGGGTCTCCTTGTCGTAAACAAACGCTATCTTTTTGCCATCAGGGCGCGTAATTTCATAACCGTTTTTCAGTGTCTTTACAGCATAATACTTGCCGTCTTGCCCCATCACCTGCTGCGTTTTGCCCACGCTTGCCATCGGATTCTCGCCTGTCCAGAATTCGATACTGTTCAACACAAGCGCATCTGCAGTGAGACAGACGGCATAAACCGGAGAAATCACCAAATAAATAATCTCGTTCAGTATTTTGCTATCCGTAGCCGTCTTATTCCATTCGGCCACCTTATTGAACAATCTGTAACTTCCTACACACGAACTCATCAGCACACCACCACATACCAAGAGGGTAGCTACTTTCATTTTTCTAACTTTCATATTCTTTATTTTAATAAATAACTGCGGGTCAAAGGTACGAATTTATCAAAAAACAACCCGCCACCCTGCTATTATTTAACAAAGGCGTTAACTTCTATTGTACGCCATAAAAAAGCTTCGGCGATTCTCTCGAACCACCGAAGCCAAAGTGTGTGATACAAATATAAAATAAAGTGTGAACAATAGTTCTTATTCAGTAGCGGCGGGCGCATCGACCTTGACCAGCTTACCGCCCTCGACCTTTACCCAGATCGAGTCGCCGCTTAATGAAACGAGTTCGTAAAGCTTTGCGTTGCCCTCGCCTTTGGCCGTTTTACCCGTCAGTTTCAGCGCGCCGGGAGCAAAACCTTCGGCTTGTTCGAATTCGGGCAGCAGTTTTTCTACCGCTTTTTCGTCGTCGTCGGGCTTCTTCTTGTCGCCCGGCTTCTTCTCGCCGGCGGGCTTGCTCGGCCGACTCATCGCCTGTTCTTTGTAGT
>CAUQAO010000065.1:0-12840 GCA_963515815.1 uncultured Prevotella sp.
CAGTGTGCAGAAGCTCTTAAAATTTATTTTTTGCCTCATTGCAGTGTGCAGAAGCTCTTAAAATTTATTTTTTGTCTCATTGCAGTGTGCAGAAGCCCCAAAATTTTATTTTAGTCGTTTCTGCAGTGTGCAGAAGTATATAAAAAAAGTAATATCGCCCTTGTTTGTAACTCAATGGCGCTTTTGGTTTAATTTATGTTTTGAAAAGTGGGTAAAATGGCGTATCTTTGTATCATATTTTAACAAATTTATGGCAGATTCCACGTGTGTCTTGAGGAATTTATTTTTTTTAGAAAGCAATTTTATCAATATGATGATACGTATAAGCCGAATTCATTGTTTTTTTTGTGTAGTCGTGCTGCTTTTGATGGCCGGTGGTACGTATGCCGGTGCCGTGCAGCCGGATGATCCGTTCGGATTTTCGGCAACAGATCACCGGTCTTTCTGTTTCCCTTCCGACACAACAAAAAATATAGAAAAACATGAATAAGTTATTGCCTTTATTTCTTTTGCTGATGGCGGCCGGTTTACTGACTGCCGGCTGCAAATTTGCACCCAAGCAGCAACTGGGCGATACCGTTTCGGCCCAAGTTTTCGAACCCGTCGACCCGACGAAAGCGATTTTGAAAACGAGAAACGATTCGATCGAGCAGCCGAAAGACAGCGTCGATATTTTTATCATCGGCGAGGGCTCCACCTCCCGTTTCCTACAGCTCATCTCCTATCCGTCGCGCCGCGACACCGCTTTTTACGGCAAGCGGCGGCCGCTCAGGGTGAGGGGGAGTGCTCAATACGGCAGAGTGGTACGCATCGGCTTCGTGACCGACTCTCTTGGAAAAAATCTGGTAAAAACGAT
The DNA here is from genome assembly GCA_963515815.1 of uncultured Prevotella sp. Lineage (GTDB taxonomy): Bacteria > Bacteroidota > Bacteroidia > Bacteroidales > Bacteroidaceae > Prevotella. The sequence continues at coordinate 857 of CAUQAO010000065.1, forward strand.
TGAAGAATTAAAAACCAGTGCCGATACGATTTCTTAGCTTCGCGTATCGTTCTGTTTGTTTTCATGGATACTTTCAATCAATAGCTCTACAAGGCGCGGCACCGCGTATCGGTCGATATCCGCTTCGTTTATCCAAATGAAGTCGTCGGGTAGCGGCGGCCGACTATCGATTTCCAGAACGAAGAAATCCGCCAGCAGAACGCGGTGGGTCAGCACGTGTTTCACACCCCTTTTCAGCAGTAACAATTGTCCTCCGAACACGGGCAGCTCTGCGTTCTCTATCAGCAACGGCTCCCACAGCCCTTGCCATATATCGCCGGCCGTGCGCCGATGGATGGCAGTCATTCCCTCGCATCTTATGTAAATGTAGGTAAGCCTGCGTGTCTTCACCTCCGTTTTTTTCTGTTTTACCGGCAGCTCGGCTACCTGTCCAGTACGTAGCGCTTCGCAACTGTCGGCCAGCACACAGGTGGTGCAGTGCGGCGAAGTAGGTGTGCATTGCGTGGCTCCGAAGTCCATCATGGCCTGGTTATATTCCGATGGATGATCTACGGGTAGCAATGTTTGCGCCAGATCGGCAAACAATTTCTTTCCCTCGGTCGAGTCGATGGGTGTATCGATACCGAAGTAGCGCGACAGAACACGATATACATTGCCGTCGACAGCCGCAACAGGCAACCCGAACGCAATCGACCCTACAGCCGCCGCCGTGTAGGCACCGACTCCTTTCAGCGCTTTCAGTTCGGTCATCGTCTGTGGAAACTGCCCGCGTTGCACTATTTGGCGAGCAGCAAAGTGCAAATTTCTGGCCCTGCTATAGTAGCCCAATCCCTGCCACAGTCTCAGCACCTCGTCTTCTTCAGCGGCGGCCAGCGACTCTATCGTGGGGAATCGCTCCATGAATCGTTCCCAGTATGCCAGCCCTTGATTGATACGCGTTTGCTGCAGAATCACCTCGCTCAACCAAATAGCGTAGGCATCGCCGGTGCGCCGCCAAGGCAAGTCGCGCCCGTGCTCTTCGAACCATCGTAACAGCGTATTGCCAAACCGATTTGTTGCTGTGTCATTCTTCCGTATCATATAGATGCAAATATGCAATATTTTTTTCAATCATTTCAACTCTTTGGCCCAAAAATAGTACGATTTTATTGACTTCAAGTTTTCGGAGCTAATAATTTGTTTCTACATTTTTATCCATCGTCTTGCTCGATACACTTTTCGCGAAACATTTGGGGCCTAAAGTGTGTTTTACATGCGAATGTTGCGCAACAAACAACCGGTGTTGGGGTTATCGGCCGGAAAAGTGCTGTTTTTTTGGCCGGGAAAAGTCAGGTGAGCTGATCGTAGCGAAAATAAAACGAGGGTGCGACAAAATGCCGTACCCTCGTTTCTTATGTTTTATTTTATGTACTCTTTTACTCGGTCAGCTTCTCGGAAGCGCGATGGGCAACGAGGTCGTCAGCGCTGAAGTTACGGATGAAAGCATGGTGCCCGATGATGTTTTCTTCGGCGTAACGCACGTAAACGTTGGCGCTTTTTTCGAAGAGTTCGGGGGCGCGCGAAGCGTCGTCGAGGATGAGCAGCGACATGATGATCTCGGCGGTCATGTTGTACAGGCGCCGGCCGAGGAAGTCGTGCAGCTCTTGGTTGTTGGCTTCTTTTACGCGGTTAACAGCCTCTTCGTACAGTTCTGCCATCTTTCCGACGCGTTCTTGCAGGGGTTTGAGGTTGTCGGCAACGGGCTGCTCGAGCATCTCTTTGATGATGTCGAGATAGGTTCCGTTGGTGATGTATCGGATGGCGGCAACGACTTGCAGCTGTGTGGTTCCTTCGTAGATGGAGAAGATGCGTGCGTCGCGCATGAGGCGCTGGCTCTTGTACTCCATGATGAAGCCCGATCCGCCGTGAATGCTTACGGCATCGTAGGCGTTCTGGTTGGCGTATTCAGAGTTGATGCCTTTTGCCAGGGGCGTGAAGGCGTCGGCCAGTCGGGTGTAGCGTTTCAGTTCGGCGCGCTCTTCGGGCTCGAGTTTTCTGTCGCGTTGTATGTCTTCCAGTGCTTTGTATATGTCTACATAGCGCGATGTTTGGTAGAGCAACGAGCGGCCGGCGTCGAGTTTGGCTTTCATACGCGAGAGCATGTCGTAAACGGCGGGGAACTCGATGATGGGCTGCCCGAACTGCTGACGTTCTTTGGCGTAGGCCAGGGCCTCGTTGTAGGCTTCTTGCTCTACGCCGACGGATTGTGCGGCGATGCCGAGGCGTGCTCCGTTCATGAGTGCCATGACGTATTTGATGAGTCCTAAGCGGGTCGAGCCGCAGAGTTCTGCTTTGGCGTTTTTGTAAACAAGTTCGCAGGTGGGTGAGCCGTGTATGCCGAGTTTGTGCTCGATGTGGCGCACGTCGACGCCGCCTTGCCGCTTGTCGTAAATGAACATGGAGAGGCCACGGCCGTCTTTGGTTCCTTCTTCGGACCGTGCCAGGACGAGGTGGATGTCGGAATCGCCGTTGGTGATGAATCGTTTCACGCCGTTGAGCCGCCAGCAGTTTTCCTGCTCGTCGAATGTGGCTTTGAGCATGACGCGTTGCAGGTCGGATCCGGCATCGGGTTCGGTCAGGTCCATCGACATGGTGGCGCCTTGGCAAACGCGGGGGATGTATTTCTGGCGCTGCTCGTCGGATCCGAACTCGTACAGGGTGTCGATGCACGACTGCAGCGACCAGATGTTCTGAAATCCTGCGTCGGCTGCCGAGATGATTTCGGACAGCATGGAGAATGTGATGTTGGGCAGATTGAGCCCGCCGTAACGCCGCGGCATAGATATGCCCCAGAGGCCTGCCTTGCGGGTGGCTTCGATGTTCTCGACAGTTTTGCTGGCGTAGATCATTCGATTGTTTTCGAGATGTGGCCCTTCAAGGTCTACGCTCTCAGAGTTGGGTTCGATGATATTGGCTGCAATGTCGCCGGTAATATCGAGTATGCGCTTGTAGTTTTCGATGGTGTCGTCGTAATTGATCGGGGCCTCGTCGAATTTGTCTTTGTCTTCGTAGTTGCGTTCTTTCAAATCGACAACACGTTTCATCAACGGATGGTTCAGGTGGAACGCGATCTCCGGATGGTCTGTATAATAATTTGCCATGATGTTTATTTACTGTTCTGCTTGTAATACTTGATCAGCTTCGGAACCACTTCTTCGACGGTTCCGGTGATGATATAATCGGCTATTTTGTTGATCGGGGCATCGGGATCGCTGTTGACTGAGATGATGATGCCGGCGTCTTGCATGCCTGCGATATGCTGGATCTGTCCCGATATTCCGCAAGCGATGTACACTTTAGGGTGTACGGTTATGCCTGTCTGTCCTATCTGTCGGTCGTTATCTATCCATCCGGCATCGACGGCGGCGCGGCTGGCACCAACTTCGCCATGCAGTTCTTTTGCCAATTGGAACAGCAGGTCGAAACCCTCTTTGCTTCCCACACCGTATCCGCCGGCTACAACGATCGGCGCACCTTTCAGGTTGTGCTTGGCTTCTTCTACGTGCCTTTCCAATACTTTTACCACGAAATCTTCTACAGGTACGTAGTCGGCGGCGTTCGGATAAACCGTCTCACCCTTTGCTTTGCCCTCGTAGATTGCTTTCTGCATCACGCCCGAACGTACGGTAGCCATTTGCGGCCGATGATCGGGGTTGACAATGGTTGCGACAATGTTTCCACCGAAGGCGGGCCTGATCTGGTACAGCAGGTTGTCGTAATGTTTGCCGGCTTTCTTGTCGTCGTAATCGCCGATCTCAAGTTGTGTACAGTCGGCTGTCAGACCGCTGGTCAACGATGAAGATACGCGCGGACCGAGGTCGCGGCCTATCACCGTGGCGCCCATCAGGCATATCTGCGGCTTCTCTTCTTCGAACAGTTTGACGAGCACGTCTGTGTGCGGGGCCGATGTGTAAGGGAAGAGTCCCTCGGCGTCGAAGACGAACAATTTATCTACACCATAAGGCAGAATCTGGTCTTCTACCTTACCCTTGATGTTTGTGCCCACAACAACGGCATGCAAATCGACACCCAACTGGTTGGCCAATTTGCGCCCTTTGGTGAGCAACTCTTGAGATACTTCGGCTACGGTTGTGCCTTCTATCTCGCAGTATACAAAAACATTATTCATATCTTAATCATCCTGTGCGGCATGAAATCGGTCGGGAGATAGGTCGAACAGTTTCTCGGTCTCCTTCTCTTCCTTCTGATCGCGTGCTACCCAATAATCTTTTCGTCCAACAATTCTTTTATCAGTCCCTCTATATCGCTGTCGCCGGCTGTCAGCTGTTTGCTCTCTTTCGCTTGGAATACGATGTTCTGAACAGTTTTTACCTTGGTCGGCGAACCAGACAAGCCGCATTGTGCTGCGTCTCCGTCTACATCGGCAACAGACCACTGATTCAGGGTCAGGTACGGGCGCGATTCGTACAACTCGCTCCAAGCCTCGTTTCCCTTGCGTTCCATCGGACAGGTTGCATATTTGTACTTCATCACCAGCTTGGCATTGCACGGTCTGCATGGAGCGGCGCTTCCGTTAACTGTAATGACTACCGGCAGCGGTGCTTCTACGGTTTCTACACCGCCATCGATATGGCGCCGAATCGTAGCCTTTCCGTCTTCGATCTTCAAGATTTCTTCAGCGTAAGTTACTTGGTTCAATCCCAGTTTTTGCGCGACCTGCGGTCCAACCTGCGCCGTGTCGCCGTCAATGGCCTGCCGCCCCCCGATAACAATATCCACATTGCCTATTTTCTTGATGGCTGTAGCAAGCGCGTACGAGGTAGCTAAGGTGTCGGCTCCGGCAAACAGACGGTCGGTCAATAGCCAGCCCGTGTCAGCTCCGCGATACAAACCTTGACGAATAATTTCGCCTGCACGAGGAGGGCCCATGGTCAAAAGTCCGACCGTAGAACCCGGATTCTGCTCCTTGATACGGAGCGCTTGTTCCAGAGCATTCAAGTCTTCGGGGTTGAAAATAGCCGGTAAAGCTGCTCGGTTCACGGTACCTTCGGCCGTCATGGCATCTTTACCGACATTTCTGGTGTCAGGTACTTGCTTGGCAAGTACAACGATTTTCAATTTCATAGAGTATAATTAAATGTAATATATAGCTTGTCCGTTGGTCTTTTCCGGGAGCTTTTTTCGGCCGCAAATGTACTAACTTTTTGGATTGCCCCCAAATAAAAGGCTTTAAAAGTGCACAAATCGGCTTGATGTGTGCACAGATAAGCGGATTTGTGCGGTCGTTTCCGATTAAATTCGCTAACTTTGCAGCATCATGATAGACAGAGCTACCGTTGAACGAATTAAAGAGGCTGCCAACATAGTGGATGTAGTAGGAGAGTTTGTCACCCTGCGCAAGAGTGGTGCCAATTACAAGGGGCTGTGCCCTTTTCATAATGAAAAAACGCCCTCGTTCTACGTGTCACCGGCTCGCGGCACCTGCCATTGTTTCGGGTGCGGGAGAGGCGGAACGCCCATCAACTTCATCATGGACCATGAACAAATGACGTATCCAGAGGCGCTCAGGTGGCTGGCCAATAAATACCATATCGAGATACGCGAGAAGGAAATGACCGACGAGGAGCGGCGCGAACAGAGCGAACGCGAGTCGATGTTCATTGTCAACGAATGGGCGGCCGACTATTTCAGCGATTTGCTTCACAACCATGTCGACGGTGTGGCCATCGGTATGCAGTATTTCAGGAGCCGTGGTTTCAGAGACGATATTATCCGGAAGTTTCAGTTAGGATTCGATTTGAACGATCGTACCGCGTTGGCCCGAACGGCTCTTGGAAAAGGCTACCAAGAAGAGTTTTTGCTGAAGACGGGAATCTGTTATAAAACCGATCGCGGCGAGCTGATCGATCGCTATGCCGGCCGCGTCATCTTTCCGTGGATAGGCGTCAGCGGTAAAGTGGTCGGTTTCGGCGGCCGTGTGCTCGATGCGCGAACCAAAGGCGTGAATCAGAAATATGTCAACTCGCCCGAGTCGGAAATTTATCACAAAGATCGTTTGCTCTACGGTATCTATCAGGCCAAGAAAGCTATTGCGAAAGAAGATCGGGTATACATGGTCGAGGGCTATACCGATGTCATTTCCATGCATCAGTGCGGTATAGAGAACGTCGTGGCCAATTCGGGAACCGCGCTCAGCGTGCACCAGATACAAATGCTGCACCGTTTCACGTCGAATATCACCCTGCTGTACGACGGCGATGCTGCCGGCATTCATGCCGCCCTCAGAGGAACCGATATGCTGCTGAGCGAAGGCATGAATCTTAAGGTACTGCTGTTTCCCGAAGGAGACGACCCCGATAGTTTCGCCAGAAAACATACGGCTGCCGACTTCAAAACGTACATCGATCAGCACCAGACCGATTTTATCCAGTTCAAAACTGATCTGTTGCTGCGCAACGAAACCGATCCCATCAAGCGTTCCGAGGCCATCAACTCGATTGTCAGCAGCATAGCCGTTGTACAGAACCCCATACTGCGCGACACCTATCTACAAGATTGTGCGCGGCGAATCGGCATGGGCGAAACAACGCTCATCAACACGATGAACCGCTACATACGCGACAACAAAAGCAACCGAATAACGACCGACAACAGCGCCGACGAACCGCCTGTCACTGTGCCCCCCGTCACGCCGCGCATACAACCCGTGCCCCCCTTGCAGCAGGTTTCGATGGTAGAGCAGATGCTCATTCAGCTGGTGATCAGAAAAGGCGAAAAGTTGATCTATGAAGGTATAGAAGACGACCACCATAACCTGATCAACCTGTCGGTGGCACAGTACATCGACTACTCGCTCGGTACCGACAATCTGCGATTCGGAACCGAGTTGTACAATCGAATTTTGGCTGAAGCGGTAGAGCGAAGCGGTCGCCCTAACTTCGAGGCCGAGCCTTATTTTGTACACCACCACGACATCGAGGTGAGCCGTTTAGCTGCCGAGATGAGCATGGACCGCTATCAGCTTACTGTTGCCGAGAGGTCCGCCGCCGAGACGCTCTATACTGATGCAGCCCAGGCGGCCGCCGAACAGCAAGAGCGACTGCGCAACCACACCATTCACCTGGTGATGGATTTCAGGAAAGCCTACGTAGAGCAGCAGCTCAAAGAACTCATGAGCCAGATAGCCCAGGCGGCCGACAACCCCGAACGAACCCAACAACTCATGAGCGAGTACAAAGACATGAAACAAATTCGCGACGCCCTAGCCAAGCAGTTAGGAAACAACATTATCGCATAGCTCCGCCGCCCTATGATATACCTCTACTGGATTCTTCTAACCCTCTACTTGTTCATCATTGTCGGCACCATGATCAGCGTGCTGATGGACAATCGCCAGCCCGACAAAACCATGGCATGGCTACTGGTGCTCATCTTCCTGCCCGTAGTAGGCATTGTGCTCTACATCTTCTTCGGGCAAAACACGCGCAAAGAGCGGATGATGAGCCAACGGAGCATCGACCAGCTCACTAAACGATCGATGCTCGAATTTGCCGAACAGCGCGATTTGCGGCTGCCCGAACCCTACAAACCCCTGATACAACTCTTTGCCAACCAGAACATGTCGCTGCCTTTCAAAGACAATCTGGTAGACATCTACACCTCGGGCTACGAATTCTTCCTGGCCCTGCTCAGCGCCATTGGTCAAGCCCGGCACCACATACACCTCGACACGTACATCATCGAGAACGACCCCCTGGGGCGTCTCATCGCTGACGCCCTAGCCGACAAAGCCCGCGCCGGCGTCGAAGTACGACTCATCTATGATGACGTAGGATGCTGGAAGGTGCCCAACGCCTTCTTCGAGCAACTACGCCGCGCCAGCGTCGAAGTACACGCTTTCATGCCCGTGCGCTTTCCGGCTTTCACCCGAAAGGTAAACTACCGTAACCACCGCAAACTGTGCATCGTTGACGGCCGAACGGCCTTCATCGGCGGAATGAACATCGCCATGCGCTATCTGCGCGGAACTCGTCGGCAAGCCTGGCGCGACACCCATCTGCGCGTGCAGGGCGCCGCCGTGTATGCCATACAACGCTCATTTCTGATCGACTGGTATTTCGTAGACCGCACCCTAATCAGCAACCGGTGCTACTACCCGCCCTTCGACTCGCGCATAGACAACAATTGCCTGGCTCAAGTCGTTACCAGCAGTCCCATTGCACCATGGCCTGACATCATGCAAGGCTACGTGCGCATTCTTCTCCAGGCACACAGCTACGTTTACATGCAAACACCCTACTTTCTGCCCACCGAGCCCGTGCTCTTCGCCATTCGAACGGCTGCTCTCTCGGGCATCGACGTGCAACTGATGATGCCCCTGCACGGCGACGCCAAGCTTGTAGAATGGGCCAGCCGCTCGTACCTGCCCGCCATGATCGAAGCCGGCGTAAAAGTATGCATGTACACTGCCGCATTCAACCATACCAAGCTGCTCGTTTCTGACGACAGCCTGTGCACCTGCGGGTCAACCAACATCGATTTCCGCAGCTTCGAGAACAACTTCGAGGCCAACATCTTTTTTTACGACCGTGCGCTTGCCCTACGCCTCAAGCAAGTATTCATGAAAGATCTTGAGTCGTGCATCCTCATCGATAATATTCGCGACATTATCCGGCGACCCTTCCACAACCGCTTGTGGGAATCACTCGTCCGCCTGCTCTCGCCTTTGCTCTGAAACTGTTGTGCGCCGATCGGTACAACTTTTTTCGAGGTAAAAGTAGTTTTAGTCTCAGAAGTTCAACTTCCGCCGAGAAACAACCAATTGTCTCTTCCGTCGGAAAGCAGTACTTTTGCAAATATCCATTCATCAACGATTAAATAAAAATGAGTTTAGAAGAAATTTTGAATCACAGACGTGCCATTCGGCATTACGATCCGGATAAACCGCTTGATACGGCGCGCGTACGTCATTGTTTAGAGCTGAGCGCCATGGCGCCCAGCAGTTCTAACATGCAGCTCTGGGAGTGTTACCATGTTACTGACAAAGATACGCTGCGTAGGCTTACGCACGCATGCCTCGACCAGCAAACAACCTCGTCGGCACAGCAAATGGTTGTATTCGTTACGCGGCAAGACCGCCACCGTTCGCGTGCGCAGTATGTGTTGGAGCAGGAAATAGAGAATGTGAAGCGGAATAGCCCGGCTGAAAGGCGCCAAAAGCGTATCAAGCGATGGGTCGCGTATTATGGCTTCGTCATGCCGCTTCTGTATAGTCGGTTTTTCGGATTGGCCGGGTTGGGTCGCAAGCTGCTGGCACAATGTATTGGTTTATTTCGCCCCATCACTCGCCAGGTTTCCGAGTGCGACACGCGGGTCGTGGTACACAAGAGCTGCGCCTTGGCCGTTCAGACGTTCATGCTGGCCATGAGCGAAGCAGGATATGACACGTGTCCGGTTGAAGGATTCGACAGCTGGCGGGTGAAGCGGGCCCTTCATCTACCTTATTGCACAGGCATCGACATGATTGTTACTTGTGGCATCCGTTTGCCCGACGGTGTTTGGGGCGACCGCGTCAGGCTGCCTTTTGAAGAGATATACCATCGGATAGGCTGAAAATAATAAGTTCACAGCAACCTTGCGGTCGCTGTGAACTTATCTACAAGCTTAAATTTATGACCCTTTCTAATTTCCAGAAATTATTCTTCGTTACGGTTTTCGGCATCGATGGCCTTGATTTTGTCTCGAACTAATTGGCAGTCTTCTTTCAACTTCTGCACCTTTCGGTTCATTTCGTCGACCAGACTATTGCCTTTCTTGCTGGCTGCATTCAAGAAGCCCAGGTTGTTCTCGTACGTTTGTATTTCCGATCTCAGCTGTTCGTAGCGATACATCAAACGTCCGCGCTCATTCTCTAAAGCCTCTTCGCTTCGTTTCGCCATGTTCTTCAAATTGCTTTTGAAGTTGTCGAGATGGCGTTTGGCACCTGAAATATGTAGCTCGTCGTAAAGCTTGTCGAGCACATCGTGGTACTCCTGGTATAGCTTGTCTTTCTCTTTATACGGCACATGCCCTATTTTGTTATACTCGTCGGTAAGTGTCTGCAACATTTCCTCTACATTTTCCGTCGCCTCTTGTGTTAGCTCTTTGAGCTTGACAATGATGCCGCGCTTCTTTTCAAGGTTGGTATACTCCTCGCCCCGTGTGCCGGCATTGGCCTGGTTGCGCGCCTCAAAAAAATGATTGCATGCCGTTAAGAAATCATTCCACAACAGGTCGCCCCGCTTCTTAGGCACCATGCCGATGGTTTTCCATTCTTTTTGAAGTGCAATCAGCTTGTCGCCGGTCGATTTCCAATCGGTACTGTCGGCCAAGGCCTGTGCCTTTTCAACGAGTATCTTTTTCTTTTCGATGTTTTCGGAATAACGCTCTTTCATCGCTTTAAAGAAAGTCGCTTTTTCGGTAAAGAACTGATCGCACGCCGTGCGAAAACGCTCGAATATCTTCACGTTCATCTTTTGAGGTGCAAAACCGATGGTTTTCCATTCGGCCTGTATGCCGATAATCTGCCTGGAATGCTTTTCCCAATCGCCTGGCCCCTTGTTTTCTTCTGCTAGAATGGTCTCTACCTGCTCGCACAACGCAGTTTTTTTAGTCAGATTCTCCTCTTCTTGGCCGCGCATTTCATCGAAGTATTGCTGATGGCGCTTATTGACAATCGTCGAGGCGTCTTTGAATCGTGCCCATATTTCTTCGCGAAGTTCTTTGGCTACGGGACCGATTTCTTTGTATTGCTGGTGCAATTCCTGCAATTGATGAAATGCACTGATCACATCTTTTTCGCTGGCAAGCCTTTCGGCAGCCTCGCATAATTTCGTTTTCAGTTCCAAGTTTTTCTTGAAATCATATTCGCGGGCTTCACGGTTAAGGTTAAGCAGGTCGTAGAACTGCTCGACATAGAGCTGATAGTTACGCCAAAGCTCGTTGACTTTATCGGCAGGAACGGCTTTCTGCTCTTTCCACTGTTGCTGTAAGTTCTTAAATTCGGGGAACGATTTGTTTGCTTCGGCAGGCGATGTTGCCATGCCTTTGATCTTTTCTATGATCTCAAGTTTTTTCTTTAGGTTTTCCTGCTTCTCGGCTTCTTGCAATTGAAAGAGCTTTGCCTTTTTCTCCTTGATAACTCCCATTTCAGCTTTGAATACTTCCTCGTCTTCATCGGGAAGCACCTGATAAGTTGCAGGATCGCCGCCATTGTCGATGTATTCTTTTTGCTTGGCGTCGCGTTCGGCAATATGAAACTTATAGAAAGCATTTTTCAGACGGTCTAATTCCTCTTTGTTAGGATATTCGTCGTCGGACACGATATCTTTCAAACGCTCTAAGATTTCATGTTTATCTTTATAGATTTTTTGAACTGTTTGGGGCATTGTGGCGCTTTGCTGTTGGATTTGCCCAGGTGCTACTTCATTTTTTTTAGCCACTGATTCATCTTCTACCGTTTCCTGCTCTGACTGTTCGGTTGCTTCATCAGCTTCAGTCTCAACATCCTGCTGTTGTGCAACGGGTGTTCCGGCCTGGCTTGCCGTCGGATCGGTAGTAGCATCTTCTACCTTAACCACTTTGTCTACTTGTTTCTCACTTTCTAAATTTCCCTGATTGAGGGTGCTTTCTTGAGAGTCCATCAATTCACCGTTTTAAGTTTATGATTTAGGAATTCTATACTGCAAACTTACTTAAAAATACTGTAATTTCGTAATGCAAATAGCTTTTTTTTAATGTTTTTGCCGTCACAACAAGCGCTTGCGACGCATAATTGCCCACGATAGTACAGAAACAAGAACCGAAATGATCAATGCAATGATGAATCCGAACCTGTAATGCTCCATACCGTTGATAAGGTTCATGCCAAACAAAGATGCGATCAGTGTTGTAGACATCATCAGGATAGAAACCTAATTAAGCGTACGCATAACGGTATTCATGTT
>CAUQAO010000066.1:0-12617 GCA_963515815.1 uncultured Prevotella sp.
ATATAACGCAGGGTAACGGCAGTAGAAACGGTACAACCAGAAACGATTCTTTAGGATCGAATAAAGAGATTCCGAAAGGATTGAAAGTATGGACCGTCGATGAAAGATTCGGCGACATAGTACCCTCTGTACCCGATACGCTCTCGTACATGTTCCCCAACAGCATATTTACTACAGGTATGCGAGGAGAGTATAACACAACCGGAAACCTCGGCGCCCCGCGCATCAATCGCCTTTTTATAGACCGGCAGGCCAACGGCCAGTTTATCTTTACCCAGCCATACGATTATTTTATCGTTGCTCCACGACATTTCCAGTTCACCAATTCGCTCTCGCCACTCACAAATCTTACGTATAACAATGCCGGGAATCGCACCAACGGAGAAGATCATTTCACGGCAAAATTTGCAGTGAATGCAGGAAAGAAGATTGGCGTAGGCTTCAAATTCGACTATATGTACGGACGAGGCTATTATTCAAACCAAGCTTCTTCGCACTTTAACTACACGATGTATGGTTCGTACTTAGGCGAACGCTATCAAGCTCATTTGCTATTATCGACCAATCATCAAAAAAACACAGAGAACGGCGGCATCACGGATGATAAATACATCACCAATCCTGAAAGCTTCGACGACAACTATCAAAGCACTGAAATACCCACTGTATTGCAGCAAAACTGGAACAGAAACGATAACCAGCATGTGTTTTTAACTCACCGTTACAACGTCGGTTTCCATCGTAAGGTGCCCATGACTCCCGAAGAGATCAAGGCTCGTAAGTTCGCCATCGACTCACAGAAAGAGAATCAGGCAAAGAAAGAGAGAGAGGCTGCCGAAAAGGAAGGGAGGACCGACGGCAGAAAGGCTAACGAGAACAAAGAAAAAAAGACACCTATACCAACAGGCCGGCCCGATAATGCCACCATTGCCGGTAATGAACCCGCACAACAAAACGACGAAAAGAAAGACCGCATTGCCGTCAATGGGCAACAGGCAGCAGACAGTTTGCTGACCAAGGCCAAGAAAGAGGAAAAAGATACAGCTTGGATGAAGAACGAATACGTTCCCGTTACCAGTTTCATCCATACGATGAAGTTCGATAATTACGCACGAATCTACCAAGTATACTGGTCGCCGGCCGATTATTATGCTAACACATATAAGTTGGATGTACCATACAGCGGCGACTCTATTTACGATAAGACACGCCATTTCCGCGTTCACAACACGTTTGCCTTATCGCTGCTCGAGGGTTTTAACAAGTGGGCTAAGTCTGGTTTGAAGGCTTTTATCAGTCATGAGTTGCGCCACTTCACGCTTCCCGACACAGTCGGTACAATTGCCTATAATGAGAATTCGATATATATCGGCGGCCAACTAAGCAAAACGCAGGGAAGGACTTTTCATTATCACGTAACCGGCGAAATAGGAATTGCCGGACAGGATGTCGGCAATATCGATATAAGTGCACAAGCCGACCTCAATTTTAAACTATTCGGAGACACGGTGCAGTTGGCTGCAAGCGGATTTTTCCGTCGTTATCAGCCCACATTTTACTATCGGCATTACCATGGCAAACATCTGCTTTGGGATCACGACGATCTGAACAGTAGCACGCACACACGCATACAAGGTTTGCTAAGCTATGCCAAAACGCGAACAACCCTGCGTATTGCCGTCGACGAATTGACCGATTATACATATTTCGGCCAGTCATACACCATCAACAGCAGCTATCGGCGCATCGGAACACAGATAAACGTTCGGCAAAGCGGCGCCCCCATCAACATATTAACGGCATCTCTGTCGCAAAACCTTACATGGGGGCCGGCCCATTGGGAGAGTGTCTTGACGTTCCAAAATTCGTCGGATCAGAACAAACTCCCCCTGCCTAAACTGAATGTGTACACCAACTTGTTTTTGCGCTTCAGAATAGCAAAGGTACTGAAGTGCGATTTGGGAGCCGACGCCCGTTACTTTACGAAATACGAAGCGCCCGACTATAGTCCTGCATTGGGTCAATATGCGGTTCAAGAAAATACTGAACGCGTACAGGTAGGCAACTACCCGATTGTAAATGTCTATGCAAACTTCCATTTACAACAAACACGTTTTTTCATCATGTACAGTCATGTGAATGCCGGAAGCGGCAACAGGCAGAGCTTTCTGGTACCTCACTACCCTATCAACGAGCGCATTATGCGTATCGGCCTAAGCTGGAATTTCTTTAATTAGCCCAAGCGGGCCAACCGAGCACTTGTCATAACAAAAGACCAACGGCGACAAGCATACCGTAAACAAACATATTGCGTGCCGTTTCGGCCAAGATCAGGTTCAGCGCTTTTCCCTTCCTTATTTTCACCATTCGTCGATAGGTTCGAGTATGCAGAACAAGATATAAAACGGGAAGAACAAAAGCCCATACATGCCCGTAAAAGATGAAAACGATACCGAACAAACAGCCCGTCCACCCCAGCATCAGGTACACGGTACGCGACAAGGAAGCTCCCATACGCACCACTAAGGTTATTTTTCCGGCCTTTCTGTCGTTCTCCATATCGCGATAGTTATTAACGATCAGCAGCGTGTCGATCACCAGCCCGCAGGCAACGGAGCCGAACAGTACCTCGAGTGTAACGGCAGGCATGACAAACGGAACTGCCAGATAATAGGTAACCGATACGGGAACGATGCCGAAAAAGACCACTACCAGGACATCGCCCATGCCCATATACGACAAATGGGTAGTATAAAGAAAGCAGAAAAGCACACAAAGCGCACCCACCAGAATCATTTCTATACCTCCATAATAAACCAAGGGTAAACCGACGAGACTGGCAAGTGCCGTAGCCAGAATAATTGCTCGCCGCATAGCCTTGGCCGTGACCCACCCCTGCGCACAGGCCCGGCGTGGCCCCAAGCGCGTTTCGTCGTCATTGCCGCGCACAAAGTCTAAATAATCGTTGACAAAATTGGCATTTATCTGCATCATCAGAGCGAACAGCGCACACAACACCACCGGCACGACGCGTATTTGCCCGTTGGTCGCGGCTATGGCCAATGCCGTACCGATAGCCACGGGAACAGCCGCCCCGCTGAGTGTTTTGGGGCGAATGGCCAGCAGCCATGCCGTTAACGAATTACGTTTTACGGTGTGTTCTTTTCTCTTTGCGCTGTTCATTGCATCATGCTATTCGAGGCTTGCAAAAATAAACATTTCTGCGTAATTTTGCAATACACAACTCCTGAAGACATGATAGAGAACCGTATCAACCTCGACCTGATGTCGTTCGTCGAACAGCACATACTTCCGCGTTACAACCAATTCGGCGCTTCGCACGGCATAAGCCATGTGCAACATGTGATAAAAAACAGTCTCGAGCTGGCCCGTAAGTTAGGGGCAGATGTCGACATGGCCTACATCGTTGCGGCTTACCACGACTTAGGCTTGTCGGGGCCACGCGCCATACACCACCTGACGGGTGGAAAGATGCTCGCTTCCGACGCACGGCTGAAGCGCTGGTTCACGCCCGAACAAATAACCATCATGCGCGAGGCGGTCGAAGACCATCGTGCCAGCGCCTCGCATTCGCCCCGAAACATTTACGGAAAGATCGTGGCCGAGGCCGATAGAGATTTAGAACCCGAGCATGTTTTCAGGCGAACCATCCAGTTCATCATCGAACACGAACCGCAAAAAGACAAGCAAAGCCGATGGCTGCGCTTCTGCGCGCACATGAATGAGAAATATTCTAACAGCGGTTATATTCGGCTGTGGATATCCAATTCGCCGAACGAACAATATCTGAAAAGCATCCGTCAAACCATTGAAGACACTGAACTGCTGCGCCGGTATTTCGACAGAATTTACGAAGAAGAAACGAACAGATAGGCTGATGATGTGGCGGATAGCGGCCATCCGGACAGGTCATACACCGCTTTGGGGGTGGAAAGTCACTTTTTCAGGACTAAAAAACGGGCCTAAGGGTCAAAAAACGATTTAGCTTTTTGCATACTCGCTTTTACGCAATTTCAAGAATAGCGGCATGGAAAATATAACCGAAACGAAGGAAAAAAACAGACCGCTGATCGAGCCTATCGCAAACGAGAACCAGAACCTGGCTTCGGGGCCGTCGATCAGGAACGGACTGAAACCGAGTATGGTCGAAAACACGGTGAGCAGAATGGGGATAATCTTGTGATTGTATGCCTTGATATATCGGCGCTCGTTGCGGTATTCGTTCATTATGTAGATGCCGTTGTTGACCGTCAGTCCGCACAGCAGCACAATGGCGGCAAAGCCTCCGGTGCCGAACTCGACAGAACTGAAGTGGTAGGTAAGAAACAGGCCCGAAAGCGAGACGGGTATCAGCAGGATAATGACCAGCGCCTTGTACAGGCTTTCGAACAGAATGGAACAGACAAAAAAGATGATGACAACAACCAGCCCTATCAACCAGTATTGTGTACCCTTGTCGTCGTAACTGCCGTATGTCCTGTCGATGCAGCGGAAGCCTACGGGCAGTTTTTTGTTGAACTCGTCGGTAACACCTTTGATGTACTTGTCGGCGTAGGTGTATGACCCCAGCACGTTGAACGCCACGCGCAGAATGTATTCCTGATTCTGTCGCGGAATACAGTTTTTGGCCTCTCTGCGGTTCACCGTCATGAAGTTTGTCAGCAGCAGGTCTCTTCCCGCCACTTTTATATAGGCGTTGTTGAGCTGCCAGAGGTCGAACGCTCGGTATTGTTTCGGGCGTAGCACATAGTCGGTTTTCTGTCCCGTTCCAGCTCGGCGCCCCATCTCGTGTTCGGCAAGCATGCTTGCGAGCGACCTGTGTATTTGTTGTATGCTGATGCTGTCGATGGCCAGCATCTCTTTATTGTATTCCATGTACAGCTCGTCTTCCTGGCGCTCGTGCCCCGGCGTTTCGATGGTGATGTCTACTACCCGTCTGTTCTGCTGCACTCGCTTGCATATGTCTTCGGCAAAACGATAGAGTCGGTCGTACTCGTATCCGACTATTTCTATGCCGTTGCTTCTGTATTGCAGATTCAGTGCGTTGCTGAATCCTCGCATGCTCACGCCCCATGTGCTCCATTCGGCACCGCCGATAGTGATGAGCCGTCCGATAACATTATTTTCGAGCAGATAAGGGAATCCTGTGTGCAGATATTCAGGCTTGAAGGCGACGATCATCTCTGATCCCCATGCTCCGATATGGGTTTCGTATTTCTTGATCTCTTTATATTGCGACAGAAGCTGCTCTACGGTCTGTACTTTATCGTTGAGCTGTTTCGGTGTGCCTCCCAGTGGCATTTGCCCGCGTATATGCAGCTTCATTTCTTCGGGTTCCGGGCGATAGGTGTTGGCGTCGAGGGTGCTGATGAACAGGTAGAGCGACCATCCGAACACGCCCGCTGTAACAGCCAAAAGCAGCCAACGCATAATGCGGTGCTGGCTGATAGCGATATAACGGCGGTAGATTCTGTTCCACAGAACCATCAACCTGATGTTGCGCGGCTTGCCTTTCTGCCGGCTGCTGTAATTCATCCGGTCGACCAATGCCGGGGCGAACAGAGCCGATACGAGCAGAGCCACGAAAAGATTGATGATGATGACCCATGAGAAATCGTAAAGGTCGTTCCTGATGTAATCGGGCAGCCAGAAGATAATGACAAGGGCGCCGATGGTTGTGAGCATGGCACCCACAATGCTGAAGTAGGCTTTGAAATCGCGATGATAGCTATAATGATCTACCATGACAATGGTAGAGTCGATGATCAGTCCCAACGAAACGGTGATGCCTGCCATCGAAAACGGCTGCAGGCGCATGTCGAAAAGCCGGTAGCAGATAACAGCTATCAGAATATTAGCCAACAGCGTGCAGAAGACGATGAAAAGATAACGTTTATCCCTTTTGCAAACAAACACGAACAGCAACAGGATGAGCAGTGACAGGCAGCTTCGCACGATCAGCGTCTTGAACTCAGAAAACTGTTCGTCGGCTTTGTCGTACGTCAGCGTACAATCGAGTTGGGCGCTTTCCTCGGAGTGTTTTTCTACAGCCGTCTTTACTTTCGAAGCTACACGGCCGATGTTGACATCTTGTTCGGCAAAAATGTTCATGTACACGGTATTCATTCCGTTGACACGGTAGTAGCTTTCGGGATCTCTTTCGCGGTACTGGCATTGGGCCAGATTGTTGAGGTAAATGATTTTTCCTTCGATCGTTTTTACCGGTATCGACTCTAACAAACTGTGCTCGCCGTCGATGGCCAGCATCAGCGATATGCGCTCTGCAGTGCCCCGCTTGTCGTATCGCACAATATCGCCTATGATGTCTTGCCGGCCCAGAAAGTTGCGTATGGCCTCTTCTATGTCGTAAGATGTCAGGCCGTATAATGCAAGTTGTTCGGCGTGATACGATATTTCCATATACTTGTCGGTACCACCCGACACCTCAATACGATCTACGCCCTCAATGCGTTCCAGTTGAGGCTTGATGGTTCGTTCTGCCAGCATTCTTATCTCTCGGTCGGGCATCGAGGCATTGATCCGGTACGACAAGATGTGCGTGTCGCGGTCACGTTCTCTGCCTGTCACTACTTCGCCGCCCGACAGTTCGGGGAACGAAACGTCCTGAGGCAGCTTATCTCTTACTTGGCGCAGCAATGATGCTATTTCGAATTTGATGCTCGATACCGAGGCGTTTTTCTTCAGCTGCACGGTTACGTTTCCCGATCCGAAATTAGATACTGACGACACCGATTCTACGCCACGAATCGAGCTTACGAGCCCTTCGATGCGCGATGTCACATTCTGCTCTACAACCTTTGCCGACGCTCCCTGCCAACGGTAAGAAATGTTCAACGTCTTGCCTTGCTGCGGCCGTGGCTTGTTACTGATATCGAGACCGGGTACGAGCGCGGCGCCGATTATCATGAGTATGCATATCGTAAGCAGTATAGAGAACGAATGTTTCATAGCGATCTGTTGCGTCGGTTAATGCTTGGCATGGTTTGCTTTCCAGCGGTAGAGGATGAAATAGAGCAACGGTACGAAAAACAAACTTACCATTGTGCCTGTAATCATGCCCACTACGATGGTTACCGACAGTGGGAATTGCAGCGCAGACCCCATGTCGCCGCGCGTAAGGAAAGGCAACAGGGCCAGAATCGTGGTCAACGATGTCATAACAATGGGTTTCAGTCGGCGATGACCGGCAACAACGACCGAACGCAAAAGCGAAGCGTGTTCGGAACGGCGGTACAGGTGATTGATCGTGTCTACTTTCAAAATAGAATCGTTGATGATGATGCCGCTCATGACAACAAGGCCGATCATGGACATTATGTTGATCGATTCGCCCATCGCCCACAGCACCAACAGCACGATACAGACGTCGATCACTATTTCGGTAAGGATAATGACGGGCTGAATCAGGCTTTCGAACTGGGCGGCAAGAATAAAGTACAGCAGCAATACGGCCACGATCAAGACCATGCCGAGTTCGCCGATCATCTGCCGCGAGTCGTAATAGTTGCCGTGGAAAGAGGGTTTCAGATCGTGTAGCTGCTTCTCGTGCAACTGTTCTGCCGCGTTCACCACCTTTCTGACGGTTTTGTCAGAAGCCTTTTCGATCACGATGGGATAATATTCGCCTTCGCTGCCTGCGCTCAGCCGTTTGAAGCCTTCGGCCCGGGTTTCTTCTACGACATATTTCAGCGGAACATCCACACCCTCGTCGTTGCACACGGTTTGCTGCATGATTTCGGCCGAACTGGTTTTATTTTGACCGACGATTACCGGTATACTCTGTTCGCCGTTGGCTATATCGTACACTTTGTTGCTGCCCGCCAGTTCTTTCAAACGAGCGTAGAGCTGGCGGTACGACAGATGATACAAGGCCATTTGTTCGGGGTTGGCGATGTAGCGCAACACGTTTTCGGTAGCCACGGGCTGTATGTTCGTTTCGGGAAAGCGGTGTCTGAGGCTATCGACAAACTGTCTTGCCTCGGCCACCGACGGCCGGCCCCCTTCCGTTTTCTGCAGTCTGATTTCAAGATCGGGTTTATCGGTCTGGAAGATCAGGTCGTAAATATTTCCTGCTATGCCGAACTCTATTTTCGCATCCGGATAATGCTGCTGCAGATAGGCCGTAAAGGCTGCCTGTACAGAGTCGAGCGACGCCTTGTCGTGTGTCTTGAGGTAGACAACGGCTTCGTTATTGGTGATGTCTTTCGTATGCGACAGGATGAATTGCTGCACGCCCACCATAGCCGTGTGCGTCTCGATGTTTCGGCCGGCCGTGTTCAGCAGTTCCTGCGTTCGGCGGTCGTTCTCTTCGGTGGATATGCCTGCGTTCCAGTCGATGGTTGCCAGTGCGTCGTTATGTTCGATGTACGGCATGCGCTCTTTCTTCATGTAAGGAAACAGAACGCCTATCAGCACAAAACAGATGACGAAGAAGGCCACGCATCCTTTCGCATGACGCAGAGTAAAGCGCATGGCCGGTTCGTAGACGCGCATCAGCCACCGTTCGGCTTTCCGCTGTTCATATTGCTTGCGTTCCCTGTTTCTGAACAGCGCAAAGTAATACACCGGAACCACCACTGCCGCTACTATGAGCGAGGCAAACAGCGCTATCGTCACGCCCATTGCCTGGTCGTAGAACAGCGCACCGGCCGTTCCGCTGAGAAATATAAGCGGAATGAAGACCGAACAAGTGGTGAGCACCGAACTGAGCATCGGCATGAACACCTCTCGTGTGCCCCGCACCACATCGCCGCGCTGGCGTATGTTGTCGATCACGATGATAGAATTGTCTACAATCATACCGATCCCCAGAATCAGTCCCGAAAGCGAAATCACGTTCAGCGATATGCCCAGCAGATAGAAACACAGCAGCGTCAGTACCAGCGATAGCGGTATCGAAATGATGATAAGCACCGGAATGCGCCAGCCGCCGTTGAAAATGAACAGGATGACACAGGCCAGAATGGCGCCGAACACCAGATTCCACTCCAGGTTGCTGATCGAATAGCTGAGCAGCTCCGTCTGATCGCGGGTGATATGGAACGCAAGGTCGGGATAATCTTTCTTCATTTCTTCGACAAGCGTGTCGATGCCCTGTTGCAGGTCGGCCATCTGTGCATCGTTCTGTTTGATCACGGCAACCGTTACGGCGTCGTTGCCGTTGTGCCGCACGATACCGTTACGTACGGCAGCCCGCTCAGTTATGCTGCCGATATCCTTCAGTTGCAACAGCCGTCCCTCGTGCCGCAGGTAAATATTTTCGATATCCTGCTTCGTGATGATCTGCGAATCGAAGTGTATGCTGTACCGGTTGATGCCGCTCACCACGCTCAGCGCCTCCAACACGATATTATTATCGTTGATGGCAGCCTCGATGTCGTGCGACGTGATGCCGATCGACTGCATCTTACGCACATCGGGTACGATATCGATCTGCGCCCCCACCGTTCCGCTATAATCTATCATAGCCGTCTGCGGCAACTGCTCGATGCGCTTGACAACGACATTGCGTACAAGTCGCGACAGCTGCGCCATACCGTCGTCGCCACCGTGCCCAACGCGCGTAATGTCGATATAGAAAGCCGGAATATCCATGGCGCTGGCCTTGATCACCTTCGGCCGAACCATATCCCTGGGCATGATGTTCATGGCCCGATCTATCTTCTCGTTCACATCGATAAACAGAAGATCCATGTCCGTACCCGGTTCGAACGAGAGCGTGATGCTGCCGGCATCCATCCGCGACTGGCTCTCGATGTCTTTCAGTCCCGCAACTTGCGACAGCTGATTGCGCATCGGCGTTACCATCTGCTGTTCTATTTCCGTAACAGAGGCACCGGGGTTAGACATCTGCACCGTTATACGCGGAATATCTATCTCGGGCATCAAAGATACGGGGATATATTTCAGCGAAAGCACGCCGACAGCCACTACTGCTATCAAAATCATGCTTACGGCTATCGGGCGGTGGAGTAGTTGACGAAACATAGGTTATGGTTATTGATTATAATGGGTTCCGGGGTTCTTGTACGCAAATTTAATGAATTTTCGGCTCTACTGAGTCACTCAGAAACGAGTAAAATGAATTTTTGGCTCTACTGAGTCGCTCAGAAGCGAGAAAAATGGATTTTAGGCCTTTCTGCGCCGCGCGGAAACGAGTAAAATGAATTTTTGGCCCTACTGAGTTGCTCAGAAGCGAGAAAAATGGATTTTAGGCCTTTCTGCGCCGCGCGGAAACGAGAAAAATAATTTTTAGTCTTTTCTGATCACCACTTCGGTGTCGTCGGCAAGGTTGAGATTGCCAGAAGTGATGACGGTGTCGCCGGCCCTGATTTGGGTGTCTTTTCTCGCACATCCTGTTATGGCATAACTTGCAAGATTGCTGTAAACAATGTCGACGTAAGTCCACACGGCCCGCTTGCTTTCTTTATCGTAGACAAATATGACGTGATAGCCGTCGCGCTCTACCACGGCTTCTTTAGGTACAACGAACATGCGCGGAACAGCGTTTTCTACAATTATTTTCACATTCATTCCGTCGACGAGCTTTGTCGCGTTGTTTCGCACGCGCGCCGTTACGTTTACCATTCCTTTATCGTCTACCGTGGGGTTGATTTCCGTCACGGTGCCCGTATAGGTTGCCTGCTCGTCTACATACGGAGTTACCAGCACCGTTTGTCCTTGCTTTACGAAAGTGAGTTCGGCCTCGAGTATCTTGAAATCGACTTCGAAAAACGAATCGTCGATGAGTGTTGCAAACTTCGCTCCCGGTTGATGGGGGCGCGCTTCGAGGTTGGCTATTCGGCCGGCAAAGGGTGCGCGCAGTTCGCATGCCGCAAGGCTCTTCTGCGCAGCCTGCAGCTGGAACTTAGCCGTGTAGAACCCCGATACGATCTCTGCTCGGCGAAGCACGTCGGCGGGCACCTTTTCGAGGTCGCTGCCATAGCCCAAGCCGATGAGCTTATCTTGCAGTTCGACCTTCGCCCTTTCAAGGTCGTGCCTTGCTTTTTCTAACTCGGCCTGCTTGTCGCGCGTGTCCGACACGCAGAGCAGCGCCCCCTTTGCTACGCGCTGCCCATTGACCGCCAACACCCTTTGCAGTATTTCGCCGGGCTTGCTGCATTGCAGTTCGGCCTTTCTGATGGCCTCGAGCTTGCCATTACATATCAATTGTTTTTGAAAAGTCTGCCGCGTCAGGGTCATGGTGTCGACCTCTGCAATTGTTTGTTGTTGTTCATGAACGGCGTCTTGCTCTTTTTCTTTATCCTTTTTACTACATCCCGTAAAAACGAATACTGAGAAAAAGTATAAAAGAAGCACAGATACAATAATACTACATTTATTCTTCATAAGCATTTAACGAAGCTGATAAAACATTAAACACGGCTCTTCGTCCTTAGGATTCCAAGCATAAATATCATTATCGAAGGGGTTTATTTTACAACGAATAAACTCTTCGGCAGGAATAAGATAGAGCATCGGCTTCATCTGAACGCTATAGACCTCAATAAAAGATTTAAGATCCAAGTCCATGACCGAACCTTTTAACTTAGACATGAAAGTAAACTTATAGCCTAAAAACTGCCCCATCGTATAGTTTTTCCCCATAGACACGTAAGAATAATACATCATATCCTTTTCATCGCTTGAGAACTGCTTTGCTTGTGCCTGATATTGGTCCTCGCTTTCTATTTTGATTTGATTTTTATCATCTACCGAACCGTACAGCATCAAGTTCATATTCCTAAACCCCATACAAATCTTTCCACCATAGTATCCAAAATGAAAATCGTTTATTTTTCGCTGCTGTTCTATAGTTAAAGATTTCATCTGGGGAAGTTTAAATTCAGACACAATTCTATTTGAGCCACAACTATAGGCCATGATACTACCCTCCAATGTATTAAACAGCAAGATAGAGTCGCGATGCAGATATATTTCTTGCAGCGGCCCCACATTGTCTAACTGGAGATGTTCCTCTGAAAGCAATTGTGCTTTATCATCATTCAATAGAAATGTGGAAATCTTATATTTTGCCTGATCAATAATTTTCAAGGTGTCTCCTTTCGGATTCTGTATCATATCCAGCGCCAAAGCCTCTCCTTTTCCATGTCCACGCCTTACAAATGAATATAAAAACTTATGATCTCTTGCACGATATACATAAATTTGTGTCCCTTCGTCTTTCACTTCATCTTGTACAAGCCAGTAATTTTCAGTTGGCACAAAGTCAAGGATATTGTGTACCTCTGGCAAGGCAATGTACCGCGCTTTGATATTTTTTACGAGGTTAAACAGCCCCTTATTGGTTACATACTCTCGATTATTCGAGCATGACAGAAAACTTATAATGCTCAATAGAAAGAAAAAAAGAAACTTCTTCATGATTATGGCATTAAAAACTTCTTTAATTACTTTCTTAGAACTTTTTCAAAATCGACATGTATGTCGCAAAGGTTGATCCAATCGTAGAGGGTAGATTTCTGTAGCGTATAGTAATCCGTCCAGAAGTTTTGGAGCAGCGCAATGTACTGCATCTTGGCCGATTCAAGTTCTTGTTGAGCCGTGTTCAGATC
>CAUQAO010000067.1:0-11629 GCA_963515815.1 uncultured Prevotella sp.
AGGATTCGGATCATGCAAAACTCTACGAACTCGTTTCATTAAGCGGCGAATCGATTTGGGTGAAGATCGAAAAGGATAAGCTGGTGAAAGTGCCGGCGCCCACAAAAGGCATCGCGACTTCGAAAGCCAAAGCGAAACCTGAAAAGACCCGTTAGCACGGGAGGCTCCGCGTTAGCGAAATTGCCCCCCACGCCAGTGGGCGGATGTATGAAACAAAGCCCGAAAGGGCACGCTCGATTCGGTTCGCAGCAACGCTCGCAAAACAGCGGGTGATTCTGTAAAACCGAAAACAACACTAAAAAGAACTATTGTTCACACTTTATTTTATATTTGTATCACACACTTCGGCTTCGGTGGTTCGCGAGAATCGCCGAAGCTTTTTTTCGTGGGTAATTGAGAATGGAGACTTGAGAAACAGCGTTCGGCGGTGGCCAAAATCATTATTACAAGGTATTGGATCGCCGTGGGTTGCATTGTACTTTTGTTCATCGAAAAGGATGTTGATCCGACGGTCGGATCAAATAAACAAAAAAACAGAAATATGGAAAAGAAAATGTTGAAACCCAATTACGGTAACTGGATTCCTAAAACGCTGATGCGTATTCTTTATGCGGTGGCGGCTGTCTTGGCGGTCGTTGTGCTGGGTGTTGTTCATTACTATCCGGCGGGCTGGCTGATTGCCATCGCTTCGGTTTTGTTTGTTGCGGTTCTGTCGGTTTGCCTCTACATGCAGCTGTGTCGGCACTCGCTTTCGTTTACAGGCGGCGGCGTGATGGCCAAGATACATGGTTATTTGTTGGATCATCTGAACTGGGACGGGCAGGGTAGGTTGCTGGACATCGGTTGCGGATCGGGCGCGCTGAGTATACGGTGCGCTAAGAAATTTGGCGAGGCCCGCATTACGGGTATCGACTATTGGGGCATGGGCTGGGACTATGCGCAGCAGCAATGCGAAAGGAATGCCGAGATTGAGGGGGTGGCCGAACGGACGCATTTTCAGAAGGGCGACGCGTCGCGGCTCGATTTCGCCGACGAATCATTCGATGCCGCCGTGTCGAACTTCGTGTTCCACGAGGTACGCAGTCAGCCCGACAAACAGCAGCTTGTTCGCGAAGCATTGCGCGTGGTGCGCAAGGGCGGCGCTTTCGCTTTTCTCGACTTGTTTGCTGCCGAGCGCATATACGGCAACATCGGGGTGCTGATCGATGCGCTGAAAGCCGAAGGCATCGCCGAGATTCACTACATTCCGAAGCTCGAGAAAACCGATTTGCTGCCCGCCTACATGTCTACGCCGTGGATGATGTGGGGCGTCGGTATGATTTATGGCAGAAAGTAATATCTTTGTATCGGTTTGGGTGATCAGCACCGAATGAAACATACAAAAGCACAACTGCAATATGAAAACAAGAAGCATCTTAACCGTCATCTTATTGCTGACCATCGGCAACCTGTGGGCCAAAACCATCTGCGTACTGGCCATAGGCAACAGTTTCTCTGAAGATGCCGTAGAGCAATACCTTTACGAATTGTGCGCCGAGGGCGGCGACACGCTGATCATCGGAAACGCCTACCGGGGCGGACAGGGACTGGAATCGCATTGGAACGTCGTAACCAACAGGCAGCCTGCCTTCAGCTACCGAAAAATAGTCGAGGGAATCAAAACAACTACCGAGGCATGTACGCTCGACGCAATTCTGGCCGACGAACCGTGGGACATCGTTACCTTTCAGCAAGTGAGCCAAGACGCCGGCCGCCCCGACACCTACGAACCCTACGAAATGCACCTGATCGGTTACGCTCAATCGCGCCTCGGCGTAAAACAGCCACGCATCGGCTTCCACATGACGTGGGCCTATCCGGAGCACTCCACCCACAGCGGTTTTAAGCACTATCGTAACAGTCAGGCCGAAATGTACCGCGCCATTGTCGGCGCCGTACGAACCAACATGAAGCGTCACCGCGATATCACGCTGCTCATTCCCTCGGGAACGGCCATACAAAACGCACGCGCCACCTACCTGGGCGATCGTCTGAACCGCGACGGCTTTCATCTAAGCCTGGGCCTCGGGCGCTACATCGCCGCCTGTACTTGGGCCGAAGCCATTACACGGAAAACGTGCATCGGCCGCAGGTTTCGCCCCGAAAACGTCAGTGCCCGCGATGCGCTCACGGCACAAAAAGCAGCGCACAGCGCCATTAAACATCCGTACAGGCTGTCGAATCTTTCGATAAAGTAACCTATTCACGTTTCCGTTTGAAAAAGTAAGGCCAAATCAGAACCGGAAGTAGATAAAAGGCTGGATGGTGCTGCTCTGCGTCTGAATAACTACGTAAATAACAATCGACAGAATAAGGGCGCAGACAAATACGTTGCAACGTTGCAAAATGCCGACGGCAGCAGTTTGAAAACCCTCGGGCAAGAGGTGGACAAGGTAACCGAAAATCATCAGTGCAAATACGTAACGATAGCCCGAGATGATTTGCGGCAAAAGCTCGGGATGGAAGTTGCCGACGATCTGCCCGATCATGTTCGTAGCATCGGCAAAGGTGGGCTGGCGAAAGAAAATCCATGTGAAGCATACGAAATGAAAGGTCAACACAGCGCCCGCCACTCGGCGCCATCCCCTGCTTTCGGCCTGGCGCGGCCGATGCAACACTTCGCTGTGCCAAAACTTATGCGCTGCCAACGCAATGCCGTGCATGCCGCCCCAAGCCACGAAATTGAGACTGGCGCCATGCCACAGTCCGCCCAGCAACATCGTGAGCAGCAGATGGAGGTATTGACGGAGCTTGCCCTTGCGGTTTCCACCGAGCGAAATGTAGATATAGTCGCGAATCCAGGTCGACAGCGAAATGTGCCAACGCCGCCAGAATTCGGTAATGCTAGCGCTCTTGTACGGCGAGCGGAAGTTGGGCGGAAAGGTGAACCCCAGCAGGGCAGCCAGTCCGATGGCCATGTCGCTGTAGCCGCTGAAGTCGCAATAAATCTGCAAAGCGTAGCCATATACGCCCAGCAGATTCTCAAGACCGCTGTAAAGCGCGGGATTCTCGAAAATGCGGTCGACGAAGTTCAAACTGATATAATCGCTGACGACAGCTTTCTTGAACAATCCGACGGCAATCAGATAAACGCCGGTAGCGAACATTTTTTTTGAAACAGACAGCGGGCGACGTATCTGCGGAGCAAAATCGGCGGCTCTGACAATGGGGCCGGCCACCAGCTGGGGGAAGAACGATACGTAGAAAGCATAATCGAGCAGCGAAGGCAGCGGTTTGAGCGCGCCGCGGTACACGTCGATCGTGTAACTGAGGCTCTGGAATGTAAAGAAACTGATGCCCACCGGCAGAAAGATATCCCAGGGCTGAAAGTTGCAACCGATCATTTGGGCTACCATCCCGGCAAAAAAGTTGGTGTACTTGAAGTAGGCCAGCAGGCCCAAGTCGACCGTCACACTCGTAACCAGCAGCCATCGCACCAACCCTTTGTTGCGTCGATGCCGATCGATCAGGCCGGCGATCAGATAATCGCTCACGGTTACGACGGCCAGCAAAAAGAAGTAGAATCCGCTGCTCTTGTAATAGAAATAATACGAAAAGGCGGTAACGAACAGCAACCGAGCCGTGAGCCGGCGCTGCAGCAACATATAAACGAAGCTGAAGCCGAGGAAAAGCATCAGGAACATGCCGCTCGAGAAAATCAATGGCTCGTCGGCGTGGTATGTCAATAGATCTGTTAAACGTTCGATCATTTTCCGGTCCGATTTTTTAGTTGTACGGCTTTGCGGCGTTGGCGATAATTGTCAAGCCCCTCGACAAACGAGGGGAAAATTCGCCGGGCCACGACACGTCCGCCGCCGAAACTCAGGTGCGTATAATCTTTGTTGGCCATGCCGTGTGCTACCAGATCGGCCACGCTACCCTCGCCGCCCATGGCGCTGAAAAAATTGAGATAGGCCACACCGCACTCCTGCGCCAAACGCTGTTGATAGGCCACCAGCTGGTGCACCTCGCGCAGGGTTCTGATGCCGTCGGCCGAGCGTTGCTCGCGGTCGGGCACGCTCATCACCAGGATGCTCGCCTGCGGAAAAGCCTCGCGCAGGTGCCTTACCACACGCTTCATCTTGGCCATGTACAACCGCAACACCGGGGCCGTATTGCCGCTCACGGCATTGTTCAGTCCGAAGTGAATCACGATCAGATCGTAAGGGTGCAAGCGGTTGAAATCTTTGAGCGTGGGCAGCGGAATCCTGGCCAATGTAACACCCGAAGAACCGCGCATGCTGAAATTGTCGAGCACCACGCCGCGCTCAGACTCCAGCGCCATACCCAGAAGCTCGGTCCGCTCGCCTACGTTGCTGAAACGGTAATCGACAGCGCGGGTCGTGTCGGTTATTTCGAACATCTGCACCTGCGGATCGGCCTCGAATCGTTGCACAACGCTATGCCCTCTGCCGGTTGTCGCCTCGACGTTGACCGACGAGCGGGTTCGCAAGAACAATCGCGAAACCGACCACCGTGCGGCATGCGCATAGAAGCGTGTGCCCGCCGTGTGGATGCGCGCGCCCTCGGATGCCGTATAATAACGCTCGGCAGGCCCCTGAAGGCGCCGATCGAAGGGGGGCTTTACAGAAAGAAACTCGGTCAGGCCGCTGTAGCGTTGCACAATGGAACGGCGCGCGGCAACGATCTCTGATCCGCAGTCGACCCATCCCACTCCGTTGCCGCCGAATTTCGCCTGGAACATCTCGCGCAGGTCGGCCGTGAGGATATCGCCCTCGATATACGAATCGCCGTAATAAGCTATCCGGACGGGGCGCTGCAACGAATCGATCGTGGCCAACGCTTCGTAAAAATGATCCATACCGCCCGCCTGTCCGCCTGCGTAATCGACAATCGGCATCACGCCATCCGACCATCGTTCTGTGAATTCGGCCTCGCCGCCGTTTTCGGTCTTGCGAACAGGAGCCGGGGTGGACTGAGTCAGGGTGATCGAATCGGCGAAACGATCGGTGGGCTCGGGCAGCAAACCGCTCAGTAGCCTGACCGGCCGGAGCTCGATGCCGCCGACAGAGAGCGTGGGCAACTGGTATAACGACAGCAAAATACCGACAACCAGCGCCGCCAGAACAAATGTACGTGCGGGTTGATTCATTGAATCTGGGAATGTGACGGTTCGTTTTCTTTCATCTTTTTCAAATGGATGCAAAAGTACGAAATATAAGAGGGATTATACGCAATTCGGGAGAAGAAAACCGATTCCCGAGCGGGAACATGCTAGATACAGTGTTTCTAATCGATTCCCGAGCGGGAATGTGCTAGATACAGTGTTTCTAATCGATTCCCGAGCAAAAACATGCTAGATACAGTGTTTCTAATCATTTTTCGAGTAAAAACATGCTAGATACAGTGTTTCTAATCATTTTTCGAGCAAAATGGAGTTGGAAACTCTGTTTCTAAGATCTCACGCAAAGGAATCATTACAAAATCGCGTTCGTGCATCATGGGGTGGGGGATGGTGAGCGTCGGGGTGTTGAGCTGGAGATCGTCGTACAGCAGGATGTCGATATCGATTAAACGATCTTGGTACACGCCGTTGTGCGTCTTCGCCGTGCGACCCATTTTTTTTTCAATGCCCTGCGTAATGCGTAGCACTTGTTGCGGACTTAGAGCGGTACGGCAACAGATACAAGCATTGATGAACGGATGGGGCGAGGTGAATCCCCAGGGTTGCGTTTCGTAAAGAGCCGATTGGCTCACAACGGTGCCAATCAGCTCTTCTATTTGTTCGATGGCTTGGCAGATGGCTTGCTTCCGGTCGCCGATATTCGCACCAAGCCCTAAGTATACGTTATGTTCTTCGATCATGCTGCGTGCGCATGTTTTTTGCTCCGATCAATCGTTCAGGATGAGTAGCGAATCGCCGTAACATCCGAATCGGTAACCGTTTTCTACGGCCATGTTGTAGGCCTGCATCACGAGGTCGTAGCCTCCGAAGGCTGCCGTCTCCATGAGCAGTGGCGACATGCTGTGGTAGAAGTTGGCCAGCATGTTGTCGGCCATCCCGAAGTCGTAAGGTGGGAAGATGAACTTACTGGTCCATCCGTCGTACTCTTTCAGTAGTCCGTCTGTGCCGACAGCCGTTTCGGTTGCCTTGACAGCGCTTGTTCCAACGGCGCAGATGCGATGGCCGGCTTGTTTGGCTTTGTTGACCACGGCACAGGCTTCGGCATCTATTTTTACCGGCTCGGAGTCCATCTTGTGTTTTGTCAGGTCTTCGACCTCGATGTTGTGGAAGCTGCCCAAACCGCAATGGAGGGTAATGTATGCGAAATCGATGCCTTTAATTTCCATCCGTTTCATCATTTCGCGACTGAAATGTAGCCCGGTTGCGGCCGCCGTTACCGACCCTTCGTGCTTGGCGTAAATGGTTTGGAAGTCTTCAATATCGGTGGCGTCTGCATGCGGATTCTCACGCCGTTCTATCACATAGCGCGGCAGCGGAGCCTCGCCCAATGCAAAAAGCGCTTGCTTGAACTCTTCGTGTGGACAGTCGTAGAGGAACCTGAGCGTGCGGCCACGACTTGTAGTATTGTCAATGACCTCGGCAACCATCGTTCCGCTGTCGTTGAAGAAGAGTTTATTGCCGATTCGTATTTTACGTGCGGGTTCGACAAGAACGTCCCACAGGCGCATTTCTTTGTTCAGCTCGCGCAGCAGGAACACCTCTATCTGGGCGTCGGTCTTTTCTTTTGTGCCGTACAAGCGGGCGGGAAAAACCTTGGTATCGTTGAAGATGAAAGCGTCGCCTTCGTCGAAATAGTCCAAGACATTTCTGAAGTCCAGAAATTCGCCCTTGATGGGTTTTCCTTTTGCGTTTTTCTTATACATGTCGATAGCCTTCGACTGCCGGTGCAAGACCATCAGTCGCGACTCGTCTCGCCGGGTAAGCCGAACGGTTTCTTTCTTTCCCTCATCGTTCACGATCTCGTGATAAACGCTGTGAGGATACAGAGCAATCTGCTCGTCGGGTAAATCGAATTTGAATTGTGATAGTTTCATTATTGCTGATCTTCTTCTATTTCTTGTTGGTTCAACCACTCTTCGAAGCGGTCGAAGTTTATACTGTTTTCTACCGATGCACTGCCTACTTTGGTTCTGCGCAGCGACAGCAGAAAAGCGCCGCTGCCCAACGCTCGGCCGATGTCGCGGGCAAGTGCCCGTATGTACGTTCCTTTACCGCATACGATTCGCAGGTTCAACTGCATCTTGGCACGATCAAAGCCCATCGTCTCTATGGTGTCGATTCGAACGGTCTTCGGCTTTAGTACAACCGCTTCGCCCGAGCGGCGCAACGCATAGGCCCTTTCGCCACCCACCTTACAAGCGCTGTATGTAGGGGGTGTTTGCCGAATGTCGCCGATAAACTGTTTCAGTATTTCTTCTATCCTGTCAAGCGTGATATGGTTCGTTGGGTAAGTTGCATTGACCGTATGTTCGCGATCGTAACTCTCTGTAGTAGCTCCGAGCTGGATGGTACACGTATATTCTTTCGTATGGCTTTGCAATTGTTCTATCTGTTTGGTCGCTTTACCGGTGCACAAAATCAACACGCCTGTTGCCAACGGATCGAGTGTGCCGGCATGACCTATCTTAACTCTCTTTATTTTTAACCGGCGAGACAACACATAGCGGATATGTGCCAATGCGCCGAAACTGGTCATGCCATATGGCTTGTCTATAGAAAAGATTTCGCCTTTATAAAAGTTCATCTAATCGACCATCGCTAAATTATGTCCCATCATCAGCCATACCAAAATTGCACAGCCAATCACGATACGATACATACCGAACACCTTGAAACCGTACTTGGTAAGGAAAGCTACAAACCATTTCATTGCCAACAGAGCTACGAAAAATGCCACAATACTGCCTAAAAACAATGTTGGCGCATGGCCGGCCAACACGTCTATGCCGCCATGACGTATCAACTTGAACAGATCGAGACACGTAGCGGCAAACATGGTAGGTACGGCCAGAAAGAACGAGAATTCGGCAGCAGCTTTACGACTCAAGCCCTGCGACATACCGCCCACAATAGTTGCCATCGACCGAGATACACCCGGTATCATAGCGATACATTGAAATAAACCGATGTGCAATGCCTTGCGCTCTGTTATTGGTGTTGTTTCTTGTCCGTGATTGAAAAGGCGATCGCAAAACAACATAAAAATGCCGCCGACAACCAGCATTATCGCCACAACCACGACACTTCCTAGCAATTTATCGATCAGCTGATTGGCTAAAGCCCCGATGATCATGGCCGGAATAAAGGCTACGAAGAGTTTCCAATAAAAATCCCACTTATGCAGAAAACGTTGTAGGGGCATATTCTTTTCTAAAGGTGCGGGTGAATGGTTGAGGCGGAAGAAACGCTTCCAATACAATACCACAACCGACAGTATGGCGCCGAACTGGATAATAACGATGAAAGCATTGATAAACGGATCGTCAGACTGCATACCCAACAAATCGCGCGTAATGATCATGTGCCCCGTTGACGACACGGGTAAAAACTCCGTCAATCCCTCAACAATTGCCAGGATAATGGTTTCGATGATGCTCATCACTCTTCAACGTGCTGATCTTTCGGTTTGCGCATAATCGAATAAATCATCGAGATGAAGCCGATAAAACATACGGCCGGAGCTACTTTAATGCGACGAGCGCTGAAAATATCCGGATTGAATGCCGTCTCCGTAGAACCGCTACCGCTCATCAGAACGAAACCGATAATAACTATCATCATTCCTACCCCAAGCAGAATGAAATTAACCTTGTCGAATGCCAAATTTCTTTTATCCATTTTTGCTATATTTTATACAACTCGCCGGCCTTCATGCGCAAGAATTTATTAACCGATATATGCGCACAAATACCTGTAATAATCATACCGAATAAAAAGACAACAGAGCCTGTAATAACCATATCCCGCCATGTCACTACGGTCAGGATATCCGGTTCCGACAAATAGAGACCGTAGAGACAGGCAGCAAGCACACTGTCTGCTATCAAGCCGGCTATCAGACCGGTCAATACGGCACGATTAACAAACGGCCGACGTACAAAACTCCACGAAGCGCCAACCAATTTCATTGTATGGATAGAGAACCTTCGCGCATAAATGTCGAGCCGAACTGTGTTATTAATCAACGAAAACGATACGAACGTCAGCAACAACGCCAATAGCAACATCACAAAACCTGTCTTGGCCAAATTGCGATTCACGCTATCCATTAGCTCTTTTTGGTAGTTGATCTGACTGACTTTTTGATATTTCTTAAATTCGTCGACAATCCATCTCAGCGAATCGTTATTGGCATACTCCGACCGAAGCGTCACCTCGATGGAGGCCGGGCACGGATTCTCGCCGTCCGTAAACTCAGACGGATCGCTTCCCATAGCGAGGGTTGCCTCTTTGAGAGCCTGCTCTTTACTGATAAACCGGATGTCTTTAATATAAGGATGCTTGCGAATATCGGTGCAAATTTTCTGAGCTTCGGGATTGGTCATATCCTGCTCGAGCATCAGTTGCACTACCAAATTCTCTTTCACGTAGGAAGAAAGATTACGACCTGTAAGCGTAGAAAAAACGACAAGTCCCAACAAAATAAGCACCAAGGCTGTGCTAATACAAAGAGTAACGGCCTGCAGCCCATGATGACCATTGGTAGTATTTCGTTTTTTTGCCATTCTGATGGGAATTATATTGCACCAAATTTTGTGGCAAAGTAACAAAAAATATCCCGCCCCTACAACGCTTTAACGACTATTAACGCGCAGCCTGTCAGCGAAAAGAGTACCTTTGCAAAGGCTTTCAGTAAGCCTTCCCGAACGATTGAAATTGGCATGAGTACAAGAAGCTATCCTGCCCCTATTTATGGTTCCGTAAGAAGCCGCCGAGTAGAACAAGCCGAATTCGCCTGCCAGGTATTCTACTGAAAACGCGTATACCGTCTCCCAACGAAACACCCTCGCAAAGCAAGACTAATGCGCAACAAATTTGTACGAACCGCTTTTTTTTCTTTCCTTTGCAACAACAAAATCAAAACAAAAAAGATATGACAGAAAGACAAACACTCAACCGAAATCTGGCACAGATGCTCAAAGGCGGCGTCATCATGGACGTAACTACCCCCGAGCAGGCACGCATCGCCGAACAAGCAGGCGCATGCGCCGTTATGGCCCTCGAACGTATACCCGCCGACATCCGCGCAGCAGGAGGCGTTTCACGCATGAGCGACCCACACATGATCAAGGGCATACAACAAGCCGTCAGCATACCCGTCATGGCCAAATGCCGAATCGGCCACTTTGCCGAAGCGCAGATTTTGCAAGCCATCGAAATAGACTACATCGACGAAAGCGAAGTGCTGTCGCCCGCCGATAACGTCTACCACATCGACAAAAACCAATTCGACGTACCCTTCGTATGCGGTGCCAAAAACTTAGGCGAAGCCCTCAGACGCATCGCAGAAGGAGCAACCATGATTAGAACAAAAGGCGAACCCGGAACAGGCGACGTAGTACAAGCCGTAACACACATGCGAATGATGCAAGCCGAAATCAGACGAATCGCAGCCATGGCCGAAGACGAACTCTACGAAGCCGCCAAACAACTGCAAGTACCCTACGAACTCGTCAGCTACGTACACCAAAATGCAAAACTGCCCGTAGTCAACTTCGCCGCCGGAGGAATAGCCACGCCCGCCGACGCAGCACTCATGATGCAGCTCGGAGCAGAAGGCGTATTCGTAGGATCGGGCATCTTCAAATCCGGCGACCCCGAAAAACGAGCCGCAGCCATCGTACAAGCCGTAACCAACTACAACGACCCCAAACGCCTGGCACAGCTCTCCGAAAACCTTGGCGAAGCCATGGTCGGAATCAACGAACAAGAAATACAAATACTCATGGCCGAAAGAGGAAAATAAAAATGAAAATCGCCGTATTAGCACTACAAGGAGCATTTGCCGAACACAGGCGAATGCTCCATTCGTTATCAGCAGAAACCATCGAAATAAGAAACGCCGACGACTGGCAGCAACACAAAGACGCCCTCATCATACCCGGAGGCGAAAGCACCGTCATGACCAAACTGCTACGCCAACTCAACCTCGAACAACCCATCCGGCAAGCCATCCTGCAAGGCATGCCCGTCTTCGGAACCTGCGCCGGACTCATTCTCCTGGCCCGACAAGAAGACGGAAAACCCACCCAACGCCTCGCCACCATGAACATCGACGTGTGCCGCAACGCCTACGGCCGACAGCTCGGCAGTTTCCACACCCAAGCCGCCTGCAACGGCATCGACCACCCCGTGCCCATGACCTTCATCCGCGCACCCTACATCCGCCGAACCTATGAAACGGCTCAACCACTGGCTACCGTCGACGGACACATCGTAGCCGCACGGCAATACAACCAACTCGTAACCGCCTTCCACCCCGAACTCGACAACGACACCGCCCTCCACCGGTATTTTCTCGAAATGGTACGAACCAGCACATGGGAACAATAAAAAAAAGCTTCGGCGATTCTCTCGAACCACCGAAGCCAAAGTGTGTGATAC
>CAUQAO010000068.1:0-11545 GCA_963515815.1 uncultured Prevotella sp.
CGTCCATGGACGAGAGCACAAAACGAACTCATTTGGTCGTTTCGTCCATGGACGAGGGCTTCGGAAACAAAGAATTTTTAACGATAACGGGTGATTTTATCCCTATTACTAACTATAATCTTTAATTTTTTATGAAAGAAACGGTTAAAAAACTGCCCAGGACCGTACGGATACGGCGGGGCAAAGGATCGCGGCTTTCGTTGCCGGAACATGTGGAATATCAGCGCCGGCAGTACACACTCGTCGCAGCGAGAAATGCAGAAAAACTCCAGCTCACGGCCGATATGTTGAAAGCCTGGAAAGCAAACATCGAGGTGGAAGAAGACCTGAACAGGCAGTCGCAAATCTCGGTTCAAACGGCCGAGCTGCTCAAGAAGGATCACGAACGCGACGAGCTGCTCAGCACGCTCTTCGGCGTAGTGCGGGCGTATCTGCATTCGCACGTCGCCCTGATGAAGTCGGCCGCCGTGAAGCTCGACGCCGTTTTGCGCACCTATTACGGCACGCAGGACAGGGGCAACAAGACCGAAACGGCTGACGTTGTGGGGCTGCTGAAAGACCTCGAACCGCTCGCCGATGAAGTGACCATGCTGGGCATGACGCCCGTGGTAACGGAGCTGAAGCCGGTGAACGAGGCGTACGAACGACTGACGGCCGAGCGTGGTGCGGAAAACGTCGGAGCGCAACTGCCGGCGTCGAACATCATCCGCCCCGAGACCGACGAACAGTTCGCCGTGATCTGTCAGCACATCGAGGCGGCGTACATCGTGGCCAAGACCGACGAGGATCGCACGCTGATCTTCGACCTCGCAGAACTGATGAACCGTGCCACCGACGAAACCCTGGCGGCACACAACCTGGGGCAGGCGCAAAAGAAATCGTCGAAAGAGAAAAAGGCGGCCGAGAAAGAAGTGGCTAAACTGCTACCGGCGTTCGAACAATCCGAAGGATTCGCCCCCGGCGCGCTGAAACTGACGGGTAAAACGGCAAAAGGCGAGGGCAACGCGAAGCTCTACGAACTCGTTTCATTAAGCGGCGAATCGATCTGGGTAAAGGTCGAGGGCGGTAAACTGGTCAAAGTCGACGCGCCCGCCGCCCCCACAAGCGTGGGGTAGCAATTTCGCTAACGCGACGGCGCCAGCGCGGGAGGCATTTTTGTCCCCTCGTTGAATATTAAAAAGAACTATTGTTCACACTTTATTTTATATTTGTATCACACACTTTGGCTTCGGTGGTTCGCGAGAATCGCCGAAGCTTTTTTTTGTTTAAGAAAGTTTAATAAAGAATGCCGGCACCATCGTCTTTGGATATTGTATCTTTGCGAAAGTTTCGCAGGCGCGAAGCAGTACTGCTTAGACAATATTAAGTATCAACAATCAAATATATTTATCATGAAGACGAATAGACGAATGTTCTTGAAGACGATGGGGGCCATTGGCTTGTTTACCATTGTTCCGCGCAGGGTTTTGGGTGGAAACCGATTTGTGGCGCCGAGCGATCAATTGACAAAAGGTATCATCGGTGTGGGTGGCATCGGTCGCTCTTCTTATCATTTTACGAGCGACGCGGCTTATCGCTTGGTTTCGATCTGCGATGTAGACAGTAAGCATCTGCAGCAGGCCGCCGAAATGGGCAAGCAGCGGTTCGGCGAGACGCTGAAGACGTATCATGATTTTCGCGACTTGATACACGACCCGAATGTGGATGTGGTGCATATCGCCACGCCGCCGCACTGGCATGCGCTGATGTCAATAGCGGCCGCCAAAGCCGGTAAGGATATCTGGTGCGAGAAGCCGATGACGCGAACCATCGGCGAGGGGCGCCGGGTGGTAGAGGCTGTGCGGCGCTACGATCGTATCTTCAGACTGAATACGTGGTTCCGCTTTACCGATACGTTTTATGGGTTGGGCACGACGGTTAGTCCGTTGAAGAAACTTGTCGACAGCGGTTTGCTGGGCTGGCCGCTCAAGGTTACGGTGTCGGGTGCAACGGGTTTTGCCTGGAAGTTTTTCTGGGTGGGCAAGGACAACCTTACGCCGCAGCCGGTTCCGAGCGAGCTGGATTACGACATGTGGCTGGGTCCGGCTCCTTTCAAGCCTTACAACGCGCACCGGGTGCACAGCACGTTCAGGGGCTATTGGGATTACGACGGCGGCGGACTGACCGACATGGGTCAGCATTATCTCGACCCCATTCAGTATCTGCTGGGCAAAGACGACACGCTGCCCGTGGAGGTTGAGGTGGATGCGCCGCAACAGCATGCCGACGCTGTGGGTATCTGGCGCAAGATTACGTACACCTATGCCGACGGTTGCCAGGTGGTGCTCGAGGGCGAAGGCTACGAAAGCAAGGGGCATGTGCCTTATATCGAAGGACCGAAGGGCAAGGTATATCGCGGTTTCGAATGTACGATTCCGGATGTGATGAACAAGCTGGCCGAATATCCCGATCCCGAACCGCAGAACACCGATTTTATCGACTGTATTCGTACGCGTAAGAAGTTCGCCCTGAACGAGTGGAACGGTCACCACAGTTGCACGCTGGTGAACATGGCGGCGGTTGCCTTGCGACTGAATCGGCCGAAGTTACAGTTCGATCCCGAGACGCAATTGTTTGTCGGCGACGATGCCGCCAATGCTTTGGTCAAT
This sequence comes from uncultured Prevotella sp., assembly GCA_963515815.1. GTDB lineage: Bacteria > Bacteroidota > Bacteroidia > Bacteroidales > Bacteroidaceae > Prevotella. Next base: position 2,649 of record CAUQAO010000068.1, read on the forward strand.
CAGCCGATGCGCGAACCTTGGACGTTTTAATATTTTCCGGAAATCAAAATCACAATGAAAAATAATCAATAAGAAGCGTATGAAAAAGTTGAGATATATTCTGTCGGCGGCCTTGGTGCTGTGTATCGGCTTCGGTGGCAACGTGCAAGGACAAGACAGTAGAAACAGGGTGGCATCGACGATTGTAGCCGACGCGCTGGCACAGCTGCCCGCCGATAATGTGCAAGTGTACGACCAGGTGATGGGCGAGATTGCGCAAACCGGTTCGGAAGGCGTGAAAATGCTGATCGGTATGCTGAACCCGACGGCGAAAGGGGGTAATGCACCGTTCGAATATGCCATCAACGGCGTGGTAGATTACGTGACGCGGCCCGACAAAGCCGATCTGCGCGAAGCGGTGAAACACGGAATCGTCGACGGACTGGCCATGAGTAAAGACAAGCCGCAGACGGCATTTCTGTTGTGGCAACTGCAAAAGTGCGGCACGGCGGCCGACATTGCCGTCTTTGAACGCTATCTGACCGACGCCGATCTGAGCGGTGCCGCCCTGCGCGGGTTGGCTGCTCTCCCGGGCATCGACGCCCAGCTGGTCGACCTGGTGCGACAGTCGTCGCTGCCGAAGCACTCGCTGGCGCATCTGATTACGCTGCGACGCTTCCACAACCCCGCGTTAGAGCCGGTGCTGCTATCATGGACCGCCGGAGCCGACGCCCAGACGCTTCGTGCCATTTATCAGGCATTGGCGGTTTGCGGCACATCGCAGTCGTTGAAAACGCTGGCTGCTGCGGCACAAAAAGTAGGCTTCGGCGACGACGCTCTGCACGCCACCGACGCTTACATACAGTTGCTTTCAGAATTGGTTCCGACCGATGCAAAAACGGTGAACAAGCTCTCGCGGCAGCTGATTAAACAAAACAATCGGGCCGTTCGGTGCGCGGGTTTGGAACTGCTGCTCAAGACATCGGATCAGAAAGCGGCCGACGAAGTTCAGAAAGCATTGCAAGATGCCGACATTCAGTATCGCAACACTGCGTTGAGAATGGCTAAAGACTGTGCTGGCGACGGTATATTCGCTGCGGTTATGCAGCGATTCGGGAAACTGTCGGTACCGGCTCAAATAGATGTGGTGCGCTGGTTGGGCAATGAGCATGTGGCATCGGCGGCCGACCTGATGGTTCTTTCGATGAATAGTAATCAGCCCGAATTGGCTGAGGCTGCCATCTTTGCCGGTGCGCAGATCGGCGGCGACAAGGCGCTTGCCGCTCTGGTGGGGCTTTTGGGCGGCGCTCATGCCGATAAGGCTTATCGGGCGCTGCTGGCTTTTCACGGTAGCATCGACGGCGAGGTGATCAAGGCGCTGGACCACAACAATGTCGCTGTTCGGCAACAGGCGCTCAAACTCGTTGCCCACCGTCACATGTACCGTGCTTACGACCGGGTGTCGGCGCTGTTGGCTTCGTCCGACAAGGCTGTCGAGGCAGCCGCCTACGAGGCGCTTTGCGGTATTTCGCAGCCCGAGCATTTCAACGCGTTGTGCGATATGATGGAAAAGGCCGATGCCGCCATTGCGGTTCAACTGCAGCGGGCGGCGCTCTATGCTCTGCATCAGCTGTCGGCCGAGGAACAGTTTGGAGCTATCCGTCCGCGTCTGGTGTCGACTTCGCATGCCCAACTTTATTATCCGCTGCTGGCACAAGCCGGCAACAAGCCGGCCATCGACAAGCTGGTAGAAGGGTACGAAAACCCGACGACAAAAACAGAAGCTTTCGACGCGCTGTTGCGTGTCGAAAGCGATCTGACCATCGAGTTGCTTTTCCGCATCGCATCTGCCGATCCGTCGCGAAAAGATCAAGCTCTTAAACGCAGTCTCGACTTGGTGGGTGTTTCGAAGTATAATGCCATTCGCAAGTATCAGCTCTATCGTCGAGCGCTCGATCTTCAGCCTTCCGTACAGTTGGAAAACAGCTTTATCGATGCGCTCGGTGGGTTGTACGAGTGGCCGGCACTGGCGTTGGCAGCTCGCTATCTTGATAAACCCGACAATGCTTTCAGTGCAGCCACGGCCGTTAAAGCCATCGTGAACAAGAATAGCGAACTGCAAGGCGGCACCTTGGTAAAAACGTGGTTGGAAAAAGCCGAGCAGGTATTCGCTGCAAAGAAAAACGATCCTGACGCCGGCTATGCCGTAGACGAGATAAAGGGCCTGTTGAGCAAGTTGTCGACCGACGGATATGCGAAGCTCTTCGACCGTGCACAGGCTGCCGGTAAGACTTCGGTGCAGAGCAACGTACCGTACGAGAACTTCGAACTGTATGCCGACTGGAAGACGAAGGGTGAGGGCATGCTGCACCTGCGTTCGATGCCCGAGGTGGAACTGAACGGGAAAGCAGGCGCCGCGTTTATCTATAGCGAAAAGCAAGGCGAGATTGAACAAAATGTCGTTCCCGATATGTGGAATACGTTGCATGTGAAGTTGGTGAACGACCGAATTATGATTGAATCGAACGGCGTAATCGTGATCGAAAATGCCATCGTCAAGAACGTTTCCGGCCGGCCGATTCTTCCACAGGGGCTCATCTCGTTCTTAGGCGCGAACGACACGCTTGATGTGCGCGACGTATGTGTGCATACACTGCCCGCAACGCCGGTTTACACGCTTTCTGCAGAAGAGAAGGCGGCCGGGTTCGACCTCTTGTTCGACGGTCGTTCGCTCGACAAATGGCAAGGAAATCTCGTCGATTATGTACCTGTAGACGGCAACATCTATGTAAGCGCAAAATACGGCAACGGCGGCAACCTCTATTCGAAGAAAAAGTATGGCGACTTTGTTTACCGTTTCGAGTTCTGCTTCGATAAGCCGGGCGTAAACAACGGCATCGGCATCCGCACGAGCATCGGTGTAGATGCAGCTTACGAAGGAATGGAAATCCAGGTGCTCGATCACGATGACCCCATTTACAAAGGTCTGCACGACTATCAGCAACACGGTTCGGTTTACGGTATCATCGTTCCGAAGCATGTGCAATTTGGCCCTTTAGGCACGTGGAATGTTGAAGAGATACGCGCCGTGGGTGATCGCATTACAGTTACGGTAAATGGACAGGTGATCTTAGACGGTAATATTCGCGAGGCATGCCAAGGCCATCCCGTCGCTCCTGACGGCGGCCAGCAAAATCCTTACACCATCGACCATAAGAATCATCCCGGATTATTCAACAAAGACGGATATATCAGCTTCTGCGGTCATGGCGAGGGCGTTAAATTCCGTCACATTAGAATACTTGATTTAAGCAAGTCGAAGAAACGAAAATAAATCTAACGAGAAAATTCTCTGAAATTTCTTTTAATACCGACTCTAATCCAAGTGATCAGGGCCGGTTTTATTGCGCTTCAACCGTAGGTGTTGCATAATTCGGGATACGTGTGTTGCAAAAAAGATGGATGTTTCTTAAATTTTTAAATATAACAAAGATATGCTTGGTGTATCGAAAAAATATATTACTTTTGCAACTAGACAAACGCCAACATAAAGTAGTAATAAAGGAAAGCAAAAGTAGCAGTTAAGTTATGTTTGAAAATTTAAGTGATAGACTAGAACGATCATTTAAGATACTGAAAGGCGAAGGGAAAATCACCGAAATAAATGTTGCTGAGACGTTGAAAGACGTGCGGCGAGCATTGCTCGATGCCGACGTTAACTATAAAGTGGCGAAAACTTTTACCGATAAGGTGAAAGAGAAGGCGATGGGCATGAACGTATTGACTGCGGTGAAGCCCGGGCAGTTGATGGTGAAAATCGTACACGATGAATTGGCTGAACTGATGGGTGGCGACGCCGTGGGACTTCAGCTGGGAGGCAAACCGTCGGTTATCCTGATGTCGGGTTTGCAGGGATCGGGTAAAACAACTTTCACTGGCAAGTTGGCCAATATGCTGAAAACGAAACAGAGGAAGAATCCGCTGCTGGTGGCATGCGATGTTTATAGGCCTGCAGCTATCGAACAGCTGAAAGTAGTCGGCGCACAGGTCGGCGTAGAGGTTTACAGCGAGCCCGACGAACAGGATGTGGTGGCTATTGCCGAGCATGCTATTCAGCAGGCGAAGGCCAAGGGAAATGATGTAGTCATTGTCGATACTGCCGGTCGTTTGGCGGTAGATGAGGAGATGATGAATGAGATATCAAACCTGAAACAGGCCTTGAATCCTGACGAAACACTGTTTGTTGTCGATTCGATGACCGGTCAGGATGCGGTAAATACGGCGAAGGAGTTTAACAACAGACTCGATTTTGACGGCGTTGTGTTGACCAAGCTCGATGGCGATACGCGCGGTGGTGCGGCGCTTTCTATCCGCACGGTGGTAACAAAGCCCATTAAATTCGTCGGAACGGGCGAGAAGATAGAGGCCATTGACGTGTTTCATCCCTCGCGTATGGCCGACCGTATCTTGGGCATGGGCGATATCGTTTCGCTGGTTGAGCGGGCGCAGGAGCAATTCGACGAAGAAGAGGCGAAGCGGCTGCAAAAGAAGATTCAGAAGAATAAATTTGATTTCAACGATTTCTTGAAGCAGATTGAGCAGATCAAGAAGATGGGCAACATCAAAGACTTGGCTGCCATGATACCGGGCGTGGGCAAGGCGATAAAAGATATTGACATTGACGACAATGCCTTTAAAGGCGTAGAAGCCATTATCAAGAGCATGACTCCAAAAGAACGAACCTCTCCCGAGGTGCTGAATACGTCAAGAAGACAGCGTATAGCGAAAGGAAGCGGTACGAATATTCAAGACGTGAACCGGTTGATCAAACAGTTCGATCAGACTCGAAAGATGATGAAGATGGTCGCAGGCAATCCGATGGCCGGCATGATGGGGCGCATGAAAGGCATGCCGCGCATGAAGTAAACAGAAACGTCAGACTAAACAAAGATAGCAATGGTATTGATTGATGGTAAAGCAACGGCTACTACTATCAAAACAGAAATAGCCGAAGAAGTGAAGCGAATGGTCACTGCCGGTGGCAAACGGCCTCATTTGGCAGCCGTGCTGGTAGGACACGACGGCGGCAGTGAGACTTATGTCAAGAATAAGGTTGCGGCCTGCGAGCAGTGCGGCTTCAAGTCGACGTTGATCCGCTACGAGGAAACGGTGACGGAAGAAGAGTTGCTGACGTGTGTTGCACAGCTGAACGACGATGCGGATGTCGACGGTTTTATCGTACAGTTGCCTCTGCCGAAGCATATCGATGAACAAAAAATTGTTATGGCTATAGATTACAGGAAAGATGTCGACGGCTTTCATCCCATCAATGTGGGCCGCATGTCGATAGGGCTTCCTTGCTTTATTTCGGCTACTCCGTTGGGCATTCTCACCTTGCTGCAACATTATGATATAGAGACGAGCGGACGGAAATGCGTGATACTCGGTCGCAGCAATATCGTCGGTAAACCGATGGCGCAGCTCATGATGCAAAAACAATATGGAGACGCAACGGTAACGGTTTGCCATAGTCATTCGAAGAACTTGAAAGAAGAGTGCCGCTCGGCCGATATCATCATTGCGGCTATCGGACAGCCCGATTTCGTTACGGCCGACATGGTGAAAGAAGGCGCCGTGGTGATAGACGTGGGAACGACGCGCGTGCCCGATGCTTCGCGTAAAAGTGGTTTCCGGTTGAATGGCGATGTAAAGTTCGACGAGGTTGCTCCGCGGTGCAGTTACATTACGCCTGTCCCGGGCGGTGTAGGTCCCATGACGATATGCTCGCTGATGAAGAATACGCTGGCAGCAGGAAAGAAAATATACCAGTCATGACCGCCGAAGAGTATTACCGGCAAGGGAATGTTTATCGTCGACAAGGCAATTGGCAACAAGCAATGAACTGTTATATGGAAGCTATCGAATTGGATCCGCATTCACCAGCTGTCGAGGCCAAAGAGATGCTCGAGGATATTCTCAATTATTACAACAAGGATGCTTATAATCCTTAGATACCCAAAAATATGATACAATGAGCAAGATCAAAGGAGCCATTGTCGTGAATACCGACCGTTGTAAAGGCTGTTCGCTTTGCATAGTGGCCTGCCCACAAATGGTTATCGGATTGGCGCAAAAACAGGTGAACGTTCATGGGTATCCATACGTAGAAGCAGTTCGACCGGATGATTGTGTCGGCTGTGCAGCTTGCGGTATTGTATGTCCCGACGGGTGCATAATGGTTTATAGAAAGCGAGTGGAGGGATAACACGATGGCAGAACAAGAGATAACTTTAATGAAAGGAAACGAGGCCATAGCCAACGCTGCCATCCGTTGCGGTGTCGACGGCTACTTCGGTTATCCGATTACGCCCCAGAGCGAAATTATAGAAACGCTGGCGTTGCTGAAGCCATGGGAAACGACCGGTATGGTGGTGTTGCAGGCAGAGAGCGAAGTGGCCTCGATCAATATGGTTTACGGCGGCGCGGGAGCCGGCAAGCGCGTGATGACCACATCGTCGTCGCCCGGTGTAGCGCTGATGCAGGAAGGAATATCGTACATGGCGGGGGCCGAATTGCCCGGCGTGTTTGTCAATGTGCAGCGCGGTGGCCCCGGCCTGGGTACCATACAGCCGTCGCAAAGCGACTATTTTCAGGCAACGCGCGGCGGTGGCAACGGCGATTACAATGTCATTGTGCTGGCGCCTAATTCGGTGCAAGAGATGGCCGACTTTGTGGAGCTGGCTTTCGAACTGGCTTTCAAGTATCGCAATCCGGCGATGATTCTGAGCGACGGCGTGATCGGGCAGATGATGGAAAAGGTGGTACTGCCGCCTTACAAACCTCGACGAACCGAGGAGGAAATCAAGAAAGAATGTCCATGGGCTACGTTCGGACGTTCGGACGGACGGGCGCCGAATATCATTACATCGCTCGAACTGAAGTCGGAGGTGATGGAGGTTCGCAATCTTCATTTGCAAGCGAAGTATCGGGCGATTCGCGAAAATGAGGTGCGATACGAAACGCAGCAGATGGAAGATGCCGATTACATGATCGTTTCTTTCGGCAGTGCGGCCCGCATTGCCGAGAAGGCCATCGAACTGGCGCGCGAAGCGGGGCTGAAAGTTGGCCTTTTCCGGCCGATTACCTTATGGCCGTTTCCCGAGAAGGCGATTGCCGAGGCGGCCAAAGGCAAGAAGGGTGTGCTGGTGGCAGAGATCAACGCCGGGCAGATGGTGCAAGATGTGCGACTGGCGATCAACGGGGCAGTCAAGGTAGAACATTTCGGACGTCTCGGCGGTATAGTTCCCGATCCCGAAGAGATAGTCGAGGCATTGAAAGAGAAAATAGGATGAGCAACGAGATCATATCCCCCGAAAATCTGGTTTACCAAAAGCCAGAGCTGATGAACGACACGACGATGCACTATTGTCCGGGCTGTTCGCATGGGGTGGTGCACAAGTTGGTGGCCGAAGTCATTGCTGAGATGCAGATGGAGGAGAAAACGATCGGCGTATGCCCTGTGGGGTGTGCGGTGTTTGCTTACCGCTATCTCGACATCGACTGGCAAGAGGCGGCTCATGGACGCGCGCCTGCCGTGGCTACGGCTATCAAGCGGCTGTGGCCTGACAGGCTGGTGTTCACCTATCAAGGCGACGGCGACTTGGCTTGTATCGGTACGGCCGAGACCATTCATGCACTGAACCGCGGCGAGCATTTTACCATCGTATTTATCAACAATGCCATTTACGGCATGACGGGCGGACAGATGGCGCCGACTACGCTCATCGGACAAAAAACGGCGACGTGTCCTTACGGTCGCGACCCCGAGCTGCACGGCTATCCGCTGAATATTACCGACCTGGCTGTTCGGCTCGAGGGGACCTGTTATGTGAGCAGGCAGAGCGTCGATACGGTTGCGTCGATACGTCGGGCAAAGAAAGCCCTTCAGAAAGCTTTCGCGGCTTCGATGCAGGGCAAGGGATCGTCGCTCGTCGAGCTTGTGAGCACCTGTAACAGCGGGTGGAAGGTGTCGCCGGCCGAGGCCAATAAATGGATGCAGGAAAATATGTTCGACAAGTATCAGAAGGGCGACTTGAAGGATATCACAGGACTTTAACCGAGAAAGGGCACAGCGTATGAAAACAGAAATAATCATATCGGGGTTCGGCGGACAGGGGGTACTCTCAATGGGAAAGATACTGGCCTACTCGGGATTGATGGAAGACAAAGAGGTGACGTGGATGCCGGCTTACGGGCCCGAACAACGCGGCGGAACGGCCAATGTGACCGTTATCGTGAGCGACGAACGTATCTCGTCGCCGATTCTCAGCAAGTACGATGTAGGAATTGTTCTGAATCAGCCGTCGCTGGATAAGTTCGAACCTAAGATCAAGGCGGGTGGCATCTTGATTTACGACGGCTACGGCATCGTCAATCCGCCCACCCGAAAAGATATTCGCATTTATCGTATCGATGCGATGGACAAGGCTGCCGAAATGAAAAATGCGAAAGTGTTCAACATGATTGTACTGGGCGGGCTGCTTAAGGTTTCGCCCGTAATCAGTACCGACGGTCTGAAAAAGGCGCTTTATAAATCGCTGCCCGAGCGGCATCACCATTTGATTCCGCTCAATATGCAGGCGGTAGACGAAGGAATGCGACTGATAAGATAAGGATTTTGGTTAAATAGTTAATAGATTTTTATAACTCTCTAATTTGGGGGGCTGGGCGTAGGGATACGGTCAGCTCTTTTTTGTTTCGTATAACCTGGGTTGCGCGTATTTTTTTAATCAGAAAGAGGATGTGCCAAAATTGTACATCCTCTTTGTTTGCTGAATGATCCGTGCGACCGGTGTGTTTTTGACCGCGCAGCTCGGCTGACGCATTCTACCGGGGTATTTTTGTCCGCGCAGCTCGGC
>CAUQAO010000069.1:0-11525 GCA_963515815.1 uncultured Prevotella sp.
ATGGTCACCATTTGAGACAAAAAATGAATTTTACGCGCTGGATGGTCACCATCTGAGACAAAAAATGAATTTTACACGCTGGATGGTCACCATCTGGGACAAAAAATGAATTTTACGCGCTGGATGGTCACCATCTGGGACAAAAAATGAATTTTACACGCTGGATGGTCACCATCTGAGACAAAAAATGGATTTTATGCGCTGGATGGTCACCATCCGAGGCTAAAAGATGGGTTTACGAGAACGGGGAAGTTTTTTCTGCGGCGGCCGGGATAAAAAAAAGGAGCCGTATCATTAAATTTGACACGACTCCCACGTCTATGGAGAAATTACGAAAATCTGCTATGCTTTGGCTGCCTGAACGGCGCGGCCGTGTGCTTCGGCCTTGCGCCCCAACACCAGGTAGGCTATCGGCGATGCAATAAAGATGGACGATAACGTACCGAAGACAACGCCTAAACTCATGGCAAAGGCAAATGGCTGGATGCTCTTTCCGCCAAGGAACAGGATGCAAAGCAACACAAGCAACGTAGAGAAGGATGTGTTGATGGTACGGGCCAATGTCTGGTTGATCGAATCGTTGAACAATGAACCGTAGCCGTCTTTGGGATGCAACTTCATGTTCTCGCGGATACGGTCGAATACCACCACCTTGTCGTTGATGGAGTAGCCGATCACCGTAAGAATGGCGCCGATAAATGTTTGGTCTACCTCTAAAGAGAAAGGCATGACGCCCTGCAAGAGCGAGAACAGACCGATCACGGCCAGTGCATCTAACGCCAAGGCTACGATGGAACCGATGGAGAATGCTACGTTGCGGAAGCGCAACAGGATGTAGAGGAAGATGGCTATCAGAGCCAGGAGTACGCTGATAATGGCGCCGTAGGTAATGTCTTTGGCTACGGACGGACCTACCTTGGTTGAACTGATGATGGACCCTCCTTGACGGATGTCGGGATTCTTAAATGCCTCGACGCTGGCCTGCGATACCAATCCGTCTTTCTTCAACGCATTATACAGTATCGTTTCGGCCTCATCGTCTACAGTGGGGCTGTTGGATTCGATCTTGTAATTGGTCGAGATACGAATGGTCTTGTTGTCTGTTCCCAGCGACAGGGCGCTGGTGGTGGTGCCGGGGAATGCCTGGGCAATTACCTCGCGTATCTCTTCGGGCGATGTCGATTTCTCGAATTGCACAACATAGTTGCGGCCTCCGGTAAAGTCGATGCTCTTTGCCAAGCCACGCACAATAAAACTGCCCAGGAATATCAGAACGGCGATACCGGCAAAGGCAAATGTCTTTTTGTACATCGACATGAAACGGTAGTTGGTATTTTGCATCAGATTCTTAGAGAATCGTGTAACGAAGTCGAGCTTCAACCAACGGTCTTTGTTCATTTGGTGCTCATAAACGATACGTGTCAGGAATACGGCCGTAAAGAACGAACAGATGATACCGATCATCCAGGTGGTGGCAAAACCGCGGATAGGACCTGTACCGAAAGCGTATAGAATGATGCCCGTAAGGAATGAGGTTAAATTGGAGTCGAAGATGGCGCTGAAAGCGTTTCTGTACCCTTCTGACATGGCTTGTTTGATGTTTTTGCCTGCAGCAAGTTCTTCTTTGGTTCGTTCGTAGATAAGCACGTTGGCATCGACGGCTGTACCTAACGACAGTACCATACCGGCAATACCGCTCATCGTCAATGCGGCCTGGAATGACGTCAGAATACCCAAGGTAAAGAACAGGTTAACTACCAACGCACAGTTGGCCATCATGCCGGGAATGAAATCGTACATAACAACCATGTAGATCATCAGCAGCACAAAGGCTATGGCAAATGAGATGATGCCTTGCTGAATGGATTGAGCGCCCAACGTAGGACCTACAACTTCTTCTTGAACGATGCGCGCTGGAGCTGGCATACGGCCCGACTTCAGCGTATTGGCCAGGTCTTTGGTCTCTTCGATGGTGAAGTTTCCGCTGATGGACGACTGCCCGCCGTCGATCTCCTGGTTGACACGTGGCGCCGAATAAACGGCATTGTCCAGAACAATGGCAATGGCCTTGCCTACATTGGCCTTGGTTAAAGCAGCCCAACGACGCGATCCGTCGGTGTTCATCGTCATCGACACTTCGGGCTGGCCTGTTATGTGATTGAACTGGTCGCTTGCCGAAGTAACAACATCGCCTTCCATCGGTGCACGGCCTGATGTAGTGGTAACTTTTAAGGCATGCAGTTCGAAGTAGTTTTTCACGTTCAGCAGATCAGTCGGCTTCGCGCTCCAAAGAAGTTTGAGATCGGTGGGGAGAATCATTTTTGCTACATCCGAACGTAGAAGTTTATTGATCTCTGCCGTATCTCTTACACTGGCATAGGCCACGGTACTCAGCGCATTCTTTCCGGTAACATTCAGAATGGCCATCAAAGGATGTTGTTTCTTTGCCTCGGCAACTTGTCGGTCGGTAGACAACTTTATTTGATCTGGCTGATTATCGCTTTTGATCTGGAACTTGGGCTGCGCCTTCTTAACGGCTTCTATTGCCTCTTGCTTTATTTTTGTCGTATCGGCTGCAAGCGTATCGGCTTTCTCTGCATCGCTGTTTGCCAAACGGGTGTCGAGTTGAGTCAGATAAGGAATAATCTCGTCTGCATTATACGTCTCCCAGAATTCGAGATTTGCGCTTCCCTGTAGCAGTTTACGCATACGTTCGGGTTCACGGATACCGGGCATTTCGACCATAATTCGTCCCTGCTGGCCTTCCAGTTTCTGGATATTGGGCTGAACAACGCCGAACTGGTCGATACGCGTACGCACTACGTTAAACGAATTGTCGATAGCGGCCTGGGTCTCTTCGCGCAGAACTTTCTCTACTTCCGAGTCGGAGCTTTGCGGACTTACCTTTCCCTGCAACTGCTGCGTAGCAAATATTTCTGCTAAGCGGCGGCCGGGTGCGTTCTTATGGAATGTTTTAATAAAAAGCGAAATAAAGTCTTCTTGACTTGTCTCTTCTTCTGCCTTTGCCTCTTTCATCGATTTTACGAAAGCAGCATCGGTCTTGTGGTCTGCCAGTGTTTCAACAACGTCTGGTACCGAAATTTCGAGGATGACGTTCATACCGCCCTTCAAATCGAGCCCTAATCCGATTTGGGTTTCCAGACATCTCTGGTAAGAATAGATTCCTAAGTATTTCACAGAATCTTTATAATCCTGCCTCGCAATCGGATCGTCGAGCTTCGCAGCCTGACTATCATAATAGTAAGTGGCTGCTGAGAATGACAAATAGAAGATGCTTGCAAGCGTCAACATGACAGCTGTTACAATTACAATTCCTTTGTTTTGCATTTGATTTATTATGTTTTGATTAATATTTCTTCACCTTTTTGATAGACGTGCAAAGATACCATTTTTTTGCTACTACGGAAAATTATCATCTTACTTAATGCATATTTTAAGGTTTCGGTTGCCTTTTCATCCAGCAGTAGATGGGATAATGGTCGCTCGTCGATATACTACGGTCTACTCGGCAGCCATAAGGAATCCAGTCGTCTGAGCACAGTATATGGTCGATGCGAACATAAAAGCCGCCTAAATGATAAGATATTCCAGGACCATTGCCGGTCTCTATATAGCAGTCGCGTAGTCCTTTGGCTATCGTATGGCGTGTATAAGAGTTTGGCCCGTCGTTGAAATCGCCGCATACGATCATGCTTTTATCGCGGTGTTGTTCGATAAACCGTGCTACGGCTTCTGCCTGCAGGGCACGAATCTTCGATGCTTTGGCCAGTTTATTGATGAGTTTTTCTGAAACGATCTCTACCGAATCGCCCGGGACGTTACCTTTTACCAGGCTTTTAAAGCTGTCTTTATCTTTTTGAGAGAGGCCGGTCGTTTCCAGATGATTGTTGATAACGATTACCGTGTCATGGCCGATTTTCAGGTAAAAGGCTGCAGAGTGATTTCCTGCCGATGCGTATTCTATCGTTTTTTTTTGCAGGATGGGGAAGCGGCTGTAAACGACCATCCGATCGGATCCGTCGGGAATATTGGAACTCTCGGAGTAAGGATAAATTTTATTCATGACCGAGTCTATCTTTTCTGCTCCCACTTCATTCGTTGCAGCTTCTTGCAGGCAGAGTATATCGGCACGTTGTTCTGCAAGATAGCGTAAGATGGGATTCGGTCGGCCATGGTCGTTCCATCCGGCATACGACCATACGTTATACGACAATACTTTGATGGCATCTGGGGGAACATCGCTTAGCAAATTCAGCGGAAGATAGGTTTTGAGGGGTGGGTATACCAGCAGAAAGCCTAAAAAGGAGATCCAGCATTTTTTTGTATGAAAGATTGTCCAGAGGAAAAGAAAGCCCAGATTGACTGACAGGATGACGGGGAACCCCAGCCCGATGTTGGTTAATCGGGGGAAATGAATCGGACTCAACCGATCGGCATATCCTACGAGCATCATTGCGATGATCGTAGCGATATTGGCTCCGAGAAGTACTGGGACGAGTATTTTTTTCAGCGGCATCGCGTTTATCGTTTCTTTTATGACCGGTTGCTGCTATCGAACAGTTTTTTCTTTTCTTCTGCCGTCAGGCTGTCGTAGCCGCTTTTGCGTATTTTATCCAGAATAGAGTCGATCTCGTTTTGTTCTTTTTGTTTCTGCTCGTTATATTTCCAGTCGCGCTCATGTTCGTTATAAGCGTCGGTATAAGGGTCATGCGTTTGGTTTTTGTGTTTGTTTTTGAATTTGTCGAAGAAATGAAAATCATTCTCGTCCGAAGGCGAAGGGTAAGGGTGACGTTTCCAATAGCGGATCATGAAGAAACCGAAGACCATTCCGCCGAGGTGTGCAAAGTGCGCAACGTTTCCGCCTGTGGTTGTCAAAGCCGAGAAGAGCGAGATGCCCGCGTATAGCATCACAAACCATTTGGCCTTGATGGGGATGGGAAGCGGAAAGATAAAAATGCGCTCTTCCGGAAATATCATTCCGAAGGCCAGCAGCAAAGCGTAAACTGCGCCCGAGGCGCCGACGGTAGTCCACCGGTTCAGATAGGTATCCATCAGCATATTCATCCCGTCGATCGAAACGGCATTATACGCCGACAGTCCTTCCATGACATACGAGCCATACTGCGCCAGCTCTTGAAAAAGACCGGCGCCGATGCCGCACGAAATATAATAGAACAAAAATTTCTTTGCGCCCCACACGCGCTCAACCACACAGCCGAACATCCACAAGGCAAACATATTAAAAAATATGTGCTCTATATTGGCGTGCATAAACATGTAAGTAACCAGCTGATAAAGGCGGAAATCCGATGCCAGGAAAAAATGCAAGCCCAGCAGATCGTTCAGATCTATCTGCGATCCGTTGAGCAGGGGCACCGACTTGAAGACATACATGGCGATAAAAGCCAGGACGTTGATGATAAGCAAATTTTTGGTTACTGTAGGAATACTGCGCATAAGAATTTAATTAAAAATGATGGTCGCAAAATTACGGAAAATCGGTCGAATAACCGCAGCGATTCGAAGAAATGGGCTGCTGGGTGCCAGCGAGCGAATTTCCGATTGGAAAATTTGAAGAAAAAAGTCGGCGCGGCTGATTGCCCTTTAGCGATGGGAGAAAACAGCAAATAATCGGTGCGATGTTAGGCCGTTCAACCAGAAATGCGTACTTTTGCAATCCCCTTTGACAAATAAATAACCACATAAACAGAACATTAGAGATGAACATTTCATTTGAGAATCCCGACAAGATCAACGGTCTGCTGACCGTAACCGTCGAGGAGGCTGATTACAGAGAAGATGTCGAGAAGACATTGAAAGATTATCGTAAGAAGGCAAACATCCCGGGCTTTCGTCCCGGACAGGTTCCGATGGGCCTGATCAAGCGCCAGGTGGGCACGTCTGTCAAGATGGATGCCATCAATAAGCTGGTGGGTAAACAGATTTACGACTACATGCGCCAGAATAAAGTGCAGATGCTGGGCGAACCGCTCCCCTCGGAAAAGCAACAGGCTGTGGATTTGGAAAAAGAAGCTCCGTATACGTTCGTTTTCGATATTGCCGTAGCGCCCGAAATCAAAATCGAGCTGAATGCCAAAAACAAAATCGACTATTACCGTGTCGTGGTAGACGACCAGCTGATCGATCGGCAGGTAGAAATGTTCGCCTCGCGTATGGGAAGCTACGACAAAGTAGAGGAATACCGCGACAATGATATGCTGAAAGGCGACTTGCGCGAACTCGATGCCCAAGGCAACACCAAAGAAGGCGGACTGACGGTAGAGGCAGCCGTGTTGATGCCCAGCTATATCAAAGTAGAAGATCAGAAAAAGATATTCGACGGAGCCAAACTGGGCGATGTTCTCGTCTTCAATCCGCGAAAAGCTTATCCGGCAAGCGATGTCGAGGTGTCGTCTTTACTCAAGATCAATAAAGACCAGGTAAAAGATCATGAAGGCGACTTCAGCTATCAGATTACCGAAATCAGCCGCTATCAGAATCATGCCGTCAACCAAGAACTCTTCGATAACGTCTATGGCAAAGATGCCGTAAAAGACGAGAAAGAATTCCGCGAAAAAATCGCAGAGGGACTGAAAGCACAACTCGGCGGCGAGAGCGATTATAAATTCATGATCGACGTGCGGAAGTATTGCGAGAAAAAAATAGGTAAGCTGCAGTTCCCCGACGAACTGCTGAAACGCATTATGCGTAACAATAACCAAGATAAACCCGAAGACTTTGTAGAAAAAAACTACGACGAGAGCATCAAACAACTCACGTGGCACCTGATCAAAGAACAACTCGTCAGCACTTACGACATCAAAGTGAACGACGACGACGTAAAAGCAACGGCCCGCGGAGCGGCACGAGCACAGTTCGCACAATACGGAATGAGCAACGTACCCGACGAGTATATCGACAATTACGTAACAGATATGCTGAAGAAGAAAGAAAACCTAGACTCGTTCGTAGACCGTGCCGTAGAGAAAAAACTCTCCGAAGCGCTCAAAGGCGTCGTAAAACTGAACGAGATAGAAATCTCGCTGGACGACTTCAATAAGCTGTTCGAAAGCAAATAACGTTTTTTAGCGAAAAAAACATATTCGGTAACCAGGTTGTCGACTTTTTTTAATTAACTTTGTGTAGTCAAGGTTACAAAAAGAGGCGACAACCTTTTTTATGTCTAACATAATAACAATTGCAATGAAAGATTTTAGAAAGTATGCTACCCGCCATCTGGGTATCAACGGCATGGCGCTCGACGATGTAATCAAAAGCCAGGCCCAATACCTGAATCCCTATATCCTGGAAGAACGCCAGCTGAATGTTACGCAAATGGACGTATTCTCGCGCCTGATGATGGATCGTATCATCTTTCTCGGTACCGAGATCGACGACTATACGGCCAATACGCTGCAAGCCCAGCTGCTGTACCTGGATAGTGTCGATAGCGGGAAAGATATATCCATTTATATCAACAGCCCGGGCGGAAGCGTCACGGCAGGACTCGGAATTTACGATACGATGCAATTTATTTCGTCGGATGTGCAAACCATTTGTACGGGAATGGCAGCCTCAATGGCCGCCGTTTTGCTGGTGTCGGGTAAAGAAGGTAAACGCAGCGCACTGACACATAGCCGAGTGATGATTCATCAACCGCTGGGAGGAGTACAAGGTCAGGCATCCGACATCGAGATCGAGGCCAAAGAAATTCAGAAATTCAAAAAAGAATTATACACCATTATTGCAAATCATTCGCATACCCCTTACGAAAAAGTGTGGCAAGACTCTGACCGCAACTACTGGATGAATGCCGAAGAAGCAAAAGAATACGGTATGATCGATTCCGTGTTGGTAAAAAAGAAATAAGAAAAATAAATGGCAATATCAGAGAACGAATGTAACTTTTGCGGAAGAAGAGAGAGCGAAGTAAAACTGTTGATAACAGGACGCTCGGGGCACATCTGCGATGCCTGTGCGCAGCAAGCTTATCAAATCGTGCAGAATGCCGGTCTGTTGGATTCTCACCAACCTACCGATGCAGAACCTTTCAGATTGGAAAGGATACCTAAACCGAAAGAAATAAAAAAATATCTTGACGAATATATTATCGGCCAAGACGAAGCCAAACGTTACTTGGCAGTATCGGTGTACAACCATTATAAACGTTTGTTACAGTCGAAAGACGATCATGGGGTCGAGATAGAAAAAAGCAATATCATTATGGTCGGCTCTACCGGTACGGGCAAAACACTGCTTGCACGTACAATAGCCCGTTTGCTAGACGTTCCGTTTACGATAGTCGACGCCACCGTCTTTACCGAAGCCGGTTATGTGGGCGAAGATGTCGAAAGCATCTTGTCGCGTTTGCTGCAAGTGGCCGACTATAATGTATCTGCTGCCGAGCGCGGAATTGTGTTTATCGACGAAATAGACAAGATAGCTCGTAAAAGCGATAACCCTTCTATCACCCGCGATGTGAGCGGCGAGGGCGTTCAGCAGGGACTCTTAAAACTGCTGGAAGGAACAATGGTTAATGTCCCTCCGAAAGGTGGACGCAAACATCCCGATCAAGACTACATCCATGTCGATACGAAAAACATTTTATTTATCTGCGGCGGGGCCTTCGACGGTATCGAGCGGAAAATAGCGCAGCGGCTCAATACGCATGTCGTAGGCTATAATTCGGTGCAAAATGTCAGGAACATCGACAAGAAAGATTTGATGAAATACATCCTTCCGCAAGATCTCAAGTCGTTCGGACTGATACCTGAGATCATCGGCCGCTTGCCGGTACTTACTTATCTGAATCCTTTAGACCGTGCAGCCTTGACCAGAATATTGGTAGAACCGAAGAACTCGATCATCAAACAATATATCAAGTTATTCGAAATGGACGGCATCCAATTGACTTTTTCCAAAGATGCGCTTCAATTGGTTGTAGACAAAGCCGTCGAATACAAACTGGGGGCCCGCGGACTGCGTTCTATCGTCGAATCGATGATGATGAATGCCATGTTCGAAATACCATCGAAACGTATCAAAAAGTTTGAGGTGACGCTCGAATATGCCCAATCCCAACTTGATAAAGCCCATCTTCATCGATTGGAGACCGCTTAAAACAGGCACGAGATGACGCTAATGAAACACTATGGCAGAAAAAGTTAATCTTTTAGAGAAATTAAAGATCTACTTTGGCTTTGATGCTTTCAAGGGCGAACAAGAAGATATTATTAATCATCTTCTCAGTGGTAACAGCGCCTTTGTGCTCATGCCAACAGGTGGAGGCAAAAGCTTGTGTTACCAATTGCCATCGCTCATGATGGAGGGTACGGCTATCGTTGTTTCTCCTCTTATTGCCTTAATGAAAAATCAGGTAGATGTCATTAATGGAATCAGTGAGAACGAAGGCGTAGCCCATTTTCTGAACTCGTCATTAAACAAGGCTGCAATACAGCAGGTGATGGATGATATCAGTTCGGGGCGAACCAAACTTCTGTATGTTGCGCCCGAATCATTGAATAAAGAGGAGAACATCGCGTTTTTCAAAACGATCAAGATTTCTTTTTATGCCATAGACGAGGCCCACTGTATATCCGAATGGGGGCATGATTTCAGACCCGAATACCGCAACATTCGTCCCACGATCAATAAGATCGGCGATGCACCCGTCATTGCACTGACGGCTACAGCTACCGATAAAGTGCGCACCGATATCAAACGGAGTCTCGGCATTGCCGACGCACGCGAGTTCAAAAGCTCGTTCAACCGCCCTAATCTTTATTACGAAATACGCCAGAAAGCCAAAGACATCGACCGGCAGATCATCATGTTTATCAAGCAGCATGCCGGCAAGAGCGGCATTATTTACTGCCTGTCTCGGAAAAAAGTAGAAGAACTCTCGGATATCTTGCGCGCCAACGAAATTAAAGCGGCCCCTTATCATGCCGGTCTTGACAGCGCGACCCGCTCACAGACGCAAGACGATTTTCTGATGGAGCGTATCGACGTGATTGTGGCAACCATTGCTTTTGGAATGGGAATCGACAAACCCGACGTGCGCTTCGTTATCCATTACGATATACCTAAAAGTTTAGAGGGCTATTATCAGGAAACGGGACGTGCCGGGCGCGACGGCGGCGAGGGAATCTGTATCGCTTTCTATGCACAGAAAGACCTGAAGAAGTTAGAGAAATTCATGGAGGGCAAGCCCGTTTCAGAGCAGGATATCGGCAAACAACTTTTACAAGAAACAGCAGCGTATGCCGAGTCGTCGGTCTGCCGGCGCAAAATGCTGCTGCACTATTTCGGCGAAGAATACCCCCAGCCCAATTGCCATAATTGCGACAATTGCCTGTATCCAAAAGAGCAGCGCGAAGCAAAAGACGCCTTATTGGCCGTATTGAAAGCCATTCTGGCCCTCAAAGAAAACTTTCGGCAAGAGTACCTCATCAATTTCGTTAAAGGAAGACCGACCGACGATATCACCTCGCATAAGCACGAGCAGCTCGAAGAGTTCGGCGCCGGCGAAGACGAAGATCCCAAAGTATGGAATCCGGTCATTCGGCAAGGCATCATTGCCGGCTATTTAGAGAAAGAAGTCGAAAACTACGGCCTGCTAAAAGTAACCGAGGCAGGTAAAAAGTTCATCAAAAACCCCCGGTCGTTCATGATCTCTCTCGACAGAGAATTCAACGATTACGACGAAGACGACATGCGCGAGAATTCGACAAGCGTGGTCGATCCCGAACTCTTCTCCATGCTCAAGACCCTGCGCAAGCAGATATCTGTCAAGCTGAACGTACCCCAGTACGTTATTTTCCAGGATATATCGCTCGAGCAGATGGCCATCATGTATCCCGTCTCTCTTGAAGAGCTGCAACAGATTCAAGGCGTAGGGGCCGGAAAAGCCAAACGTTACGGACAGAAGTTTATAGAACTCATCAAGTCGCATTGCGAAGAAAACCACATCGACCGCCCTGAAGAACTGCGTGTACGGACCGTTGCCAAGAAAAGCATGATAAAGGTAAAGATTATCCAAAGCATCGACCGCCAGATTCCTCTCGACGACATTGCCAATGCAATGGGACTCGATCTCGAAGAACTGTTAGACGAGCTGGAAGCGATCGTCTATAGCGGTACAAGGTTGAATATCGATTATTTTTTAGACGAAGTAATGGACGAGGATCATATAGACGATATCTTCGCTTATTTCAGAGAGAGCGAAACCGACGGCATTCAACCCGCTTTAAAAGAACTAGGCGGCTTATACACCGAAGAAGAATTGCGACTGGTTCGCATCAAATTCATATCCGAATTGGCCAATTAACCCCTGCTTCGGAACAAAAACCGACCATCTATCCGGCATCTCTTTCTATAACATTTGGCAGTTTCGAAATAATGTCCTACCTTTGCCGACGTAAATTCAGTGTGTAAAGCGCACGAGATAAAAGGTAAGAACAATGACAACTCGAAATCTTTATTTTTCTGCAAAAAAGGCGGTA
>CAUQAO010000070.1:0-11424 GCA_963515815.1 uncultured Prevotella sp.
CAATAATATTTTTTTAATGTTTTACTTCTGCAGTTCAACTGCAATAATATTTTTTTAATGTTTTACTTCTGCAGTTCAACTGCAATAATATTTTTTAATGTTTCGCTTTTGCAGTTCAACTGCAATAATGTTTTTTTAATGTTTCACTTTTGCAGTTCAACTGCAATAACGTATTTTTAATGTTTTGTCTTTGCGGTTGAACTGCAAAGGCCTTGAAACTCGTAATAAGAAAAAAGGGGATGGGATTTGGACCAAAACCGTCGCGGAAATACGAAATGTGTGCAGGTTCGGGTTGCGCGCCGGGCGAAATAGGCCGATTGTAGGTCGGTTTTTTGGCGAAACGGAAGGGGACGGGCCAATTGAAAGCCGTTTTTTCTACGAAACGGGGTTGAAATAGAGGGAAACGAAAAAATCCTCAGCGATTCTCACGAATGGCCGAGGACTCATTAATAACCAATTAAATCAATCAAAAGCCCGCTGCTCGGGCCTTTTTGCTTCGAAAGGCGCTCGGCGGAGGCTGTTTGCCGAGTCGATTTCCGCTCGGGCGTGTTCCTTTCGTATAATAATGCGGGCTAAGGCGTGGGCGCAAAGTGCAGAGTGAGTTCTTCGTTGCCCAGCAGGTTGTAGCTGCGACGGTGGTAGGGCGTAATGCCGTACGTGCGAATGGCTGCCCTGTGTTTGGCGGTGGGGTACCCCTTGTTGGTTTGCCAATCGTATGAGGGATATTCGGCCGAGAGTCTCGTCATGTAGTCGTCGCGAAAGGTTTTGGCCAGAATGCTCGCAGCGGCTATGCTTTGGTATTGCGCATCGCCTTTTACGATAGTGGTGTAGGGTATGTCGTGGTAGGGCACGAAGCGGTTGCCGTCTACAATGATGGCTTGCGGCCGAACCGATAGTTGGTCTAAGGCGCGGTGCATAGCGAGGAAACTGGCCCGAAGAATGTTGAGTTGGTCGATCTCTTCAGGGGTTACTTCGCCCACGGCCCAGGCTACGGCGTCGTGTACGATTTGTTGGCGCAGCAGATTGCGTTGGCGTTCGGTGAGTTGTTTCGAGTCGTTCAGGTCGGGGTTATCGTAGTCGGGGGGCAGGATAACGGCGGCGGCGAATACGCTTCCGGCCAGGCATCCGCGACCGGCTTCGTCGCAGCCTGCTTCAACCTTTCCGTTGTAAAAATGTTTTTTGAGCATGGATCCGATCGTGTTTTTTTCGAGGTTGAGAGGAATTAAAACATCTTTGCGATACGTGTGATCGCGTCGGCCAGCGCGTCAATCTCGTCTTTGGTGTTGTACAGTGCGAAAGAGGCTCTCACAGTGCCCGTTAAGCCGAGGCGGCTGATGAGGGGTTGGGCGCAGTGGTGGCCGGTGCGTACGGCGATGCCGAGGCGGTCGAGCAGGGTACCGAGGTCCATGGGGTGGATATGGCCGACGTTGAAGCTGATAACGGCGTCTTTGCGGGGCGATGTGCCGAAGATGCGCAGATCGTCGATGACCGTGAGGCGCCGGGTGGCGTAGGCGGTCAGTTCTTGTTCATGCCGCTCGATGTTGTGCATGCCGATGCGGGTAAGGTAGTCGACGGCTTTGGCCAGGCCGTTGGTGGCGATGTAGTCGGGGGTCCCGGCTTCGAACTTCAGCGGGGGGTGTTCGAAGGTAACGCGGTCGAAGGATACATGG
The DNA here is from genome assembly GCA_963515815.1 of uncultured Prevotella sp. Taxonomy (GTDB): domain Bacteria; phylum Bacteroidota; class Bacteroidia; order Bacteroidales; family Bacteroidaceae; genus Prevotella. Next base: position 1,671 of record CAUQAO010000070.1, read on the forward strand.
CTGATCATTTCGCCGCCGCCCTGGTAGGGGGGCAGTTTTTCGAGCCACGACTCTTTGCCATAAAGCACGCCGATGCCGGTGGGCGCGTACATTTTGTGACCGCTGAAGACGAAGAAGTCGCAATCCATCGCTTGCATGTCGACGGCGAAGTGGGGCGTGCTCTGTGCACCGTCTACCACGACGGGTACGCCATGTGCGTGGGCCGTAGCGACGATTTGCTCGATGGGGTTGACGGTGCCCAGCACGTTGCTGACATGGGTCAGGCTCACGATCTTGGTTCGGGGGGTGAAAAGTTGTTCGTATCGGTCGAGCTGCAGTTCGCCCTCGTCGGTCATCGGGATTACTTTCAGTACGATTCCGCGTCGGCTGGCCTGCAACTGCCAAGGCACGATGTTGGAGTGGTGTTCCATGACAGAGAGGATTACCTCGTCGCCTTCGTGCATGTATGCTTCGCAGAAGGTGGCGGCAATGAGGTTCAGGCCTTCGGTTGTTCCGCGGGTGAAGACGATCTCAGCGGTAGACCGTGCGTTGATGAATCGGCGAACGGTTTCGCGCGCGGCTTCGTGCAGTTCGGTGGCTTGCTGCGACAACCAGTGCACGCCGCGGTGTACGTTGGCGTTAGCGTTAAGGTATTCGTCGCGCATGGCGTCGAGCACACAGAGCGGTTTCTGCGTGGTGGCGGCGTTGTCGAGGTAGACCAGCGGCTTGTCGTGCACGCTGCGCTCCAGGATAGGAAAGTCTTTTCTGATTTGGCTAACGTTGTACATCATCTGGCTTGCGGTATTTGAGGACGGAGGGCTTATGTGCAGTTGCGGCATCCAGCGCACTTGTTGAGTTCGCCTCTGAATCTTTTCTCGACCAGGTAATGCAACCGATCTTTCAGGGGTTCGAGCCGGATGTTGTCGATCACTTCGTTGATGAAGGCGAACTCTAACAATAGCTTGGCCTCTTTCAGGCTGATGCCTCGCTGGCGCATGTAAAACAGGGCCTGGTCGTTGAGCTGACCGACGGTTGCACCGTGCGAACACTTCACGTCGTCGGCGTAGATTTCGAGTTCGGGCTGTGTGTACATGTGTGCCTGGGTCGTGGTGCAGAGGTTTTGGTTGCGCTCTTCCGAATTTGTTTTCTGCGCATCTTTGCGCACCACGACACGCCCGGCGAAGGCGCCCGTGGCCCGGTCGTCGAGCACGTATTTGTACAGTTCGTGACTGTCGCAATGGCCCACGGCGTGGTCGATGAGCGTATTGTTATCGACGTGCTGCATTTTGTCTGCAATGACGCATCCGTTGCAGAAACATTCGGCGCCCTCGCCCCGGAACACCAGGTCGAGGCGGTTGCGCGTGATACCGTTGTGCAGGGTCAGCACGTTGTGGTTGAAGCGGCTGTTGGCCTGCTGTTCTACGTACACGTTGCTGATGCGCCGGTTCATTTCGTGTGTTTCTTCCATGCAGTAGAGGTCGAGCGAAGCATTCTCGGCGACGAAGGCCTCGATGACCTGCGTTGTGAGGAAGCTCCTTTCGTCGATGGTGTGGTCGCAGAAGAGGAATTTGGCTTCGGCACCTTCGTCCATGACGATCAGTACGCGGCGGTTGACCATGAGATCGACGTCCGACCGCAACAGGTTGATGACCTGCACGGCGCGGTCGATCTTGACTCGTTTCGGAACGTAGATCAGCAGTCCGTCTTGCGCCAGCATGGTGTTAAGCGCCGTGACGGCGTCTTCGTCGGTCTTGGCTATTTTGGCGTAATACCGCGCAACGAGCTGCGGGTGGGCATCGGCGGCGGCGCGCAACGAGTCGACGATAACACCTTTGGGCAGCAGGGCTTTGGGCAGGGCTTGGGTGTAAAACGTGTCGTTAACCACGAAGTAGAGCGACGTGCTGAGGTTCGGGACATCGCAGCTGAAAGCCTGGTAGGGATCTACCGGGATGGAGAGGCGTTTGAGGTTTACGCCGTAGTCGGGTTCGAAAAGTGCCTGAATGTCGGTGTATTTATATCGTTCAACCTGTTTCGTGGGGAAGCCCAGGCGTTTAAAATCGTCGAAAGCCCGGTCGCGCTCGGCGTTCATCACGCTCGAACCGTGTTCGAATATCGTTTGCCGGGCGGCCGTGTATAGGTCTATGTATTGCTTTTCGCTGTTCATAGTCGGTCTGCTTTAAAGGATGTTGGCCTCGGCCCTGATCCAGTCGTAACCGCGGGTTTCGATTTCTTTGGCCAGTTCGGGTCCGCCGCTTTTCACAATCCGGCCGTTGTACAGCACGTGTATCACGTCGGGCCTGATGAGGTCGAGCAGACGGTCGTAATGGGTAATGACGATGGTGGCGGTTTCGGGCCTTTTGAGCTTATTGACGCCTTCGGCTACGATTCGCAGGGCATCGACGTCGAGTCCCGAATCGGTTTCGTCGAGTATGGCGAGTTTGGGTTCGAGCATGGCCATTTGGAATATTTCGTTTCGCTTCTTTTCGCCGCCGCTGAATCCTTCGTTCACGCTGCGGTTCGAGAGTTTGCTGTCCAGCTCGACGATCTTCCGTTTTTCTTTCATCAGTTTGATAAAGTCGGCCGCCGACATCGGGTCTAGGCCTTGATACTTACGTTTCTCGTTGATGGCGGCGCGCATGAAGTTGGTCATCGACACGCCGGGTATCTCAACCGGGTACTGGAACGAGAGAAACAACCCTTCGTGTGCACGGTCTTCGGGCGCCATTTCCAACAGATTCTTGCCATTGAAGGTTGCTTCGCCGGCAGTAACTTCGTATAGCGGATTGCCTACCAATACGGCACTCAGTGTACTTTTACCCGAGCCATTGGGGCCCATGATGGCATGCGTTTCGCCGGCTTTTACAGTGAGGTCGATGCCTCTTAATATCTCTTTGCCGTTGATGGCGGCATGCAGTTTTTTTACTTCTAACATATTTTTTTTCTGATTGTTCGTTTTTTTTTCGTCATCCGTGGATGAAAGTTATCCTACAGTTCCCTCTAACGAGACGGACAAGAGTTTTTGCGCTTCGACGGCAAACTCCATCGGCAACTTGTTGAGCACTTCTTTTGCGTATCCGTTGACGATCAGCCCCACGGCCTGTTCGGTAGGAATACCGCGCTGGTTGCAGTAAAACAGTTGATCTTCGCCGATCTTGCTGGTGGTGGCTTCGTGCTCAATGATGGCCGAATCGTTGTGGATGTCCATGTAGGGGAAAGTGTGGGCACCGCATTCGCTGCCTAAAAGCAGACTGTCGCACGAACTGTAGTTGCGCGCATTGTCGGCATTGGCCGATACGCGCACCAGGCCTCTGTACGAGTTCTGGCTGCGGCCGGCCGATATTCCTTTCGAGATGATGGTGCTCTTGGTGTTCTTCCCCATGTGAATCATCTTGGTGCCGGTGTCGGCTTCCTGGTGATTGTTGGTCACGGCAACCGAATAGAACTCGGCCTGCGAGTTGTCGCCGCGCAAGATGCACGAGGGGTATTTCCAGGTAACGGCGCTGCCCGTTTCTACTTGTGTCCACGACAGTTTCGAGTTGACGCCTCGGCAATCGCCTCGCTTGGTTACCAGATTGAGCACGCCTCCCTTGCCGTTTTCGTCGCCGGGATACCAGTTCTGTACGGTAGAGTATTTTACTTCGGCGTTGTTGTTGACGATGATTTCGACGATGGCTGCGTGTAGCTGGTTTTCGTCGCGCATGGGGGCCGTGCAGCCTTCGAGGTAACTGACGTAAGCGTCGTCTTCGGCCACGATCAGTGTGCGTTCGAACTGGCCCGTGTTGCGCGCGTTGATGCGGAAGTACGAACTCAGCTCCATCGGGCAGCGCACGCCCTTGGGGATGTACACGAACGATCCGTCGCTGAAAACGGCGCTGTTCAGGGCAGCAAAGAAATTATCGCGATAAGGAACCACGGTGCCCAGATAGCGACGAACCAGTTCGGGATGCTCTTTCAGCGCGTCTCCTATCGAACAGAAGATGATTCCCTTTTCGGCCAGTTTCTCCTTAAACGTGGTCTTGACCGATACCGAATCCATGATGGCGTCTACCGCGGTTCCGCTCAAAGCCAAACGCTCTTCGAGCGGAATACCGAGCTTATCGAATGTTTTTTCCAGTTCGGGATCGATCTCTTTGTTCGCTGGTTTCTTTACCAGGGGATCTGCATAATAAGATATGCCTTGATAGTCGATCGTGGGCAGGTGTACATGGGCCCACGACGGCTGTTTCATCGTGAGCCAGTGTCTGTAGGCCGTGAGCCGGAATTCAAGCATCCAGTCGGGTTCGCCCTTCTTGGCAGAAATCAGCCGGATGACATCTTCGTTAAGCCCCTTTTCTATGATCTCTGTTTGCACATCGGTGGTGAAGCCGAAAGCATACTTCTGCTCGGCTACCTTTCTGACAAACTCGTTATTGCTGTTGTTTACTTCTTCCATAAGTTGAAATGTAGGGACGCCCCACTATTGATGGACGCCCCTACAGAAATTGTTATAAACTGTTTGCCATGCAGAACATGGTCGGAAATGCGATATCGGCGGTTCTTTGCAAACCAACACCGTTTCGGCTGTGCAACCTACAAGGTCTGCTTCACCTCTATCTCGGTAAATGTTTCGATGATATCTCCTTCGAGAATATCGTTGAAGTTGACGATACTGATACCGCACTCAAAGCCGGTCGCAACTTCTTTCACATCGTCTTTATATCGTTTCAGAGCATTGATGGGCGCCGTGTGTACTACGATTCCATCGCGTACCACACGCGCTTTGTCGGACCTGTGTACCTTTCCTTCGGTAACGATGGCGCCGGCCACAGTTCCCACTTTCGATATCTTGTACACTTGCCGAACTTCGACTTGCCCGGTAACTACTTCTTTCGTTACCTTATCGAGCATACCTTCCATAGCCGACTTCACGTCATCGATGGCGTCGTAGATGACGGAGTAGGTATTGATGTCGACTCCTTCTTGCTCTGCTTGTTTGCGGGCAGCCGCCGATGGACGAACCTGGAATCCCACAATAATGGCATCCGAGGCGTCGGCCAGCGTAACATCGCTCTCGCTGATTTGTCCTACAGCCTTGAAGATGACATTCACTTTGATCTTTTCGGTAGACAGTTTGATGAACGAGTCGCTCAAAGCTTCGATACTTCCGTCAGTGTCACCCTTGACAATGATATTGAGTTCTTTGAACGAACCGAGTGCTATACGATGCGAAATATCGCTCAACGTTAGTCGTTTCTGCGTACGCAAGCCCTGCTCGCGCTGCAGTTGCAAACGCTTATTGGCTATCTCTCGTACCTCTTGCTCGGTTTCTAAGACATGGAATTGGTCGCCGGCAGTCGGCGCGCCGTTCAATCCCAGGATAATTGCCGGTTCGGCCGGTTTAGCGGATTCAATGCGCTGGTTACGCACGTTGAACATAGCCTTGATACGTCCCCAGCTGGTTCCGGCTATCAGATTGTCGCCAACGCGCAGCGTGCCGTTGCTCACCAAGACTGTCGATACATATCCGCGCCCTTTGTCCAGACTCGATTCGATGATGCTACCGGTTGCTTTCCGATTGGGATTCGCTTTCAAGTCGAGCATATCGGCTTCTAATAAAACTTTCTCGAGCAGTTCGTCTACGCCGATTCCTTTCTTGGCGCTGATTTCCTGGCACTGATACTTTCCGCCCCATTCTTCTACGAGCAGATTCATCTGCGACAAGTCTTCGCGTATCTTGTCGGGATTGGCCCCGGGTTTATCTATTTTGTTAATGGCAAATACCATGGGTACGTTAGCGGCCTGTGCATGGGCAATGGCTTCTTTGGTTGTAGGCATCACGCTGTCGTCGGCAGCGATAATGATGATGGCTATATCGGTAACTTGAGCGCCGCGGGCACGCATGGCCGTAAAAGCTTCGTGGCCCGGTGTGTCCAGGAAAGTGATGTTGCGCCCGTTGTCAAGCTTTACGTTATAGGCACCGATATGTTGTGTAATGCCTCCGGCTTCGCCTGCAATGACGTTTGTGTTACGAATGTGGTCGAGCAGCGAGGTTTTTCCGTGGTCTACATGGCCCATCACGGTAACGATCGGGGCACGAGTCAGCAAGTCGTTCTCATCATCTACTTCCTCGGTTACGGCTTCTTGTACCTCGGCGCTTACGTATTCGGTTTTGAATCCGAATTCTTCTGCAACCAGGTTGATTGTTTCTGCATCGAGTCGTTGGTTGATTGAAACCATGATTCCTACGCTCATCAGCGTTCCGATTACCTGGTTTACGCTGATGTTCATCATGGTTGCCAATTCGCTAACGGTTACAAATTCTGTCAACTTCAGCGTTTTGCTCTCTCTGCGTTCGGCATTTGCCTCGGCGCTTAACCGTTCTTGAACGGCATCGCGCTTTTCTTTTCTGTATTTGGCTCCTTTCTTGTTTTGTGTTCCTTTGTTGGTAAGGCGTGCCAATGTTTCCTTTACCTGGCGTGCAACCTCTTCTTCATTCACCTCTAAGGGCCGCAGGTTGTGCGCCTTTTTCTTTTTCTTGTTGTTGTTTCTGTTATTGGCGTTGTTGTTGCCGGTATTGTTGGCTGTAACCTGTTTTGAAACGGCGTTGATGTCTACACGTTCTTGATTGATCCGGACGCGCTTTTTACGTTCGCCACCGTTTTTCTCTTCGCGTTCTTTTCGCCGTTCTTCTTTGGTCTTCTTCTTCGGCCGGGTACTTTGGTTGATGGCACTGAGGTCGATCTTGCCCAATACGTTTACTTTTGGCGCATTCAATATTCTCTTCTCGCTATTCAGCTGGAATATTTCGTCGCTGTTCTCTTTAGCAACAGGCGCATCGTCTTGTGACGAAGGTTCATTCTGTTCCGGTTCTTTTTCCGGTTCGGCGATTTGCGGTAAGCTCTCTTCCTTTTCTTTTTCGGGGATTGCCGCTTCTTCTACCTTTTCGTCGTGTCGAGCTACGGCTTCCGGCTCCGTTTCGGGCTGTTCATCCTGCTGCGGTTCTGCGACAGGGGGCGCTGATGTTGTCATCTCTACCGGTTGTTGTGTTTCGTTCTTCTCTTGGGGTATTGGGCTGACGGCAGCAGCTTGCATGTCTGTTTCGGGTATTGTTTCCGATGCTTTTTGTGTATCCGGAGCAACAGAATCTTTAGCCGGTTTCTTTTCAAAAGTGCTCAAATCGATTTTGCCGAGCTGTTTAAACTGCTGTTGAGAAGAAGGCTCGAGCAGTGTTTCTGCTCGATAATCTTTCGATTCCGATTCACGTTTTTTCTCTTTAGGTTTCTTCTGGAAGATTTTTTCTGCCTGATTGCGTACTTCCGCATCTTGCTTGAAAGCTTCGACGAGTGCCTTATATTGCTCATCGTTCAGCTTAAAGCTCAGTTCAGATTTCACTTCCCCCAGCTCACTTTTCTTTTCAAGGAATTCAACTGCCGTTTGAAGTCCTATGTTCAATTCGCGTAATGCTTTATTTAATCTGATGCTCATTGATGTTTATTTAACTCGTATTATTCGTTTTGTTGTTTTTTATAACAGGCTTTTCCGACAGCCGTTGTTACTGTTCGAACTCGGCTTTCAGCACGTTAATCAGATTGTCGACGGTTTCTTCTTCCAGATCGGCCTTTTCAATCAGCATTTCGCGCGGTGCATTCAACACCTGCTTGGCGGTATCAAGCCCGATGGCTTTGATCGAATCTATTACCCACTCGTCTATCTCGTCGGCGAACTCTTCCAGGTAGATATCCTCGTCGGCATCGGCATCGGCTATTTCTCTGAACACATCTATTGTGAATTCGGTCAGCATAGAAGCCAATTTGATGTTCAATCCGCCGCGACCGATGGCCAAGCTTACTTCTTCGGGTTGCAGATAAACCTCTGCCTTGCGACTCTCTTCGTCGAGGCTGATGCTGCTGATCCTTGCCGGGCTTAAGGCACGTTGAATAAACAGTTTGATGTTAGACGTATAGTTGATTACGTCGATATTCTCGTTACAAAGCTCACGAACGATACCGTGCACGCGGCTTCCTTTCACGCCGACGCATGCACCTACCGGATCGATGCGCTCGTCGTAGCTTTCTACAGCCACTTTGGCGCGTTCGCCGGGCATGCGGGCAATGCGTTTTATGGAGATCAGACCGTCGCTGATTTCGGGCACTTCGGCCTCTAACAGGCGCTCTAAAAATACGGGGCTTGTACGCGACAGAATGATCTTCGGATTGTTATTCTCGTTGTCTACCCGCAGGATAACGGCCCTGAGGGTTTCGCCCTTGCGATATTGATCCGACGGAATCTGTTCCGTCTTCGGAAGTATCATTTCGTTGTTCTCGTCGTCTATCAGCAGCACCTCGCGCTTCCATACCTGATAAACTTCGCCCACGATAATCTGTCCTACACGGTCTTTATACTTATTGTACAACGAGTCGTGTTCAAGTTCCAGCACTTTCGAAGCCAGTGCTTGACGAAGATTCAAGATGGCCCGGCGCCCGAACTTGGCAAAGTTGATGGGTTCCGACACTTCTTCGCCCACTTCATAGTCGGGCTCTATTTCCAACGCCTCTTTCAGGCCTATTTCCTTGTTTTCGTCCGTCACCTTATCATCTTCTACGACGATGCGGTTGCGATATATTTCGAAATCGCCTTTATCCGGATTCACGATGACATCGAAATTCTCGTCGCTGCCGTAAATCTTGGCCAATACATTTCGGAAGCTTTCTTCCAACACACTTACCAACGTTGCGCGATCGATGTTTTTCGTGTCTTTAAACTCACGGAAGGTGTCGATCATACTGATGGTTTCTTCTTCTTTCTTTCTTGCTGCCATAGCGTATATTTGTTTTATTGTTTTTTCTACACGAGCAACCGGTTATTTAAAGCCGATTACATACTTGGTATATTTTACCTTGTCCATTTCGAAGGCATGGTCTACGGCCTGAATCACGGGACGTTTTTTGCCCTCTACCTTTACCTTCTCTTCGGTGGTTACGACAAATTCGTTGCCGTCGACGGCTTTCAGGCATCCTTTTATCTTTTTGCCGTTGCCGTCGAGCACCTCGACTTCTTTACCGATAAAATTGATATACTGTTGCGGCACCTTGAACGGTTGCCCCAGGCCTGCCGACCCTACCTCCAGCTCATAGTCCTCCTTGTCGCGGCTCAGGCGGTCTTCGATATACCGGCTCAGTTCCACGCAATCTTCAATCCACACGCCGTCGATATGGTCTATTTCGATAACGATTCTGTTGTCAGCACTGATTTCGATGTCGACCAAGAAATATTCCCGGTCTTGAAGCCATTCTTCCACCAGTTTTTTTACGACCTTTTTATCTATCATATATATTTAGTTAGAACAATATATCCATTTCATTTAATGGAAAATGAGGAACTTTCTGCGAAGCCCCTCATTCCACTGAACGATGCAAAGGTACGCCATTCTGTCGGGATATGCAAATAAAATACGAACAAATCGAAAAATATCCGTCGGCAATCGACCGCGGATGATTCCGAAATACCGGTACGCGCCGAACCTTTTTGCCCGCGACGGTGAAACAGACATGTCTGCGACCGACTCGTCGCCTCGTTTCCGGCCATCGCCCCGATACGAAGCGACTAAACAGCGCGTTTTCCTGCCTCTGTACCGGTACAGAATGGCAAAATAGTATGTTTTCGTGTCTCTGTACCTGTACAGAATGACAAAATAGTATGTTTTCATGCCTCTGTACCAGTACAGAATGGCAAAATAGTATATTTTCGTGCCTCTGTACCGGTACAGAATGGAAAAATAGTATGTTTTCGTGCCTCT
>CAUQAO010000071.1:0-11289 GCA_963515815.1 uncultured Prevotella sp.
CGCCTATAATTCTGGTTTTGACAATATGGCTCTTCCTCATAATAGATTTATAATTAGCTAAAATAATTAATTTTTCAAAAATAGTTTTTTAATTTTATTTTCTCAATAAATTAATATAAATTAATATTTAAAATAGGAGTTTTTCGAAAAAATAATTCTTTGGAATTCTTTTTTCTTCTGGCATACTAGTATTTTTGTAACGAATTAATTGAACTATATAAAAGTGCTGTGCCTCATTAAAGATAATAAGGTTTCGAATCTTTATCTGATTTTTAATAGCTCACATGTTCTTAGCAATCTAATTATTTGAGAATTTTCTATGGCTTTCATAAAAAAATGTATTATGACAAAACGGATCTCCCAAGGGCTTCTTAAAAAAAATAGCATAAAAAAAACTTATTTTACGTACATTATGCTCATTATTATAATAATACTTAGCATTACATATTATCTTCTATCTATAGACAGGATTCCTAACAATGTAAAGGAATCACTTAAACTTGCAAAACAAAACAAGGAAGAACTATTAAAGGTAATCGATTATTATAAGGATGATACAGATAAAGAAAAACTTCTCGCAGCATATTATCTCATAGATAATATGAAAGGATTATATACATTAGACAGCATGTCTGTCTCATATAATTCGATATATTTTAATCGCTTAAATACCGAATATATTAAAGCTGGATACAAATTAGCGCCAGATTCTATTTATTATTATGTAGATCAAATAAAAGATAAAGAATCTATCCATAAAACAGGAGATCCCACGTATAGACCAGATTTAGAAGTAATGACAGCACATGATCTTATACAGAACATAGAACTTGCTTTTAAAGTTTGGAGAACTTTCTCATGGACAAAACATATATCTTTTAGAAATTTCTGTGAGTATATTTTGCCATACAGATGTTCAAACAACTATAGTGTGAATTTACGAAAAGTGTTTCTTAACAAATATCAGCACATAGCCGATTCTATGAAGTATGAGCAAAATCCGTTTAAGGTTGCTAAAATAATAGTCGCTGATATAGATACATGGATGCATGAAGATCCCACTTTTTTTAGTAAATACCCTTTTCTTACAGAAACGACACTGTCTAATGTAGCTAAAGGACATATTGGGATGTGTTCAATGATAACAGAAGTTAAAATCACAGCTCTTAGAGCCATGGGCATTCCAACAGCCTATGATTATATTGTCAATTGGGCTAATTCAAATTCAAGTCACTTTTGGTATCACATAGAGGATGATAAGTATAGAAAAGAAAAATACAAGATAGATAATCTTCAAAGACCAAAAGACATTCAACATCTTATTACAGGGGCATCGTATGATATCGTTCCTTTACAAGACAGCTTGCCAAAGAATGTTACTCAATATTACAACAGAACGATAGCAAAAGTTTACCGTAAATCTTTTGCTTTAACCAAGGATATGCACTCTTTTTCTGAGAATTCAGGAGAGATCCCTTATAATTTAAGAGGCTCACATATTAGTGATGTTACTAGTAAATATCTAAACTGTGTCAATATTTCATATAGTATTATCAATGATAATAAATATAAAGATGGCATTTATTGTCTTGCTTGTTTTGACAATAAAAATTGGACGATTCAGTGTTTGGGAAAATTATCGTGGAATCAGCAGATAGTAAAGTTCAATAACATTGGAAAGAACATTGTCTATCTTCCTGTTTTGTATAAGGATGGCGTATCTAATGCTATCGGTATGCCTTTCCTTCTTAATAATGAGGGAAATCTCAAAGAATTATCACCTTCAAAAGAAAAACAGGAAATTACGCTTAATATGAAATATCCTTTTAGATCGACTATTTCTCTCTGGCTGTCATTCATGAAAGGTGGAATTTTTAAAGTCGCAAATAAAGATGATTTTAGCGACTCTACAAGGATTTATAAAATCGATAAAATACCATTTTATCAAAATACGATCAAAATTAATTCTGTTAGTAAAAAATACAGGTATTTTATATATGACTATTCATCAGCCCACTGTTATATAAACCGTTTTGATATTGGTGATATTATATTTTACGACAGTGATGGTAAAATTATAAAAGGATCTGTTATCGGAAACTCTGGAAGTTATAATCATGAACCCTCAAAAGTATTCGATCTTGATCCATTAACATATTTCGAAGATAATCAAAATGATTCTAAAAAGTTTGTCGCAATTAAAACAAAACCGACACGACTATCGAAAATAAAATTCATTGGCCGTAATGACGGTAATAATATTATCCCGGGTGATAAATACGAATTATATCTATGGAATGGAAAATGGAAGCTAATAGGAAAAGCTATTGCTAACGCCGACGGAGAAATTGTCTTTAAAAATGTACAGAAAAACGCTCTCCTCTTTTTAAAAAATTCAAAAGGTGGAGCTGAAAATCGAATCTTCACATATCAAAATGGAAAACAATTATTTTGGTGATAACCTTACCGAGTCGCTCAGTGTGCGAATTTATATTCTACATTTCATATCTTCATCTCATCTTCTTCGTACTATCCATAAATATTCCGTACATTTGCAAGCATATAATCTTAAAACAAACCGAACCGATGGTGTACGTCAACGTACCTGAAAAAAACAGGCTTTCAAGCTTCTATCTCGCGATGGAAGAGTATATCGCACGCCAAATTCTGATTGCTGACGACTATTTTTTTATATGGCAGGTTCCTCCAACCGTTATGTTTGGTCGCAACCAGCTCATAAATAACGAGGTGAACATACCCTATTGCCAAGCCAACAATATACACATGTTGCGCCGAAAAAGCGGCGGCGGGTGTATTTATGTAGATGAAGGGCATCTACTTTTTTCATATATCACACAAGACAAGAATGTAGATTTTGTCTTCAATAAATACATTGACCGAATAGTTGCAATGCTGAATAAGCTGGATATAGATGCCAAAAAGGGAGGAAGAAATGATATATTGATAGACAATCGCAAGATTTCGGGCAACGCTTTTTACCACGTTCCTGCACGGAATATCGTACATGGTACCATGATCTACGACACCAATATGCAAAACATGGTGGCGAGTATCACACCGAGCGAAACAAAGTTGACAAGTAAAGGTGTGGAGAGTGTAAGACAGCATATAGCGATGCTGAAAGACTATACAACGGTTACGCTCGAAGAGTTCAAGATCTTTGCGAAGAACAACTTGTGTTCGGCGGAAATAATGCTGACTGCCGACGACGTGAAAGGCATCGAAGAGATAGAACAGGACTATCTGGCCGACCATTTTATTTATGGCAATAACCCGCGCTGTTCTATCATTCGGAAACGGCATATAGAAAGTGTAGGTGAAATAGAAGTGCATATCGAGTTAAAAAACAATCAAATTAAAGATATCAATATCATGGGAGATTTTTTTCTGATCGGTGATATTAACCGGATATTGAAGTCTTTACGCAACGTTCACTATACGACAGAAGCAGTAACAGCTGCCCTACCCGAATATATTGACAATATCATAAGAAATTTAAAGAAGCAACAGCTGGTAGAACTCATCATGGAATGAGAATCCTATAGCATTTTATTAAGAACCTCGACTGTATTTAAAAAACAAAAAATATGGAGAATAAAAGAACCTGTTTATACGACAAACACGTAGCACGAGGAGCATTAATTCAACCTTTCGGCGGCTTTGAAATGCCCATACAGTACAGCTCTATTATCGAAGAACACAATGCCGTTCGGCAACATTGCGGCGTCTTCGATGTTTCTCACATGGGAGAAGTTTATGTAACCGGTCCAGATGCCGAACGATATATAAATCATATTTTCACTAATGATGTGACGGCAGCTCCTATCCATAAAATATTTTATGGCATGATGCTCTATCCCGACGGAGGAACAGTAGACGATCTGCTGGTATATAAAATGGAAGAAAACGAGTTCTTTATCGTCATCAATGCCGCTAATATCGATAAAGACATAGCTTGGATGCGCCAACACGCCGAAGGATTCGATGTGATCATCGAACACTGTTCCGATTATTATGGACAATTAGCCGTACAAGGACCCGAAGCAGAAGTTGTAATGGAAGAAGTGTTGCACTTGCCCTGTCATGAACTTTCGTTCTATACTGCCAAGACATTGACAGTAGATACTGAGACTGCTATTGTAAGCCGCACGGGCTATACAGGTGAAGACGGATTCGAGATTTATGGTTCTCATGCTTTTATTGTTGATCTTTGGGATCAGCTAATGGGCAGCAAACGTTGTCTACCTTGCGGTCTTGGTTGTCGTGATACGCTGCGCTTTGAAGTAGGTTTACCGCTTTATGGCGACGAATTGTCGGCTGAAATTTCTCCTATTATGGCCGGTTTAGGCATGTTCTGCAAGTTAGATAAACCCGAGTTCATCGGTAAAGAGGCCATTGCAAAGCAAAAATCAGACGGCGTTCGGCAAAAACTGGTAGGATTGGAGCTGAAAGATAAAGCTATTCCTCGTCATGGATATGCTGTTCTGAAAGATGGTACACAGATAGGCGCAGTGACAACCGGATACCATGCCATCAGTGTCGACAAGAGTGTTGCATTCGCTTTAGTCGACACAGAATATTCTAAATTAGGAACCGAGCTCGAAATTCAAATTCGGAAGAAAACATTTCCATGCACAGTTGTTAAGAAGAAATTCTACGATAAGCATTATAAAAAGGACTAATCTATTGTTGAATTTAAAATATAAACGTATAAAATATGGCAAAAGTTATTGAAGGACTCTACTACAGTGAGTCGCATGAGTTTGTAAAAGTTGAAGGTAGTGTTGGTTACATCGGTATCACGGACTATGCTCAGCAAGCGTTAGGCAACATCGTATATGTAGACATGCCCGATGTAGACGATAGTGTAGAGGCAGGAGAAGAGTTCGGAGCAGTAGAAAGTGTTAAGGCTGCCAGCGATCTCAGCTCGCCTGTAAGCGGCACAGTTATAGAAGTGAACGAAGCTTTGGAAGATACTCCCGAACTGATCAATCAAGATGCTTTTGAAAATTGGATCATTAAAGTTGAACTGGCTGATCGCAGCGAGTTGGACAACTTAATGGATGCAAAAGCATACGAAGATTTTTGTAATAAGTAAGACGCATGAGCTACAAGTATTTTCCACATACAGCCGAAGATATAGAGCTGATGCTGGAAAGAATTGGGGTAAAGTCGCTCGATGACCTGTTTGCAGAAATACCAGAGCAGATTCGCTTTAAACAAGAGTATGACCTGCCTACGGCGAAAAGCGAATTAGAGATACGCCAATTCTTCGACAACTTAGGGGCAAAGAACCTACAACTTACTTGTTTTGCAGGTGCCGGAGTTTATGATCACTATACGCCTTCGGTCATTCCGTCGCTAATAAGCAGATCTGAATTCTTAACCAGTTATACTCCTTATCAAGCTGAAATATCGCAAGGCACACTGCATTATATTTTCGAATATCAGAGCATGATGGCCGAGCTGACAGGCATGGATATATCGAATGCCTCGATGTACGATGGCTCTACTGCCACAGCCGAAGCGGTTTTGATGGCCAATGCCAATGCGAAAAAAGCAAATAAGATTCTGGTTTCCGCTACCGTAGATCCAAAGATAACAGCCGTTATCAAGACCTATGCGCGTTTTCAGAATATAGAAGTCGAGCTGATTGCACAGAAAGACGGCATTACCGACCGAAAAGAGTTAGAACAGAAATTAACTTTAGGCAACGTAGCCGGTGTTGTTGTACAGCATCCTAACTATTACGGCATTATTGAAGATTATTCGGGCATAGCCGACATGTGCCATATCAACAAGGCCTTGTTGATCATGAACAGCAATCCGGCAGATCTTGCACTACTGAAAACACCGGGCGAATTGGGGGCAGACATCGCTGTCGGAGACGGTCAGTCGTTGGGCATTCCGATGAGTTGGGGCGGCCCATACGTAGGCTATATGTGCTGTACAGAGAAACTGATGCGTAAAATGCCGGGACGTATTGTAGGTAAAACGATCGATGAAGATGGAAACAGAGTTTTTGTGCTGACGCTTCAAGCCCGCGAACAACACATACGACGTCAAAAGGCAACGTCAAATATTTGTTCCAACGAATCGCTCATGGCGCTTTGGGTAACCATTTATATGTCGCTTCTGGGCAAAAAGGGACTCAAAGAGGCAGCTCAAATTTCATACGACGGTGCACACTATCTATGCGAAGAACTGCTCAAGACAGGCCATTTCAAATTAGCGTTCAACCAACCGTTCTTCAATGAGTTCTGCGTCAGATACGATGGCAACCTCCAACAGCTGCAACAACGTTTCCTGAAGCACGGCATATTCGGCGGTATTCAGATCGAAGAAAACATGCTGATGATTGCCGTAACAGAGAAAAGGACGAAGGAAGAAATAGACAAACTAATCGAATTGTGTCATGAATCATAAATTATACAGTAACCTGATATTCGAGTTATCTCATCCGGGGCGTCTGGGTTATAGCCTTGCTAAAAATCCTTTTGCACATCATGAAATTCCCTCCGAACTGAAAAGAACGACAGATGCCGAACTTCCCGAGTGTGATGAGCTGACCGTTGTACGCCATTACACCAACCATAGCGAGAACAATTTCGGTGTCAACAACGGCTTTTATCCTTTGGGATCGTGTACGATGAAGTACAATCCCATCATCAACGAAGAGATTGCTTCTCATCCGTTGTTTGCAGGCCTGCATCCTTTGCAGCCAGCCGAAACCGTACAAGGCGCACACGAAGTTTACGAGGCTTTGCAGAAATCTCTATCCGAATTGACTGGAATGAGCCGCTTCACACTCAATCCTTGTGCCGGAGCGCATGGCGAACTGACAGGTCTAATGATTATCAGCGCCTATCATCAGAGCCGAAACGATAAACAAAGAACCAAGGTCATCGTACCCGATTCTGCACACGGAACAAATCCCGCATCGGCAGCTTTGTGTGGTATGGAAGTCGTAGAAGTGCAAAGTACGTCCGATGGCCTTGTAGACGTCGAACATCTAAAGACCCTTTTAAGCCATGATATTGCAGCCATGATGATGACCAATCCCAATACGCTGGGATTGTTCGAGAAACAGATTCCCGAAATAACTGCCCTGATTCACGATTGCGGAGGCCTGATGTACTACGACGGAGCCAATCTCAACCCGCTTTTGGGCGAATGCAGGCCGGGCGACATGGGATTTGACGTCATGCACGTCAATTTGCATAAAACCTTCTCTACGCCACATGGCGGCGGCGGTCCGGGGGCAGGTCCCGTCGGTGTTTGCAAAGCGTTAGAAAGCTTTCTGCCCACCAACAACTGCGAACCAACAACCGATGCCCACGCTCCTATCACCATCCACCCTTATCACGGCAACTTTGCAGTGCTGCTAAGAGCTTATGCCTACATTCTCACGTTAGGCAGAGAGTATATCAAGAAAGTCGGCCCGTTGGCAACGCTGAATGCCAACTATATTAAAGAAAGTCTGAAAGATGTTTACGAGCTACCGATAGACGGACTTTGCAAGCACGAGTTCGTTTTCAATGGTCTGAAAGATAAAAGCACCGACGTAACCACCATGGATGTTGCCAAACGCCTGTTAGACTACGGCTACCACGCTCCAACCATTTATTTCCCGTTGCTTTTCCACGAGGCCATGATGATAGAACCGACCGAAAACGAGAGCAAAGACACCATAGACGGCTTCATCGAGGTGATGCGCCGAATAGCACAAGAGGCCAAGAACGAACCCGATACCGTCAAGAGCGCGCCGCAACAGACACCCATCAAGCGTGTGAATGACGTAGAAGCCGCCAAACATCCCATCGTTACCTATCGACAATTGATACATGACAACAACTGATTTGATCGTCATCGGCAGCGGACCGGGAGGATATAGAGCCGCCGAGTACGCTGCGAAGCACGGCCTTCGGGTCGTCGTTTTCGAAGACCGAGAGCCAGGCGGAACCTGCCTTAACCACGGCTGCATACCCACGAAGTGTCTGGCTCACGACGCGTTGAAAGAGGGCGGCATCGAGTTCGACACCGTCATGGAACGCAAACAAAACATCGTCGGGCAGTTGAAGCAAGGCGTCGAGACGCTGCTCGCCCAACCCGGAATCACTTTCGTGCGAGCCAGCGCCTCTTTCAAAGACAACCGAACGGTCACGGCCGGCGATGAAGAATATCAGGCCCGGCACATCATCATCGCAACAGGATCGCACACGAAGATTCTCCCCATCGAAGGGTTGACCGCCGAATCAGAAAAGAACACCCGCGTACTGACTTCGACAGAGCTGCTCAACATCGATCACGTTCCGACCACCCTCTGCATCGTCGGAGCCGGCGTTATCGGGATGGAGTTTGCTTCGGCATTCGCACGTTTCGGCAGCCGGGTTACGGTCATCGAGTTTACAAGCGAGTGCCTGCCCACCATCGACGCCGACATCGCCAAACGGCTGCGCAAATGTTTAGAGAAAAAAGGCATCGAATTCTATTTGCAATCCACCGTCAAGAAGATCGACGGACGGCACATCTGCTTCGAGAAGAAAGGCAAAGAAACCGACATCGAGGCCGACACCATTCTCATCGCAACCGGCCGCGAGCCCAACATCCACGGCCTGAACCTCGATCTGGCGGGCATCGCTTGCGACAAGCGCGGCATCATCGTCGACGACAACATGCAAACATCTGTCGGCGGCATCTACGCCATCGGCGACGTCAACGGTCGGCAGATGCTGGCCCACGCAGCCACATTTCAAGGCTTCAGAGCCGTTAATCACATCCTCGGAAAGCCCGACCACATACGTTTCGACATCATGCCCGCCGCTGTGTTCACCCACCCCGAGGCCGCTTGCGTAGGCCGAACCGAGGCCATGTGCGCGACCGAAGGCATAGAATGCACCGTCAGAAAGGGATATTACAGAGCCAACGGCAGAGCCATGTCGATCGGCGAAACCGAAGGAATGGTCAAGCTCGTCAGCGATAAAACCGACCACATTATCGGTTGTCACATCTACGGCACCCACGCGGCCGAACTGGTGCAAGAAATCGCCGCACTGATGAACATGGACATCACCCTCGGCCGGCTCAAAGACATCATACACACCCACCCCACGCTGGGCGAAATACTGCAAGACATCGCCATCGGATAAACCGCCGAAACGCGACCCACCGTCACGATCGGATGAAAGCATACTCGCAGACCGTTCGCAGCCGAAAAGCTGTTCGAACCCCAAAAAACAGAGGCTTTCATCCGATCTTCGTTTGGCACGTTATTTGTATTTTTCAGGCAAGAAAACATTTTAAAATCAATCAATATGCAGAAAGGTAACATCGGGGTTACGACAGAGAACATCTTCCCCGTAATCAAAAAGTTTCTCTATTCGGATCACGAAATATTTCTTCGCGAACTTGTCAGCAACGCCATCGACGCCACACAAAAGCTCAAAACACTCTCGAAGCAAGGCGACTTTACCGGCGAAGAGGGTGATCTGACCGTCCGTGTAAGCTTAGACAAAGACAAACAAACGCTAACCATCAGCGACCACGGTATCGGAATGAATGCCGAAGAGATCGATAAATACATCAACCAGATCGCCTTCTCGGGCGTCAACGATTTCGTCGAGAAATACAAAGAAAACGCCAACGCCATCATCGGCCACTTCGGGCTCGGATTCTACTCCGCCTTCATGGTCAGCAAAAAAGTAGAGATCATCACCAAAAGCTATCGCGACGGCGAACAAGCCGTTAAGTGGACCTGCGACGGAAGCCCATCCTTCACCATCGAAGAAACCGAAAAGGCCGACCGAGGCACCGACATCGTGCTCTACATCGACGACGACTGCAAAGAGTTCTTAGAACAGCCCCGCATACAAACGCTGCTCAACAAATACTGCAAATTCCTGCCCATCCCCATCGCTTTCGGAAAGAAAACCGAATGGAAAGACGGAAAACAGGTCGAAACTAACGAAGACAATATCGTCAACAGCGTAGAACCCCTCTGGACCAAGACGCCATCCACACTCAAAGACGACGACTACAAGAGCTTCTACCGCACCCTCTACCCCCTGCAAGACGAGCCGCTCTTCTGGATACACCTCAACGTCGACTACCCCTTCAACCTCACCGGAATCCTATACTTTCCGCGCGTAAAATCGAACATCGAGCTGCAACCCAACAAAATTCAGCTCTACTGTAACCAGGTTTACGTCACCGACCAGGTCGAAGGCATCGTACCCAGCTTCCTCACCCTGCTGCACGGCGTCATCGATTCGCCCGACATCCCACTGAACGTAAGCCGAAGCTATCTGCAGAGCGACGCCAACGTCAAGAAAATATCCACCTACATCACCAAGAAAGTGGCCGACCGCCTGCAAGCCATCTTCAAAGAAAACCGAAAAGACTACGAACAGAAGTGGGACGACCTCAAGATATTCATCAACTACGGAATGCTGTCGCAAGAAGACTTCTACGACCGTGCCAAAGACTTCGCACTCTTCAAAAACGTAGACGCAAAATACTTTACCTACGACGAGTACAAAACACTCATCAAAGACCAGCAAACCGACAAAGACAACCAGCTCGTCTACCTCTACGCCACCGATAAAGAAGAACAATACGCCTACATCGAGGCCGCACGCGCTAAAAACTACGACGTACTGCTCTTCGACGGACAGCTCGACGTAGCTACCATATCGATGTTCGAACAAAAATTCGAGAAAAGCCGATTCACACGCGTCGATTCAGACATCATCGACCGGCTCATCGCAAAAGAAGAAACAAAAAACGATGCCCTCGGCGACGAACAACGTGACAATCTGGCACAAATCTTCCAATCGCAGCTGCCACAGCTCGAAAAAACAGAAATCCACGTCGAAGTACAAGCCATCGGACCCGACGCACAACCCGTACTCATCACACAGAGCGAGTACATGCGCCGAATGAAAGACATGAGCAAGTACCAAAGCGGCATGGGCTTCTACCAGCAAATGCCCGACATGTACACACTCGTGCTCAACAGCCAGCACCCGCTCGTAGGGCAAATACTCGACAACGCCGAACAAGCCACAGCCAACGACCTGAAGCCCATCCTCAGCGAACTGAAAGGGCAGCAGGCACGACTCGCCGCACTGCGCCAGAGCCAAGAGAAAAAGAAACCCGAAGACCTGACGCAGGAAGAAAAAGACGAAGTGCAGCAAGCCGAAAAAGCCATCAGCCAGCAGCAAGAACAGAAAACACAGCTCCTGGCCTCGTACGCCAAAGGCAACCCCA
>CAUQAO010000072.1:0-11274 GCA_963515815.1 uncultured Prevotella sp.
TCCGCGCTTACCAGGGCGGAACCCTTAAAGGCGAAATAAAAGGCACGTTTAACGGCGGAACTTTTACACCCGATGTAGCGAATAAGGGTAGCATAAAATTAGTTCACGGCACTTACGACTTCGTTGCCTTCAACGACGACGTGATTCCATCGGGTAACGAGCTAACCGTTGCACGCGACAAAGCTGCAACGGCGATGATCGGAATAGCAAATGCCGAGAGCATCAACCAGGAGCCTGACCAACAAGTCACATTTACGATGAAGCACGTCGGTGCCCGCCTGCGCACCCAGTTCGTCTGCCAGAAGCACATCCCCAACGCCATCACGGCCACGCTCGAGCAGACTGCCGCCAACGTTATACCTGCCAGCATAGCCTACAATCCGACAACAAAAGTTTATACGGCCACCAATGGAGCTATCACTCCTTCTACTTGCAATTCGCCGGCCAACATCGAAGCCATGTACTCGGCTTCAAACTTTGGCCAGGATTATGCGTATACTTCCACAAGCGCCGATTACCATTATTTTCTGCCTGGCACCGAGGCCGCTAACCTGAAACTTAGTTTCTCGGCCGGAACTGTATTTTGGAAGCCCCTCACTGCTACCCAAAAGTTGAATATCGCGCTATCGATGCAATCGAACAAATCGTATCTTGTCAAAATCAAGCTCAAGCCCAACTATACTTACCTGATGAGCGACGGTACCACCGGTCATTTTAAAGACACCGCTATAGGCGGCGCACCTGCAGCAACAGCAAAGACCCCTATCGCTTTGGTAGTAGACAAAGATAACCACATAGCCATCGCCCTGAACGAGGCCAATGGAGGGGCAACGATGCGGTGGTGCAATAATACCACTAATTCATATTGGTACTTGCAAACCAACACGCATATGGTGTCTACTATGCCTGAAGACGCATTTACCAGTCAGACAACCAATGGTGTAGATGAGACATGGGATCCGAGTTATTCAACCAGCATTGTAACCGGCAATAAGGTAAAGGGCCAGAATCCCGACTTTCTCGCCTTTAAAGCCGCCGCCGACTATAATCCAGGCGTAGCTTATACCGGTTCACCAGCGCTGCAATGGTACTTGCCATCGGCCAACGATTTTCTGTTGCCAATCGTCGTTTCGGGCTTTGGTGCAAAGATAGCTTGGATTTATAAAGCTTACGCTTATTATCAAAATCTAGTTGATGTCGCTTTTACTCAAGTGGGAGGCACCTCGATTTTTACGACAGGTTTTAAGTCTTACTGGACGAGTACTGAGTACCGCTTTAACCAAGCCTATTGCGTCAACCTAGGTATGGTAGGTATGCCTTGGGATACTACTTACAAGAATAACCCTGGCCTCGTCCGTCCCTTCGTGAAGTATTAATATTTTGTCGGCATCGACAAACAGAAAATACTAAAAACGGATAGCGACGGGCGCGGCAGACGCGCCTCTGTTGAATAAGAACTATTGTTCACACTTTATTTTATATTTGTATCACACACTTTGGCCTCGGCTGTTCGTGAGAACGGTCGAGGTTTTGCTTGGTACGTTCGACGATTTGCCGTACCTTTGCCGTGGTTGGCGATGCGCCGGCCCTGTGAAAAAAGGAAACAAACGAAAGAAAAGCAATGGAAATGATTCGGAATTTTACTGATATGGTGAGCCAGCTGGCTGGGCAAGCGTGTCGGAAGCGAGTGGCTGTAGTGTGTGCGGCCGATGCGTCGACGCGCCGGTCGGTGGCCCGGGCCGTAGAGCAGGGGTGGGCCGAGGCAGTTTTCGTGGGGCGTGTCGAGGCGCTGCGGGGGTGCGCAGATCTGGCGGGACTTTCCGCCGATCGCGTTACGTTTGTTGAGGCCGAGAGCGACGAGTCGGCGGCTCTGAAAGCGGTAGAGCTGGTGCGCGGCGGGCAGGCGGATGTGCTGATGAAAGGGCTTGTGCGTACGGATGTGCTGTTGCGCGCCGTGTTGGACAAGGCGAACGGTTTGCTGCCTGCCGGTCGTGTCATGACGCATGTGGCCGTGGCCTCGGTGCCGGCCTACGATAAGTTGCTGTTTTTCTCGGATGCGGCGGTGATTCCTTATCCTACACAGGTGCAGCGTTTCGCGCAAATAGAGTATCTCACGGCGCTTTGTCGGCGCTTTGGGGTGGCGTGTCCGAAGGTTGCGCTGCTGCATTGTTCGGAGAAGCCCAACGCGAAGCACTTTCCGTTTACTGTGGGGTATGCCGATTTGATAACTGAGGCGCAGCGCGGGGCATTCGGCCCTTGTGTGGTAGATGGGCCGCTGGATCTGAGGGTGTCGTGCAGTGTACAGAGCATGCACGCGAAGCATATCGACTCGCCGCTGTGTGGAGCGGCCGACGCGCTAATTTTTCCCGATATCGAGTCGGGCAATCTGTTTTACAAAACCGTTACGCTGTTTGCCGGCGCCCTGGTAGCGGGTATGTTGCAGGGCACGATGGTGCCGGTGGTGTTGCCGTCGAGGGGCGACGACAGCGACTCGAAGTTCAACAGCTTGGCGCTGGCTTGCCTTGACGGGCCGGCAGTTTAGTTTTTTCGTATCAAAACAAACAATTATTCATGTATCGCATTCTCAGTATCAATCCGGGATCGACGTCGACCAAAGTGGCGGTTTACGAAGATGAACGCCTTGTGTTTTCGCAGAATATCCGGCATTCGACCGACGATCTGGAACGCTTTTCCGAGCCGATGAATCAGTTCGAATTCAGGCGGCAAGTCATTCTCTCGGCGTTGCAGACGGAGGGCATCGTTTTCGATTTCGATGCTGTTATCGGCCGTGGCGGATTGGCCAAGCCGGTCGAGGGCGGCGTTTACGAGGTGAACGAGTATATGCTCGACGTTACGCGCCGGGCCATTCATCAGCACGTTTGCGACCTGGGCTGTTTTTTGGCTTACGACATTGCGAAAAACATTCCTGCGTGTCGCGCGTTGATTGCCGATCCGGGCGTGGTAGACGAGCTGTCGCCCCTGGCCCGTATCAGCGGATCGCCGCTTATGCCGCGCATCTGTATCTGGCATGCGCTCAACCAGAAGGCCATCGCCCGGCGGTATGCGCACGACGTGGGTCGGCGGTACGAAGACCTGCGGCTGATCGTGTGCCATCTGGGCGGGGGAATATCGGTGGCGGCGCACGACTGCGGCAGAGCCGTCGATGCCAACAACGCCCTGAACGGCGAGGGACCTTTCTCGCCCGAGCGTGCCGGTTCGTTGCCGGCGGGCGATTTGATCAGGCTTTGTTTCAGCGGGCGCTTTACCGAGGTGCAGCTGCTGCAAAAAATCAGCGGGCATGCCGGGCTGACGGCTCATCTGGGCACCAACGACGTGAAGGAGGTGATACGCCGCATAGCGGCGGGCGACGCACAGGCCGAGCTGGTGCTCGATGCCATGATTTACCACGTGGCTAAGAACATTGCGGCCCAGTCGGCTGTGCTTTGCGGGCGGGTCGACGCCATTCTGCTCACGGGCGGCATCGCTTATGCCGAGTACGTGGTGAGCCGTTTGCGTCGGCGCATCGATTTTATTGCTCCCGTGGTGTGTTATCCGGGCGAAGACGAAATGCTGGCCATGGCCCAGAATGCCCTTTCGGTGTTGCGGGGCGAACGGCCGGCAAAGGTTTATCGATAAATCAAGGTAGAATATTTTGTCGAGGTAAAACGACCTCGGGAAATGGAAACGGAATATTCTGTCGACACAAAACCAATTTATTTTATTGCGTCGGCCATGGCTGCCGGCACCAAAACAGGTGTTTTACTCACGTCGGCCATGGCTGCCGGCACCAAAACAGTTGTTTTACTCAAATCAGCCATGGCTGCCGACACCAAAACAGGTGTTTTACTCAAATCAGCCATGGCTGCCGACACCAAAACAGTTGTTTTACTCACGTCAGCCATGGCTGACGGCATCTGAACTTTTTTTTCGCGGCCGCCATGGCTGACGAACAGCAGAAAAGCAATGTGTTCGGGATAAAACAGACCGTTATGCGTTATCTGTCGGTGTTTCTTGATCTAATTTCGGATCGGTCATCACAATGGCCGTAGCAACAAGGGTTGCCAAACCGCAGCAGGCGGTTGTGACGAAAAACATGCGGTAGCCTAAAGCCTCTTGCAACGACCCGGAAATGGACGAGGGGATCATCATGGCCGCATAGACCAGCGACATGCCGAGGGCGTAGGTGGCAAAGCGCTTCACCTCGGTGTAGTAAACCAGATAACGCACGTAGGCCGAGAGACCGAAGGCATAGCATAGCTGCTGTACGAACACGCACAGCGTTATCCATGCGAGGTGGGAGGGCAGGACAAAACTCAGATAAACATAAACCGGATTGGGAACGATGGTGGCGAGCGCCATGATGGGCAGCATTTTTTTCAGACCGTAGCGGCGAATGGCCCATGTGCCGGCCGCGCCGCCGATGATGAGTGCAAAGATGCCGATGGTGCCTTGCACGTAGCCGAATTCTTGGGGCGAAAGACCGATGCCGCCGCTACTTCCCAAATCGAGCATGAAGAGGATGGAAACGCGCGAAAGCAAGGCGGCGGGCAGCAGAAAGAACGACAGAAAGAGCAGTCCGGGCCACGAGCGGGGGGTGCGAATAAGGTCGGCGCTGGTGTTGAGCAGGGCGTAAAACATGTCGGTGGCACGGGTCTTGCGTTCGCGTCGGCCGATTGCCGCGTGCGGTAACGTAACAAGATGTACCACGGTCAGCACTACGAACACAGCGCTGAGGATGTACAGAACGGTGCTCCACGAGCTTCTTACGCTGCGTGTCACGACCTCTAAGTTTCCGCCGATCATCATCAGCAGACCCATGCCCACGAGCAAGGCCAGGCGGTAGATCATCTGCTTGAAGATGCGCAGCGACGAAACGCGATGGCAAGAGAGGGCTTTCAGGGCGAATTTGTCGGAAGCGATGTCGTGAAAGATGTTGGCCATGGCGATGACCCACAAGAAGAACAGCGACCCCGGCAGCCATGCGGCTGTGTTGAGCGTATAGCCGATGGCGGCCACCGCGGCGGCAATCAGGGCTTCGGTTATCAGAATCCATCGCCGGTTGTAGTGGCCCGACTGTACGAAGACGGCGAGCAGCGGCCGCAAAACGCAGGGTAGCATGAGCCACGAAGTGTAGAGGGTTATCGAAGAATTGGCGAGGCCGAAACGTTTGTAAACAACCACCGAGACGAACAGCAGCACCACGTAGGCCAGCCCCTTGCTAAGGAATAGCGTGGGCATCCATCGCCAAGCGATCTTGACGTTGCGCCGGGGGCTTGCCGGCGCGGTGGAGATTTGTTGGCCGATTCGGTTCATATTCTTTCTCTACGTTGTTTTTTTACCGAATTGTTCGTCGATATGGATAAAGGCGCATACGCCGATGGTGGCCAGGCAGCATATCATGGTCCACACGAAGAAATGGCGATAGCCGATGGTCTCTTGCAGCCATCCGGCCGCCATGCCCGGCAGCATCATGCCCAAAGCCATGAAGCCGGTGCAGATGGCATAATGAGAGGTTTTGTTTTCGCCTTCGGAAAAGTAGATCAGGTATAGCATGTAGGCCGTGAAACCGAAGCCGTAGCCGAACTGTTCTAAGAAGACGCAGGCATTGATCGTGACGAGCGACTGGGTTTGTGCGTAACTCAGGTACACGAAGGTGAGACAGGTGAGCGACATGCTCCATGCCATCGGCCATAACCAACGCTTCAGCCCGCCCTTCGCGGCCACCACTCCGCCGATAATTCCGCCCAAGGTTAGTCCGATGATGCCGACCGTTCCGTACACGAATCCTACCTGGCCGGTGGTTAAACCGAGGCCGCCTCGATCTAACGGATCTAACAGGAACGGATTGATGAGTTTTACTAATTGTGCTTCGGGAAGCCGGTACAGCAGCATGAAGGCAATGGCTATCCATACCTGTCGCTTGCCGAAGAAGCTCTTGAAGGTGTCTAAAAAACCTTGCAGCAGATTGCCGGCATCGACCTCTTTTACGGCTTTGTCGGTAGCCGACCGCGGCAAAATCCAGCTGTGGTAAATACTCGTCAGCAGGAAAAACGCAGCAAGAATGCCGAACACAACCATCCATGCCAGCGGTATGTTGCCCGACGTGCCTTCGAAGGTGGCCGATGTGGCGGTTTTGATTTTATGGTCGATGCGGAATAAAAGATAGGCTGTCTTGTTCCAGTTGTCGGCAGTAAACTCGAATCGTGTAGCCAATTTCTTTTGTTCCAGTTCTATGCTCCGGTCGCCGTTCTTGAAGTTGACGTTTAGAACGATAGTTTTTCCTTGCTCGGGTTGCTTCGAAAGCCGTACGCCTACTGCTACGGCGTTGTCGACGGTCGTAGCGCTTTGCCGCGGTTGTTCGCCGAACCGATTGCGTAGCCAGCGCGTAAAACCGCTTTCAGTTTTTATGGCGGTTTTGGTGGTTCCTTCAATTTCGGATCGTACAAAACGGTTGCGGCGGTTCAGGCGGGCAATCTCGTCGGTGAGCGATACTATTTTCGGCTGATCGCCAGCGGACGCGGTAACGCCGGTTCGTATCTCTGCAGTCGTATATTCGAAGTGAATGGGGCGCGACGCGTCAGGCGCTTGCCCGAAGACGGGTAGTTCTATCTTATTCTGCAACTCGGGTAAAGCCGATATGCGCAACTGTGCCGGTTCCAGTCCGGTGTTGGTCTCGATAAGTCCGGCCAAGATAACCAGCAAACCTTGTCCAGCCACGGTGGCTATGCGATAAAAAGTGCTTCGGATGCCTACGTACAGCGACTGTTCATGTTCAGAGAGGGCGTGCATGTAGAAACCGTCGGCGGCGATATCGTGTGTAGCCGACGTAAATGCTACCAGCCAGAAGACGGCTAACGTGAGCTGGAAAAACAGCGAGGTGGGAATGGTAAAAGCAATGCCCGCAAAGGCCAATGCCAGTATCCACTGCATGGTGAACACCCACCAACGCTTCGTTTTGATCAGATCTACAAACGGGCTCCAAAAGGGTTTGATGACCCATGGCAAGTATAACCAGCCGGTATAAAGGGCGATGTCGGTATTCGAAATGCCCAATCGTTTGTACATGATCACCGAAATGGTCATAACGGCTACATAGGGCAACCCCTCTGCGAAGTATAATGTCGGTATCCAGCTCCACGGATTTCTATGTTTCATCTGCTTGTGTATTGTTTGTTCAAAGTTATCGGTTTGGGTTTTCCGTTTTCTGCTTATTTGTATATCTGCCTGATCTTCGCGCTGTGATAATAGTGCGCCAGAATATCGTTATATGCGTAACCTTTTTCGCCCATCATGGCCGCGCCTATTTGGCAGAGCCCTACGCCGTGTCCCCATCCGGCGCCGGTCAGGACGAACTGCTGCGGAATGCCATCGACGATCTTCTTTTTGTCTACGACGAAAGCAGAACTGTAAAGATGGGTGTCGCTTAGCGTTCTTCTTATTTCCAATTCTTTTCCGATGGTAAAAACCCGTTCGCTGCCCACGATCTTCAGTTTGGATATGCGCCCGCTTTTGCCGCGTTCTTCGGGAACGAGGTCGAGGATGGCTCCGAATGTCATTTTCAATTTCTCTTCTATCAATCGGCACAATTCGGTTTGTTCGTAGCTAACGGTCCAGCGGTAGAAGTCGGCCGTTTCTTGGTCGTAGTCGTTCAGTATCTGAGCAAGAATCTTTTTTTCTTGTGTGTTGCAGAAAGCTTCCGGTGCGCTTCTGATCCATTTCTCGGCGTTCTTCTCAATGGTGAGATCGATAAGCGGCATCGGCGAGGTACAGTCTTCGCTTTTCAGATCGCGCACGGCAACCAGATACGGTTTGTATTCGTTTTCCCAACAGTATTCGAACTCTTCGCTGATGCCGCCGCAACATTTACTGAAACGTGCATCGCATATTCCGTCTTCTGCCATCAATATCTGTCCGCGTGTGCGGCGAATGGCCTCGCTGACGTACGGACTTGTCTCTTTCGTGATGCCTTGATAGCGTTGGCAATGATCGTCGGCACATACGTCGAAAAGTGTATGGTCTTCTCTGTCGTACCATTTAATCAGTTCGTCGTCGTTCTTGATGAATGAGAAAAAGCTGTTGTCTGTTTCTTTCAGCGTTTTTCGTTTCTCCATCTGTGCCAATAGCCAGCTGCGCGAAATGACGGCATGTGCCTTGAGCAACTCTAACGACGAGGTGGCTTTCATCTCGCTCGAAATAACGCTCTCCAGGTATTTTTCTATCGGCAGGTCGTTGATGGCGTATATTTTTTCGCCGTCGACGACTAATTTCAGTGCTCCCCAAAAGGTTTGCGTTTCTTTTCTTTCCCAGTGGAAATTTACGCCGATCGTTACATCGTTCAGCGAGAAAGAGGCGTTCGGCGTATGGGGCGTGAACGTCAATTCGCGGTATCGGTTTCCATTCCACATGATTCCGCCTTCTGAGAAGTGCACGCTTTGTGGTCCCGTTATTGTTTCGCCTTTGGCTAAATAGTTTTTGTTGAGCGTGAATTGTATTTCTTCTGCTGCAACGATGCCGACCGACACATTCGGTTCTTGATAGCGATCGACGGAAGTGAGCGGCGAGGCTTCGTTGGCAGCCGACTGTCGTAGCAGATGCGATACGGTTGCCATATCTTTGTCGGAAATAGTCATTTCTTGGAGAATTCCGTGCAATTGACGGGCGGTGATGCGTTCGAAATCTTCTTGACGCGGTGTAATGATCAGGCCGGCCATATCCAATGCTCCGGGACTTATCAGCATTTGGCTGTCGTCTTGGGCGAAGTAGCAGTCGGGGCGATGTTTCTTCCGTGGGAAGACCACTGACAGGTAGTCGTCTTGCTGACGCCAGGCTACGATATTCATCATCGGTTCTATGCTGCCTTCCGGTATCGGTAGAGCTTGGTAGAGTTGCCGAAACAGCTGTTCGTCGGTCTTGTCGCTCCGGCTTTTGATAACGAAGGCGTGGCACGGGAGTCCTTTAACGATGGCCAGACATTCGTCTTCGCCGAGCGTTATCAGCGGTTCTAACGTGTGTGCGAGCCGTTGCCAGGATTGTTGCAGCGGCAGCGCTCCGCTTTTCACTGCCTGAAAGTGCATGTGATCGGGGGCCGATGCGCCGCATAGCGGGCCGTTGTAGAATACCGTCAGTTCGGGGTATTCGGTTAAGAGCCGGTGTATTTCGGCGTAGTGGGGGGCTATCTGTTGGGGTTCGTGCCTGCGCAGCGGGATGGTATAGTGTTCGGGCAGGATGGGAAAGGGGTTGATCAGCAGTTCGAAGTTGTTGTCGATGTTTTTACTCATCTGCACTGCCGGCCGGTTTTTTTCGCACAAGAAGCAGGGGCGGTGGGCCAGGCTCCGGCTGTCGATTTTGGCGGCTGTCGAGACCATGCGTGCCGGATTGAACTGTACGGTTAGGGCACAGTCGGCTACGACGATTTCTTTTGTCTGCACGTTTTTCAGTTCGCGAAACCGCTGGTGGGCATCGCTCCATATTTCGAGTTGCCTGTTTGCGAAGCGTTGCAGTGCGCCGTCGACCGGTTCGGGTTGTTTGCCGCTCGTCATCAGTTGCCGAGCTGTTATTTCTAACGTGCGCAGGCGGTCTTTGTACAGGTTATTGGCGTTTTGTTTGTCGATGCTCAGTGCATGATCGCTGTTTCCGTCCCATCGCCGGCAAAGATACAGTTCGTCGAAGATGCGGCCGATTTTATATTGCCGCGAGAAGATCAGCCCCAGTGCATAATCTTCGCCGTAGCTGGTGTTGGGCAGCTGAATTTGGCGCAACAGTGGTGTGAAGAATCCGCGCGGAGCTCCCAAGCCGTTGATGCGAATGGCGTTGTTAGGTCCGTTTTCGTCGGTCCATTCGCGGTGGTCTATCAATCCCGGGGGCAGGGTTTGCAGATTGAAATTGCACATGCGGTAGCTGCCGATCATCATGGCTGCTCCTTGTTTGTAAAATTCGTCGACCATGCGTTGCAGTGTTTGCGGTGTAGCGTACAGGTCGTCGCTGTCTAACTGGATGGCGAACCGCCCGCAGCGGCAGTCGTCGACGGCCACATTCCAGCAGCCGCCGATGCCCAGATCGGTTTGTTGCGGCACGAGGTGTATCAGCTGTTCATTCTGTGCGGCCAGTTCTGAGAGAATTTCGGTTGTGCGGTCGGTAGAGTGGTTATCGACCACGATTATGTTGTATCGAAATGTTGTTTGTTGCGACAGGGCCGAGCCGACGGCATCGGCGATGGTTTTTTCGCGATTGAATACCGGGATGATGACCGAGGCTTCGTAATCGAAAGACTGTTCGTTGAAGTCGGGCCGGCCGTACATCGTTGTATCGATTTTGGCGCCGATGGCTTCGAGGTGGTTCGTTGCGGCTTGTTCCATTTCGAGTTGCGCTTCCCGGTTGCGCGGGTCGACATAGTCGAATTGTCGTTCGCCGCTTTTTCTGTTATCGAGTTCGAGTTCGGTGTAGAGCAGTTCGTTGATATGGAAGATGCTGCCTTGTCGGCCGATGAACAGTCGCAGGTCGTATAATCCGGCATACAGATAGTCGGTCTGTTCGGTTTGCCGGGCGAAGGTTTTGCACAGCGATGTTCTGAACAGCATCAGTTGTCCGAAGTCGAAGTCGTCGCGAAGGCTGCCCGGCTGATAGTCTATCGTCGGATGTTTTTGTCGTTTGCCGTTGGTCATGGTGTACCGGTCGCTGTAGACGCATGCGGCATCCGAGTCTGTCGCTACGCGCAGCATACGGTCTAATGCGCCGTACCCCAGTTCGAAGGGTGTTGGTTTGCGGCTATATAATATAAAGGTGGCGCTGGCCTGTTGTGCCATTTTGCGCATGGCTTGTGCCGACTGCGGGTGGTTGGTTGTTAGAAAACTACAATCGTGTGGTGCTTCGTTTTCGCGGGCGAAATCCTCGGATACCAGTAAGAAGATGTATTGAACGCACTTGTTTTGTCGTAAATCGTTTAGTGTGTTTTCAATCGAATTCAGGTCTTCGCATGGTAAAAAGCAGTCTATATTTTCTCTCATATTTTTCGGGTTTCTACATGATTTTATCTTATGCAAAGATAGTGCAAGTTGGGAACAAACGCCAAGGAAAG
This sequence comes from uncultured Prevotella sp., assembly GCA_963515815.1. GTDB lineage: Bacteria > Bacteroidota > Bacteroidia > Bacteroidales > Bacteroidaceae > Prevotella. The sequence goes on from CAUQAO010000072.1 coordinate 11,075, forward strand.
CCTGAATTTTTGCCCGCTTTCGCCGTGCAACCAGGTTGTTTTTGTTCCGCGGCATCGGCTGGCCCGTGCAACCAGGTTGTTTTTGTTCCGCGGCATCGGCTGATGCGTGCAACCAGGTTGTTTTCGTTCCGCGGCATCGGCTGACGCGTGCAACCAGGTTGTTTTCGTTCCGCGGCATCGGCTGACGCGTGCAACCAGGT
>CAUQAO010000073.1:0-11182 GCA_963515815.1 uncultured Prevotella sp.
TGTTTTACCACCTGATGTCGTGCAACAACGGGACCTAAAATGTGTTTTACCACCTGATGTCGTGCAACAACGGGGCATAAAATATGTTTTACCACCTGATGTCGTGCAACAACGGGACCTAAAATATGTTTTACCACCTGATGTTGCGCAACAACGGGGCATAAAATATGTTTTACCACCTGATGTCGTGCAACAACAGTAGGTAAAATATGTTTTAGGTGTCTCCGCACAACGCGGAAGGATCAAAAATGGAGTTTTAATGCCATTGCCGAATGCCGGACGGAAGAACGCCGGACTTTCGATTGATTTTTACCGTACGGCAATGGCTTTTTTTCAGGTATTTCTGCTTTCGCTGTATGGTTCCGGGGCTTCGGCTTGTTTGTAGAGGCGCATGGCCTGTTCGTCTTGCTCTTGCGAGGTGAAGACCTCGAAGACGACCGGCCGATCGAAGTCGGCATGCATAAAGCGGTCTATTTGTTCACGTAGTTCGTCTTCGTTGTGCGCCGACAGATACGCTGCATTGTTTTGCATGCAGATGCCTTGTGCCGATGCCTTGTGCCGGGCCGAGATCAGCGGCCGATAGGCACTGCTCTCTTTCAGACCGGGCAATGATGCGAAGATGCCGCCGCCGCCATTGTTCAGCAACAGCACTTTGAGGTTCGGCTTCAAGTTGTGCCATAGCGCATTTTGGTCGTAGAAAAAGCTCAAATCGCCGATGATGCAGTAAACCGTGTTCGGCGTGACGAGCGAACAGCCTGCGGCCGCAGAAAGGCTTCCCTCGATGCCGTTGACGCCTCGGTTGCAGTAAACGTAATCGTAGGCAAACAGATTTACCAACCTTATCGGCATGCTGTTGGCAGCATGAATATGATAGGTTTCGGGCGTAGGCAGCAAGCTGAAAAAATGCATCACAACGGATAACTGCGAATAGGAGAACGCAAGCGATTGAACTTTGTCGCTGACGGCACGCGTGGTCGCGGTCCATAGCGAATGGAATGTTTTATCGAAATGCAGTTCGTGCAGCTGCTCGCGCTTTTCGGTCAGCGTATGCAAGCGCCGAAGCACGGCGACGGGCCGAGCTTCGATCACACCGCACAGGTTTTTGAAGGTGTCGTAAACGGTTCCCTCGCTATTGACGATCCAGGTTTTCGAATCGTGGGCTTGGCGCAAAAAGTCTTTCAACGTTTTGCCAACGAACATGCCTCCGACGTAAAGAATAAGGTCGGGCCAATGGCTTTTCTTTTCCTTGCTCAGCCTCTTGAAAACCAGATCGAGATGCAGGGGCGGTTGCAGGTCGGGATCGTTGCCAGATAGGTTCCCGCCGGTAGACATACATTCGTACGCAACCGCTACATGCCGGCGCATGAAACGCACGAAATGACTCACAGCGCAGGCTTCGCTATGGCTTAGCTGTCCGACAACGATCAGCGGCCGTTTGGCACTGAAGAAATCGTTTTCGAACGCAGGGCAATGGCAAGTTTCGGCAAATGCTTCTTCGAGCGTTATCTTTCGTTCGCAGGGCAATGCAGGCTGGTCGAACTTGAACATCGGCTCGGTAATGGGCACATTGACATGAACCGGCGATCCGCCGTGCCGCCGACAGGTAATCAAAGCTTCGTTGGCCAGCCGATTACAATACCAGCGTTGCTCATCGTCGGCAGGTTCGGGCAGCGAAACCGCCTGCTTGACAAAACGACCTAAGGCATCGTGCTGCGGCAACGTCTGTCCGTCTTGCTGATCGATCCAAGCCTGGGGGCGATCGGCCGAAACCACGACCAGCGGAACGTGCCGGTAAAAGGCTTCGGCAACAGGCGGTGCTACATTGAGCAATGCCGATCCGGAAGTGACACAAATCACGACCGGCTGCTCCAGCTGTTGAGCCATGCCGAGTGCATAGAAACCTGCCGACCGCTCGTCGGTAACAGAATGGCACACGATGTGGGGGCATTCGTTCAGGTTATGCACGATGGGGGCATTGCGCGAACCGGGACATACAACAGCATGTCGGATGCCGTGCGCTACGAAAAGCGATGTCAGTATATTGACGTTTTCTTTATTGCTATACATACGTTCTTTTTATAGGCGGGGGGCTCAGTCTTCAAGCAGCCGCTTCATCGTTTCCATCTTGGCTTCTGTCTCTTCCCATTCCTGCTCTTCTGTGCTGTCCGGAAGTAAGCCGCCGCCGGCAAACAACAGGCACTGCCGATCGCGTATTCGCATGCAGCGCAGCGAGACGTATAAGAAAGTTCGGCCGGCAGGGTTCAGCCATCCTGCAAAGCCGCTGTAGTAACTGCGCGGGTGGTGTTCGTTGGCGATGATAAAGCGGCGAGAGGGCTGCTTCGGAAGTCCGCAAACGGCAGGCGTCGGATGCAACGTTTCCAAAAGCTCGCCTATCTTGTTGCCGTCGCGAAGATCAAAAGCAAAGTCGCTGCGCAAATGAACCAGATCGGCTGCTCGCACAGTATAAGGCCCCTGTTCGGTTATATTCTTGGCAAAACGGCTCAGGTTCCGGGCGATGTAAGTAGAAACGTAACGTTGTTCCTGAATATTCTTGTCCGACCAGGTAGGCATCTGCTCTTCGGTTTTTCGCAATTCTTTCGAGGGCGGATCGTCGAAACCGAGCCGATATCCTGTCAGTTTCATCGTTCCGGCCAAGGCCATCGTGTACCATCGTGTACCATCGGCTCTCAATAAGATTTCGGGAGTTGCCATCAGCCAAGTTCCGCTTTTCGCGGTCGACACCAGCACGATGAACATACGCGGATAACGTTTGCAGGCTTTTACGAACAACCGTTTGGCGTCGACGGACGTTTCGTAGGTTCGCTCTTGGCAACGAGCCAGTACGATTTTGCTGAATGTTCCATTGGCCAACTGTGCATGGAATCGTTCGAAATCGCGGCTGTAGGTTGTTCGGTCGTCGGTTTTTGAGACAAGCGCATAAGCCGACGCTTCTGCCGCCTGTATGGCATGATTCGTTATCTTGTCGGGGTGCAATAAAACAATCGGTTCGGCAACAGAAGGAACGAAAGGGGCGATAACAAACCCCGACTGGCTGTTGAGATCTGCCAATGAATGCAGCTCGACAGGCGCTCCCTGTATTTGAGTCAGATGGGTGTAATATTGGCTATAAGGCAACCGATAATAGGCTTCGTTGATCATTTCTTCGGTTTATGCAGCACATAATTGATGACTTGGACGGTAGAAATCAATTGGTCTTTGCCATCTTTTATCTCGATATGCCACTGATGCAGCGTACCGCCTTTATGCTGCAGGCGGGCATAGGCCGTTACGGTATCGCCCTCTAAAACCGATCGAATATGATTGCCGCTTACGCTGATGCCCACACTTATGCGGTCAGGGCATATCGCCATGCTGCCGACGCCGGCCAAATTTTCGGCCAAAGCCAACGAAGCACCCCCGCTAAGGAATCCGAATACCTGCTTGTTCCTCTCATTCACTTGCATTTTTGCCATGCAAGTATCGGGCTCGGGCGTAGAGATAAACTCCATTCCCAGTGTATTCGAAAGCCCGTCCTGCCGCTTGATAACATCTTTGAGTCGTTCTAAATCCATTGTCGTTTTATTTTCTACGTACACAAAGGTACGACAAAAAGGAGAACCGATCAAAAGAACAATGACTCATTTTCGGAGCGAGCTTGTGCGATCTGTCCGATTATTTGTCGGGCAGTTTAATTCTTCGTACCTTCGCACGGCAAATTTTCAGAACGCATCTATGCTCAATATCGCCATCATAGGAGGCGGTGCAGCCGGCTTTTTTGCCGCCATTACCGCCAAACAGCATGCACCCGAAGCGCACATCGTTATCTTCGAAAAGTCGAGCAGGGTGTTGACAAAAGTCGAGATGACCGGCGGCGGCCGTTGCAACCTTACTAATTCGTTTGCCCGCATCACCGATCTGAAGCAGGCATATCCGCGGGGCGACAAACTGATGAAACGCTTGTTCAATGCCTTCAGCAACCACGACACGTGTCGGTGGTTCGAGAGCCGAGGCGTGGCGCTTACCGTTCAGCCCGACGAATGCGTGTTTCCGCAATCGCAAAGCTCGCAGACCATTGTCGATTGCTTGACGCGCGAAGCACGGCGACTGGGCATTGAAATCAGTACGGCGTATGTGCTCGAATCGATCCGACCGATGCACGACGGCTACCTCGAACTCCATTTCAAGAATCGGCCCACGCAGATTTTCAATCGTGTTGCTATTGCGACGGGCGGTTCGCCGCGAATTGAATCGTTGCAATACCTGGCCGACATCGGCCATTGCATCGAACAACCCGTCCCTTCGCTGTTTACTTTCAATATTCCCGATGCACGGCTTCGCGCCCTGATGGGCACCGTGGCCGACCCGGTCTATCTGTCTGTACCGGCGACCAAGCTGCGCAGCGAGGGGGCGTTGTTGATAACTCATTGGGGAATAAGCGGACCGGCAACGCTAAAGCTGTCGTCATATGCTGCGCGTTACATTGCCGAGCGCGCATACCGCTTTCGGGTGGCAGTCAACTGGGTGCACGAAACCTACAATGCCAGCGTTGAACGGCAACTGACCAACATCATTGATCAGAATAGGCAAAAACAGCTGAACAGCATCCGACCGTATCATCTTTCGAACCGTCATTGGACTTATCTCATCGACCGTATGGCGATGCCCGCCGATAAAAAATGGAGCGAATTGGGGCGAAAGGGACTGAATAAAATGGTAGAAACACTGACCAACGATATTTACGATGTTTCGGGCAAGGGCGTGTGGAAAGACGAATTTGTGACTTGCGGCGGAATCAGTCTGGCCGACATCCATCTCTATACGTTAGCGAGCAAACGCTGTCCGAACCTGTTCTTTGCCGGCGAAGTACTCGACATCGACGCCATTACCGGCGGTTTCAACCTGCAAGCGGCCTGGACAACCGGCTACGTTGTGGGCCAGCATATCTCGAAATAAACAACAATAAAAAATAAAGAATATGGCTATTAAGAAATGGGAAAAACTGTCGTCGGAATATCTCTTCGAACGACCGTGGCTAACCGTCAGGCGCGACACAGTAAAACTGCCCAACGGTACGGTTCACAACGAATACTACGTGCTAGAATACCCCGAGTGGGTTAATGTCATAGCCGAAGACACCGAAGGGCGCCTCATCATCGAGCAGCAATACCGGTACGCCTTGGGCGAAGTATCGACCGAGATATGTGCAGGCGTGGCAGAAAAAGGCGAAGATGTTTTGGCGGCTGCACAGCGAGAGCTGTGGGAAGAAACGGGATACGAAGGCGGCGAATGGCACAAACTGATGACCATTGCACCCAATCCGGGCAGTATGACTAACCGGTGCCATTGTTTCGTGGCAAAAGGTGTGCAACGAGTCGACAGCCAACACTTGGATGCGACCGAAGACATCGAGTTCTTTTTAAAATCCAAGCGCGAGGTTTACGACATGCTGTGCCGCGGCGACTTTCATCAGGCCATGATGATAGCGCCATTGTGGAAATACTTCAAAGACTACGATCCCCAGCGATGAACCACAGCCGATTCATGCCATTGAGTGACTCAAAACCATCTTCTGGGTGTCAGACGGTACTTTTGAGTCGCTCAGTGAGTGCCCTGTTCTGAAAAAATGGCGTATTGATCGCGCGCCGAGATGTTCTCGAAAATGATCAGAACTCCAATTCAAGTCCTATCATCAACTCTTCAGGTGCAAAACGCAGTCCGAAGCCATCATGGCCGATACGCTGTTCTTCGCCCATCGTAAAACGGTTACGATAACCGATGAAACCCATTCGCAGACACAGGCACAAACCTTCAGTAAGGTCGACGCAAGCCCCGGGACGTATTCCGATCTCGAATCCGTTAGTTCGGTCGGTCGACTGGGTCGCATGATTCTTCTCGCTGGTCCAATTCAACGCTACCCCTCCATCCATGTAAAGATTGAACGGACCGCGATGGTGATAATAATAACGTGCGAAAGGTGCCACCTTCAGCCCGTGCGAAGAGAATTGCACATTGTTTTTAGTCTCTTTGTCATACTCCAGGCCGAGCATCATGCCGATGCCCCAACTGTCGTTGAACAGATAACCGAACTCAGGACAGAAATCGAACGTCTGCGCCTTCGCCTCGGTATCATTCCAATAAGTAACGGCACCACCGACAAAAAACCGACTGTGCTCTTGGTGCCCATCGTGCGATACGGCACCTTGATAAGGAAACGTTTGCTGTGCAGAAATCGTAGTACTTGCTACCAACATCAACAATAAAGCGATAAGCTGAAAACCTTTTATCATTCTTTTCATCATTCTTTGTGTTTAGCGTGGCAAAAGTAGATGTTTTCTGCTACGCCCCCAATCCCTAATGATAGGTATTCTGGCTACACGCGCAATAATAAGGAACAAGAATAGGCCTGTTCAGAATAAATTCGTACTTTTGCAACCGTATAAATAAGCGAAATAACAGCTATGAACGTTTTAGAGTTGAGTGAACAAGAGATCGGTCGCCGACAAAGTTTGCAAGAGTTACGCGACATGGGTATCGACCCTTATCCGGCAGCAGAATTTCCAACCAATGCGTTTAGCACAGATATAAAATCGGACTTCAAGGACGAAGATGCGAAACGCACGGTTGCCATTGCAGGCAGAATGATGACGAGACGCGTCATGGGGAAAGCCAGCTTTATCGAACTGCAAGACTCGAAAGGGCGCATACAGGTTTACATTACACGCGACGATATCTGTCCCGGCGACAATAAAGAACTTTATAATACAATTTTCAAACGGCTGATGGATATCGGCGACTTCGTCGGTATCAAAGGCTATGTTTTCAGAACACAGACAGGCGAAATATCCGTGCATGCACAGAGCCTTACGCTGCTGAGCAAAGCACTGAAACCGCTGCCCATCGTGAAATACAAAGACGGTGTGGCTTACGATAAATTCGACGATCCCGAGTTGCGCTATCGTCAGCGATATGTCGACCTGGTAGTGAACGACGGCGTGAAAGAAACCTTTCTGCAGCGCGCCACGGTGATACGAACCATGCGCCGGGTGCTCGACGAGGCCGGCTACACAGAGGTCGAGACGCCAACCCTGCAAGCCATCGCAGGCGGAGCCAGCGCGCGCCCCTTCACAACACATTTCAACGCCCTGAACATCGACATGTACATGCGAATCGCTACGGAACTGTATCTGAAACGGCTCATCGTAGGAGGTTTCGAAGGGGTTTACGAAATAGGGAAGAACTTCCGCAACGAAGGTATGGATCGCAACCACAACCCCGAGTTCACCTGCATGGAGCTGTATGTACAGTATAAGGATTACAACTGGATGATGTCTTTCACCGAAAAACTGCTCGAAACCATCTGCATCGCCGTCAACGGAACCACCGAACGCGAAATAGACGGCAACATCGTGAGCTTTAAAGCACCGTATCGACGTCTGCCCATCCTCGAAGCCATCCGCGAGAAAACAGGATTCGACCTAACTGATAAGAGCGAAGACGAGATTCGAGAGGTATGCAAAAAGCTGAACATGGAAGTAGACGAACGCATGGGCAAAGGCAAGCTGATAGACGAAATCTTTGGCGAATTCTGCGAATCGACCTATATTCAGCCCACATTCATTACCGACTACCCTGTCGAAATGTCGCCCCTTACCAAGATGCACCGCTCGAAGAAAGGACTGACCGAACGATTCGAGTTGATGGTTAACGGTAAAGAATTGGCCAATGCGTATTCGGAGCTGAACGATCCCATCGACCAGGAAGAACGCTTCATGGAACAAATGCGACTGGCAGACAAAGGTGATGACGAAGCCATGATTATCGATCAAGATTTCTTACGGGCGCTGCAATACGGCATGCCGCCTACATCGGGTATCGGCATCGGCATCGACCGGCTGGTGATGCTCATGACGGGCAAGACCTTTATCCAGGAAGTGCTGTTCTTCCCGCAGATGAAACCCGAAAAGAAAATGCCGCAAAGCACAGTAGCCGAGTGGGCCGAACTGGGTGTTCCAGAGCAATGGGTGCCCGTATTCAGAAAGGCCGGGTACAATCTGGTCTCGGATATCCGCAACGTCAAGGCGCAAGCTTTGCAGATGCACGTTTGCGAAGTGAACAAAAAATATAAGCTGGGATTCAAGAATCCAAAGGTCGAACAATTCCAGCAATGGATCGACAAAAGTAACGCTTGATTCATCATACCGCCTCGATCTGATAATAGAAACTGATCGAAGCGCGCTCTGCAGTCGGAAGGATAACGTATGATTTGAAAAGAATCGAACAGGAAATAATGAATGATGAATTACAACTGCGGTAAGATAGCCATTATCGGCGGTGGAAGCTGGGCAACAGCCATTGCAAAGATTGTAGTAAGTCATACTCATTACATCGGATGGTATATGAGACGTGACGACAGAATCGAAGATTTCAAACGTCTTGGGCACAATCCCGCTTACCTCACGAGTGTTCATTTCGATGTCGACGAAATTTTCTTCTCTTCCGATATCAACAAAATTATCGAAGCTTTCGACACGCTGGTCCTCGTCACCCCATCGCCCTACTTAAAGAGCCATCTGAAAAAGCTGAAAGCCCGGCTGCGCGATAAGTACATCATTACGGCCATCAAGGGCATTGTTCCCGACGAGAACTTGGTCTGTTCAGAGTATTTCCATCAAGTGTACGATGTGCCGTACGAGAATCTTGCCGTGATCGGAGGCCCCTCGCACGCCGAAGAAGTAGCGTTAGACCGGCTGTCGTATCTGACGATCGGTTGCTCAGACCTGCAAAAAGCGCAGGCCTTTGCCGATACCATCGCCAGCAATTTGATCAAGACCAAAACATCGAGCGATGTAATCGGCATAGAATACTCGTCAGTACTGAAGAACGTCTATGCCATCGCCGCCGGCATTTGCAGCGGTCTTAAATACGGCGACAACTTCTTGGCGGTGCTCATTTCGAATGCAGTTCAAGAGATGGCACGCTTTCTTACCGCCGTTCATCCTTTGGAACGCAACCCCTACGACTCGGTTTACCTCGGCGATCTGCTCGTAACCTGTTATTCTAACTTCTCGCGCAACCGCACATTCGGCACGATGATCGGTAAAGGATATTCGGTCAAGAGCGCACAGATAGAAATGGAAATGATAGCCGAAGGGTACTTCGGAACCAAATGCATGAAAGAGATCAACCGCTACATGCACATCAACATGCCCATCCTGGATGCTGTGTACAACATCTTGTACGAGCATATCAACCCGCAAATAGAAATCAAATTATTAACAGATTCGTTTAGATAAAAAAATGGAAAAGATCACTTTAGACATCAAAAAGGCCGAGCAGTTTCTGAGAGCAGGAACACTCGACAGCTATAAAGCACAAACAAAGGCAGCGCAAGAATCGCTCGAGAACGCCACTTCGCCGGGAAGCGATTTTTTGGGATGGCTGCACTTGCCCTCGTCCATCACGCCCCACATCCTCGACGACATACAGGCATGCGCCGACACCTTGCGCACAAAATGCGAAGTAATAGTGGTGGCCGGTATCGGCGGCAGCTACCTCGGCGCACGTGCCGTGATCGAGGCCCTCGGCAACACCTTCTCTTGGCTGATCGACGACAAGCAGAACCCCACCATCCTGTTCGCAGGAAACAATATAAGCGAAGATTATCTCGCCGAGCTCACCGACTATCTGAAAACGAAAAGATTCGGCGTCATCAACATCTCCAAGTCCGGAACCACCACCGAGACAGCCCTCACCTTCCGCCTCTTAAAGAAGCAATGCGAAACGCAACGCGGCAAAGCAGAAGCAAAAGAAGTGATCGTGGCCATTACCGATGCCCAAAGAGGAGCCGCACGCATATGCGCCGATAAAGAGGGCTACAAAAGCTTCGTCATCCCCGACAACGTGGGCGGCCGATTCTCCGTACTCACCCCCGTAGGACTATTGCCCATCGCTTGCGCCGGCTTCGATATAAAAGCCCTTGTCGGCGGTGCGGCAGACATGGAAAAAGCCACCCGAAAAGGCCTGCCCTTCGAAGAGAACATCGCCGCACAATATGCCGCAGTGCGTAACGCATTGTATCAACAGGTGGGCAAAAAGATAGAAATCATGGTCAACTACCAGACCAAGCTCCACTTCATGGCAGAATGGTGGAAACAGCTTTACGGCGAGAGTGAAGGAAAAGAACACAAAGGAATCTTTCCCGCAGCATGCGACTTCACAACCGACCTGCACTCGATGGGCCAATGGATACAAGAAGGCGAACGAACGATCTTCGAAACAGTCATCAGCGTAGAACACACCAACCGGCAGCTGCTCTTCCCCGAAGACCAAGAAAACCTCGACGCCCTGAACTTCCTTGCCGGCAAACGCATCGACCAAGTCAACAAGATGGCCGAACTCGGAACACGCCTGGCACACGTAGACGGAGGCGTACCCAACATCAGAATCACCCTTCCACGGCTCAACGAATACTACATCGGCCAACTGATCTACTTCTTCGAAATCGCCTGCGGCATCAGCGGAAATATTCTTGCCGTCAACCCCTTCAACCAGCCCGGCGTCGAAGCCTATAAAAAGAACATGTTCGCACTGCTCGACAAACCCGGCTACGAAGCTCAAAGCAAAGCCATCAAACAACGATTGAATAACGAGAAATAACCAACCATGTTCGAAAACGAAATAAAAGAATACCTCCAAAAGCACAACTTTGAAGCACTCACGCCCAAAGTTGTGCTTTTCGATATGGACGGCGTGCTCTACGACTCGATGCCCAACCACACCCGCGCCTGGCTGCAAGCCATGAAATCGTTCGGCATCCGCATGACCGAAGCCGACTCGTATGCCACCGAAGGAATGCGCGGCGTGGAAACCATCCAGATGATGGTGCGCCAACAACAAGGACGGGAGATCAGTGAAGAAGAAGCACAAAAAATGTACGACGAGAAAGGCCGACTCTTCCTCCTCATGCCCCCCACACCCATCTTCGACGGCGTAAAAGAACTCATGCAACAAATAAAAGCAAGCAAACTGACAATAGGCATCGTGACCGGAAGCGCACAGAAACCCCTCATCAAACGCCTCATCGACGACTTTCAACCCTTCATCGACCCCTCGCACATCGTAACAGCCTATAGCGTCAAACACGGCAAACCGGAACCCGACCCCTACCTGATGGGATTAAAAC
>CAUQAO010000074.1:0-10947 GCA_963515815.1 uncultured Prevotella sp.
CGTTTATATTGCAGCAGGTCATAAAAGCAGAAATCTGAAATTTACCCGGCAGAAAGATTTGCCCGGCACCCGGAAAACACAAAAAGCTTACACGAAAACAACTTCAAAAACCATTTACCCGGATTCTTTTCGCAAGAAAGCGAGTCGCGGCACCCGAAAGTAGGAATCTGCTCGCAAAAAATGGACGCGCGGCAGCCGAAACATGCTTCCGTGCGAGAAGAATTAAAGTAAAACTACGTTCGGCTTAAATTCTTGCGAGAAGATTTTAAGTAAAACTATATTTGGCTTAAATTCTTACGAAAAGAAATAAAGCAAAACTACATTAGACTTAAATTCTTTTGGAAAGATTTTAAGTAAAACTACGTTTGACTTAATTTCTTGCGAAAAGATTGCGACTTTCAAGTGCCGCGACCTGCTTTCTTGCGAGCAGATTCCTACTTTCAAGTGTCGCGACCTGCTTTCTTGCGAGCAGATTCCTACTTTCAGGTGCCGCGACCTGCTTTCTTGCGAGCAGATTCCTACTTTCAGGTGCCGCGACTCGACGTCGAGCATGAGAATGCTCGGTCGGCAACGTTCCACCAAGCATTCATACCTATTTTTAAGTATTGCGTAATGCTCGGTTTCTTATTATCTTTGCAATCTGAAACTCTATTGTATACATCATGGTCAATAAGATTCGTGTTTTTCGGGATATCGCATATACGTTGCTGTTCGTTTTTACTTTTATTCCCAGTCTTCATGCTCAAACGCCCAACAAGCTTGTCGGCACGGTGACCGATAAAAACGGGCATGCCATCGAGACGGCTTCGGTCGTGCTGAACAACTCGCTGTCGACCCAATCCGACGAACAGGGGCGCTTCAGCATTCCGATAGTCAAGAGCGGCGAATACGAATACCACATATCGTGTCTAGGCTTCGAAGAGGTGCGCGGAAGGGCCGTTTTCAAAGGCGACGGCACCGACAGGCTCGACGTGAAGCTGAAGCCTTTGGCGCTCACGCTGCAAGAGGTCAGGGTTACGGCGCGCCAGCAATCGATGGGGTCGCACTCGGTAATCGGGCAGGATGCCATCCGTCATATTCAGCCCAAGAGCGTGGCCGATATGCTTCAGCTGTTGCCCGGTGCGCTCACGGTGAACCCTACGCTGAACAATCTGGCACAGGCGAACATTCGCGAGATAGGCAGCGACGCGAGCAATGCCATGGGTACGGCGGTTATTCTGGATGGGGCGCCGCTGAGCAACGACGCCAACCTGCAGGCCATCTCTACGTCGAAAAGCGGCGCACGGTCGAGCTTGCAAGAAGACGGCATGAATGAGCAAACGGCGGCGGCGCGGGGCATTGACCTGCGCACGATGGGAACCGACAACATTGCAGAGGTAGAGGTGATTCGCGGCATACCGGGCGTGGAATACGGCAACCTGACATCGGGCGTGGTGATTGTGCGAACGAAGGCGGGAGACAGTCCGCTGGAAGTAAAATTCAAAACCGATCCGTTCTCGAAGCTGGCTTACGTAGGCAAGGGGTTCAATCTGCTGAAGGCGGGTATGTTCAACGTGGGACTGGATTGGTCGCAATCGTATGCCGACACGCGGTTGCGCTATCGGGGCTACGAACGCGTCACGGCTTCGGCCGCTTATTCGAAAGTCTTCAACAGCAGGGGCAATCATCCGTTCACGTTCAACGCAAACGCTTCGTTCTACAGCAACATCAACAACTATAAACGAGACCCGCAGCTGGAGCAAATGCAGTTGAGCTACAAAAACGAGAACGTGGGCGGGCGGCTGTCGATACACGGCGGCGTGCGACTGGGCAACATACTGACGGCACTGATTTACAATTTCTCGGCACAGGTTTCGCGCACACTCGACACGCACCACAATTGGGTATCCAATCCCGACGGCGTGATTACCGACAGCAGAACCAGCGGAGAGGCGCAGGCGCAGTTCCTGACGAAGGCTTATTACAGCGATTACCGCATAGAGGGCATTCCGCTCAACCTCTATGCGCAGCTGAAAACGAATAAGTATATTCAGATCAGCAACCGCAATTTCACGAACGTAAAACTGGGCGTGGAATATCGGCTGGACGGCAACAACGGCCGCGGACTGACGTTCGACATGAGTAATCCGCCGCAGGCAATGGGATCGCAAACGTTGCGCCCCAGATCGTATAAAGAAATTCCGTCGTTGCAGACCCTCTCGGCTTTTGTTGAAGATAATTCGGTGTTGCATTTCGGTGTCACATCGTTGCAATTCGCTGCGGGTGTTCGCTTCAGCAATCTGCTGCTGGACCAGAACAAGGCGCGCAGAACTTCGATCGTCGTGGCCGAGCCGCGGGTGAATATGGAGTACACGTTTCTCACGAAACAGAACAACGGAGTGTTCGACAGATTGGCCGTGAGCGGCGGATTCGGCATCTCGAACAAGATGCCCGCACTGCTGTATCTCTATCCCGATAAGGCTTATTTCGACAGCAATAGCCTGAGCTACATGGGCGGCGTGGGCGAAAACTCGTCGCTGGCCATCATCACCACCAAAGTGATAGACGACACGCAGAACCCCCACCTGCGGCCGGCACGGAGCACCAAATGGGAGTTGGGCCTTAATGCACGTATCGGCAAGATGAGGGGTTACGTAACGTTCTTCAACGAACGGCATCGGCACGAACTGGGCTTCGACAGCCAGTTGGAGTGGCTCAACTATAACATATACAACGTGCCGGTGGGCGCCTCGAAGCTAAACTATACCGGCAGCGGAAAGGTAGGCTACGAATTCGAGGGGAAACAGCAAACGGCAACCGTAACGCCGGGCAACGAAATGGTTACATGGGGCAGGCCGACGAACAACAGCCGGTCGGACAAGTACGGCATAGAATACGCTTGGGACTTCGGCATGTTCCGTCCGCTACGCACTTCGCTCAACATCGACGGTGCGTGGTTCCACATCAAACGCAAGTCTGAAACTACTTCGCTCAATTATATCAACAAGCTGTATGATTACGTCTCGGTTCTGCCCGCCGGCGACGGTACCATCCGAGACCGCGTGAGCACCAACTTCCGCTTCATTACGCATATTCCCGAAGTGAAGATCATCTTCACCACCACGCTGCAAGTAGTGTGGCACGAGAGTGCGCGCAGCATCTACGAGGCACCCGACGGCGCACCGGCCTATCATCTTTCTACCGACGGTACCCGATACGTGGTGTCGCCGTTGGGTTTCTACGACCGGCAAGGCAAATGGACCGACTGGAAAAGAGCGTTCGAAGACGATCCGACCTACAGGCTGATGTCGGACCAGTATCTGCTCTACGCCTTCAAAACCGACAACATCGAGCCGTGGGCTATGCTCAACTTCCGGTTCACAAAAGAGCTGGGACAAATAGCCGAACTCTCGTTCATGGCCAACAACTTTCTGAACATACGCAAGTATCACGTCAATCGGCATACCGAAAGCAAGAGCCGAATGCACCCCGATAGCTACTTCGGAGCCGAGCTCAAACTAAAACTCTGATGTCGACACTCCCCAAAAGAGTCTACACAGACGATATATAAACAACACTATAAAATCAATTTAAAAAAGGAAATGAAAAAAGCAACAAGAAATCTATTCGCCCTCATGCTCTTGGCATGCGGCGCAGCAACATTGTTTTCGTGCAGTAACGACGACGATAGCATCAAATCTTATCCCATGACCGTGAAGTTCGCGATGAACGACGGCATTACATGGAACAACGCTTCGGACATGAGGCTCATCGTATCGAACGATAAAGGCCTGCGCGACACAATAAAGATCAAGGCCGATACGACTATCACCTTCGTGCAAGGCCAGTACGAGTTTATCGTAACCGGAAAAGTAAAAGACGAAGCTACGGCTTACATACAAGGCAAAGCCACGGCCAGCCTTTTCGATGCAGCTACAGTAAATATCGCCTTGAACAAGATTATGCAATCGTCGCTCATCTTCAAAGCCATCTTCACTACCGGTGGGAAACAGTATTACATGAAAGACAGCTACTTCGAAATCGTAAACAACAGCGACGAAGTACAGTATCTCGACGGTTTGATTCTCTCGGCACCGAACGGCGGTCAGAAGAGCGCCAACGCATGGCAAGCCAACGGCTACGAAGATTTGTATGAAAGCGGGCAGGGACAAGTGCTCGCATTCCCCGGAACCGGTCGCGAATATCCGTTGCAGCCGGGACAAAGCGTGCTGATAGCCAACGATGCCGTTGACCACAGAACGCTCGCCGGCGAAGGCAATCACTGTCCCGACCTGTCGAAAGCCGATTGGGAAGTATATCTTTCTTATGTAAACGGCGAGGTCGATTATCCGGCAAAAAATCTGAACGTAATCTTTAAAAACAATCCGTACATGAAGGCTTGGGCGCTCGGGGCTTTCGGCCACGGCTATATTCTGGCTCGTCTGCCCGAAGGAATGACGCCCGAAGAGTTTGCCGCCGACAGCAAGAACATCATGACCATGCCGAAAACTACGGCGAAGATGGAGTATCTGATGGTACCGAGCAAGTATGTACTCGACGCCGTAGATATGTGGCGAGCTGACGAGAGCGAACATTACGGCACCTTCCTGCCTAAAGACGATGCACAAGGCGTATTGGGAAGCGCGGCTTGGAGCGGCAAGTGCATTCGCCGCAAAGTAACCAAGATCGAAAACAGGCGGCCTTATTATCAAGATACCAACAATTCGGCCAACGACTGGCTCAACGAGCAGGAACTTACGCCCGGCGAGACACCGACGAAGGCAGATAAATAAACCCAAAAAGTATTTGAACAGACGCTGCTGCCGGCCCAACGGTCGGCGGCAGAATCTGTAAATACACAACAAACCATTCAAACTTTCAACCCCTATTCAGCAATGAGAAATTTTATAGTCTTTGTCTTACTGTCCGTAACCACTTACAACGCCTACGCCCAAAAAAGCGACCGACCGCTATCTACCGATCGTCTGGACGATAAAGAGATAAACTTTCTCTACAACATTCTGACGGGCAGTCAGAACCCCGTATCTCTGTCGTTCAACACGGTACAGACACTAACGCGCGCCACCGTGAACACTCATTTTACGCGCGGCGACCTTCACGCTTTAGACGAATCATCGCGCTACAACGATTTCTCTTTCAACATCGCCGGGCTGAAACAAATCGGGCGCCTCAGCCTCTCGGGCGATCTCACTTACGTCAATTCGAAGGCCTACGACCATCGGTGGAACAATACACTGATGCTTACCCCCACCAATCCGTTCATACTGGCCGACTCTGTACCGGGTGACGCCACAGAAGAGCGATTCGCCATGCACGCTGCAGCCTCGCTACCCTTGTCGAAGACGCTGACGGGCGCTTTAAAACTACAATTCGCCACATCCAACATGTCCGACCAGACCGACCCGCGCCCG
The DNA here is from genome assembly GCA_963515815.1 of uncultured Prevotella sp. Taxonomy (GTDB): domain Bacteria; phylum Bacteroidota; class Bacteroidia; order Bacteroidales; family Bacteroidaceae; genus Prevotella. The sequence goes on from CAUQAO010000074.1 coordinate 5,412, forward strand.
AAGGTCAACGCTATGCACTTTGTTGTCAATCCGGGCATCATCTTCCGCACAAACAAGCGCCACAGCGTCGGTATTGCCGGCGAAATAGACATCTATCGCTCGGATATCATTCACACCGTCGTCAACAATTTAGAAGTGAACCAATACTTTCTCATGAAAGGCATGGGCGACAACCTGACGTTCACAACCAACTCTAACATACAATATCCGCGCGACTATGCCGGCACACGCATCACCGGCTCTGCCCAATGGCAAACACAGTCCGAACGATTCGGAAACCTGCTCGAAGCGAGTTTTTCTACCAACAGCGAAAACGCCGAAGACGGCGGATCGGCTTATACCTATAAAGGCGGCGACTATTCGGCCAAACGTCTGGCCCCGTACGAACGCCTGTCGTTCAATACGGCCAACGCTTTTCTGCATCAGTTCATCGTTCGCGCCGCCTGGACGGGCGATCAAGGCTATTGGTACGATCAGAAACGACTTGTAGATACCGAGCACGGAAACAAAATATATTACCAGATACTGAACAAATCGAAAGTTCACAACGCCACACACACCAATGCCCAGCTCGAATACCGAATCGACCGGCGCCAAGCGATCGACCAACCGATGTGGGCGGCAAGCGTGCGAGGCGGAATCGCATCGCAAAAGACTACACACTACGAGGCCGAAAGCTATAAACAGCAATACAACATGATAGACCTTGCAGTGATGTTTACCAAATACTGGAGGCTGAAAAAATGCAGACTCTCGACCCTTATTGGCGGCTTCTATGTTTCGCGAATCGGAACTCCGACCTACACCCCGGTCAGAGACAAACTGGTAGACAGCTATTCGGCCCCGATGTTCGAGTATGCCACGGCCTCGCGCACCGGCCTCGACATACGCATGGCCGCCGACATGCCGCTGCACATATACGGCACACCGTCGTGGACCACCGTTTACATACAGTCGCGCAACATATTCTACACTGGCAACAACGCTGTTTCGAAGTTATACAAAGGAACGTCGCAAACCGTTATCGACGCGGGCATCAGTCTTACTTTGTAGCCCAAAAACACCCGACGAACCCGGAAATAATTTATTTTCGGACCTCCCGAGCCCCTGAAGATGCCAAAATAATTTATTTTTGGACCGCAGGGAACACAGTGACGGAAAAATAATTTATTTTGATACCCCAGAAGCCAAAAAGATGGAAAAATAATTTATTTTCGGACCGCTGGAGCCTCAGAGACTCCAAAATAATTTATTTTTGCATCCCGGAGGCTCCAGCGGTCCGAAAATAAATTATTTCTGCCTCGCAAGTCATCTCGAAGGTCGAAAAAGTGTCGGCCGAACCATTCAGCTTTTTATCGAACAACAATAAATAAAAACAATATGAAGAAACTCTTAACCGGAACGTTACTCACACTGCTGTTCTCGTTCAACTGTATGCAATACGCTTCGGCCAAGCACGGCTTTGCCATCGTAGTAGACCCGAAAAGTTATGCCGAAGCCAAAACCGAAATAACCGACTACGCGCAAACCATAGAAACCTTGCAGGGCCTAAAGGTATATATCGTGATTGACAAATGGCATGTACCCGACTCTATCCGAACCGAACTCATGCGCCTTTACCGACAAAAAGACAGTGGTATAAAAGGCGCCGTACTGATGGGCGATATACCGGTAGCAATGATACGCGACGCACAACATCTGACCAGCGCTTTTAAAATGGATCAGCGACAAGACAGAAAAGAGTCGTCGGTGCCGTCTGACAGATATTACGACGATTTCGACCTGCGCTTCAACTATATCGGGAAAGACGACGATGCACCTTATTTTTACTATTCGCTCACAGCAGAGTCGGCTCAAACGTTACGCTCCGAGCTATTCGTCGGGCGCATCCGTCCGACCGACATCGGAGGAACGTCGCGCTATGAAAAGCTGCGCCGCTACCTGCGCAAAGCAACTGCCGAGAAGCGCCGTAAAAACATACTCGATCAAATCATGTTCTTCAGCGGCCACGGTTACATATCGGCTTCGATGGTAGCACGAATGGACGAGAAACAAGGCTGGTACGAACATTTTCCGTGGCTGAAAACACAGAAAGACGGAATCAGCTATATTGACCACAGCCAACAAGACGAGGTGAAGTTTCTGCTGATGAACGAGCTGCAACGCCCCGAACTCGATTTCGCCATGTTGCACCACCACGGTGCGCCCGACACGCAATATCTGAATGGGGCTCCCGAGATAGCTTCGTCAGAAGAGGCCAAGACCATGATTCAAGGCTACTGCCGTAACTATTTGCGCAACCAAGTAGAAAAAGGCAAAGATAAAGACAGCGTTATGCAGGTGTTATGCAAGCGCTTCGATATTCCGGCTACGTGGCTGGCCAATGCGTTCGATAAAAACGTGATACATGCCGACTCGCTGACTGACGCGAACAAAAACCTGGTGCTTGGAGACTTCAATACGTACGGATATCGCCCCGACTGCCGTGTCATTATGATGGATGCATGCTTCAACGGCTCTTTCCATCTCGACGACTGCATCGCCAATGAATATATCTTCGGCCAGGGCAACACCATTGCCTGTATAGCCAATTCGGTCAACGTACTGCAAGACAAATGGGCCGACCGCTATACCGGACTGTTGGGCCTCGGTATGTATATCGGTCGTATTGCACAACTGAGCGGGTACCTGGAGTCGCATTGCATCGGCGATCCCACGTTCGCCTTTACCCCGGCCGTAAAGACCGAAGATATCAACGAACTGCTATCGTCAGGCAACGACAAAGTGTGGCAGAAGTATATGTCCGAGCATGCACTGCCCGCCCTTCGGTCTATAGCCATGGAGAAGTTGCAGCTGTCGGGCAAGCTGTCCTCAGCACAACTGCTGAACATCTTCCGTACCTCCCGATCGGCACTGGTTCGTGCACAAGCGTTAGTTCTGCTGGCCAATGCCGCAGACGATGATTTTATAGAGGCTTTGAAACTCGGCATAGACGACAGCTACGAATTGGTACAACGCTTCGCCATCAACTACATCGGCAAAAGCGGAGACGAACGACTGGTGCCGGCCTTGATCCACAAATCTATCGAAAACAACACGTCCGAACGCTGCAACTTCAGCATCATGAATGCCATGACTATGTTCAAGAAAGATCTGCTGATGGCCGAGTTTGCGAAACAATTCGATCGCGAAGACGTGCACTATATCCATAAGGACAACGTTCGGAAAGAAATAGAGAAAGCCATCAACGCCAACGCCGGAAAATGGACGGAATACATGGAGAACATCATCGGCAACGATACACCCAACAAACGGCGCATGATGAGCATCCGGATGTCACGCAACTACTGTCCGCCCTATTACATTCCGCAGATACTCGAATATATCGGGAAGTGCAACGACCCCGAAATACAGGTCGCCATTTTCGAGACATTGGGCTGGCGGCGCTACTCCTACATGGCGCCACGCATTGCCGAATTTGCTAAGAAATGCAGTGAAGACAGCCGGTATGCGAAGGCTGTACAGCAAGAGGCATTGAAAACTTATAACCGTCTGAAATGAAGAAAGCGCTGATCGTTATTTCACTGCTTTGGTCGGTAAAGGTAGCCGCCTTCACCGGTGCATTGCTGCCTCTTCCGCTCGCGGTAGACAACTCTAAGACCGATGCTTTTCCGCCCATCATCGATCAGAAAGGTGGTTCCTGTGCCCAAGCATCCGGCATCGGCTACATGTTTACCTACGAAATAAATCGCCTATTGAAACGAAAAGCTGCAGAAAGTAACGACAACACATTCGCCTACCTGTTCACTTGGAATCTGGTCAACGGTGGCGAAGATACCGGCGGATTCGTTGATGAAGGTCTGACCATCGCCCAACGCTATGGTGTCATGACAAACGCAGACTACGGCTACGCCTCGACCACGCAATTCAAATGGGCGTCGGGATACGAAAAATACCTCCATGCCATACGCCATCGGGTACGAAATATCAACTCTTTTGACTGTACTACCGACGCCGATATCGAAAAAATAAAACGATATATCTTCGATAAAGGCGACGGAAACGGCACAGGCGGCGTACTTACTTTCTCGACCCGCAGCATCGGGTGGAAAATCGACACCCAGTATCAAGGGTCGAGCATGACCGGTTATCACAATCTGCTGACAAAACTCGCCACAAGCGGAGCACACGCCATGACCATCGCCGGGTACGACGATCTGGTACAATACACCGACCAGGAGGGTAACACTCATCGCGGCGCATTCATCGTCGTCAACTCGTGGGGAACCTTCTGGGGCGATAACGGACGGTTCTACCTGCCATACGTTTTCTTCACCAATCGGAAAACAACTGCCGAAGATGTATTGGGAAGCAAAATGGAGGGCTGCGACGTCTACATCAACGAACCGGCTGTTGTATTCAAAGTACGCGTCGACTACTCGTCGCGCAATGACCTCTCGATCGTCTATGGCGCAGCTGATAATCGCTATACCCCATCGCCGCAGAACAGTTACAATAGCGTTATCTTCTATAATCAGGGCGGCGACTATCCCATGCGGGGGACCTACACCTCGGAGCAAAGCGGAAATATGGAATTCGCACTCGATTATACCGATCACCTGCCTACACAAGCACACCGCTACCAAAAGTATTTCCTCAATATCATACGATCGCAGCGAGGCAAGAAATGCGGTGACGGAACGCTCGAATATCTTTCTGTCATCGACTACCGCGACAGCAAACAGTCTCCGCGAGAATACGTCTGCCGCAACATTGCAGGAACACAGCTCGTCCTCGGCGTCAATTCGTTCGGCATACAGACACGCCATCCCGGTCATTTCTCGGCCAACCGCTACAGCCACATCACCGCAAAAGGAACCTTAGAGCCTCGCACATTTGTGCTGCGTACGGCCAAAGGCCATTACGCCAAACTGCATTTTACAGGAAATCCCGAAACGCCAAAACTCAACTACACTATTCTGAAATGAAAAAGAACAATCTGCTCATAGCTATCTTTACGGTGCTCCTCATGCTAACATCTTGTTCAGATAGCAATGATACCCCGCAAAACGAACTGCCCATCGGTCGCGAAACCCAACTGACATTACCCGCCGACGATGCCATCTGGACCTATTATTCGTTAGAAGAAGGGCGAAAAATAGGAACGAGCGCTTTCGGCAACAATGACGAAGATAACCAGTGGAAACAACGAACCGACTGGGATATTGCCGTTTGCGGCGACCTACTCAAAACCAACGGTGGCACATCGGGCAGTGGAAACGGCGCCCTGCAAATCGTATCCGGCGACTATTCTACACTCACCGAAGCGCCGAAAGAAGGATATATTCCCGACGATTTTCAATAAAATTCCTCTAAAACGAACGCATTCGGTCGTCCCGTCCATGGACGAGAGCATAAAACGAACTCATTTGGTCGTTTCGTCCATGGACGAAAGCATAAAACGAACTCATTTGGTCGTTTCGTCCATGGACGAGAGCATAAAACGAACTCATTTGGTCGTTTCGTCCATGGACGA
>CAUQAO010000075.1:0-10849 GCA_963515815.1 uncultured Prevotella sp.
ACACTGCAATGAGGCAAAAAATAAATTTTAAGAGCTTCTGCACACTGCAATGAGGTAAAAAATAAATTTTAGGAGCCGTTGCACACTGCAATGAGGCAAAAAATAAATTTTAAGAGCTTCTGCACACTGCAATGAGGTAAAAAATAAATTTTAGGAGCCGTTGCACACTGCAATGAGATGAAAAATAAATTTTAAGGGTAACTGTACACTTCTATTCGTCTTTCTGAAGCGCTTTGAACAAACCGGCACATGCATCTTCGATCAGATCTAAAGCATAGTTGAAGTCGGCCGAATCGCCATAATAAGGATCTGGAACAATGTCGGTTTCGGCATGATGCTGCAAATAGTCGGTCAGCATTTTCACCTTCGCGGCATCGGTTGCAGTCGGAGCCTTGGCGGTAACGGCGCGAAAGTTGTCGTGATCCATGACCAGTATATAATCGAAGCGTTCGAAATCTGCCGGCGTGAATTGTTGCGCCCTGCTGTCGAACCGGTAGCCTCTTGCAGCACCGTGTTTGCGCATTCGGCTGTCGGGCAACTGACCGACGTGCCAGTTTCCGATGCCGGCCGAATCGATGTGATACGCGTCGGCCCTGCCGGCTCTCTGCACAATGGTCTTCATAACGCCTTCTGCGGCAGGACTGCGGCAGATGTTTCCGAGACAGATGAACAGCAACCGTATTTTATTCTTCTTGATCATGGGGTTCTTCTATTGCGTTTGTTAAATCGGGTTCTGTGGCAGGAATGGGTTGGTTAGCGCTCTCTTTTACGCCCAGTTCTTTCAGTTCGTTGGCTTTCTGCACAATGCTCTGCCGCCCTGTGTAGGCTTTGTTGTAGGCCTCGGCGTAGTCTTTGTGCAGGGTGTCGATATCTTTTCCGAGCTTGTCGAAGCGCTTGATAAATTCGCCGATGCGCTTGAGCAGTTCTTCGGCCATATCGAATACGCGCTTCTGATTTTCGGTTTGCGCATACTGTCGCCAGGCTATCTGAATCATTTTCAGTATGGCCATGAGGTTTTGCTGGCTGGTGATGAAGACCTGCTTATCAAAAGCCTCGCCCCAGAGCTTGGGTTCGGTGGCCAGAGCCAGTTGCAAAGCGCCCTCGTTGGGTACGAACATGATGACGAAATCGATGGCCTTTCGCGGCGACCGGATGTATTTGCTGTAGTCTTTTTTAGCCAGGTTGGTGGCCTGCACGCGGATGCTGCCGACCAAATCGGCGGCAAACTTTTTTTTCAGCACCTCTTCGTCGGTGTTCACGTATTGGTAGTAAGCGTCGATAGACATTTTCGAGTCGATGACGATGTCTTCGTTGTTGGGATAGTGCAGCACCACGTCGGGTATCATTCGCTTGCCGCTGTCGTCGTTCACCACGGCGTTTCCCTTCTCGTCGGTAATGGTTTGCTGCACGTCGTAGTCGATCCCGGCCTGATAGCCTTGCGCGTCGAGAATGTCGGTCAGCATGCGTTCGCCCCAGTTGCCTTGCGCCTTGGTTCCGCCGCGTATAACGTTGGTAAGCCGTGTGGCGGTGGTTTCTATCTTTTGCGTCTGCAAGCTCATTTCTTTGAGCTGTTGGGTCAGCGACGCGGTGTTCTTGACCGTCTCGGTATTGGTTTGGCGAATGGCCTGATGCAGCTGTTCGATGTTTTGTTTCAACGGACCGGTGAGGTGCTCCATCGACTCGTTGTTGGTCGACTTCAAACGCTCGGTGGTCTGTTCGAGTATGCGGGTTGCGACGTTCGAGAACTGTTCTTGCACGGTTTTCAGTTGCTGTTCGAACTGTTCTTTACGCATTTCCGTCTCTTTCGAGTGCTGCGACTGTTCGGCCTCCAACTGTGTTGTGACCCGTTGCAACTCGAGCCTGACTTGCGTCAGTTGCCGTTGCAGTTCGTCTGTTTCGCGGTCGTTGTTTTCTATTTTTGTGTGCAACAGTTGTTTGTTTTGCTGTTCTTGTTCCAGTTGCTGATCACGCAAAACAAGTTTCGCCTCGAGTGTTTTCTGCTTTCCGTATAACAAAGCGAAAACCGATAGCGCGCCGATGGCTATGCCGATAATCAAAATGAGTATGTTCATGCTGCAAAGTTAACGCAATCTTGATAAAGCGCAAAGCAGGCAAAGCCGTTTCGGGATATTTTGCTATTTTTGCTGGGCATTATTTGGCTCGAAAAGAAAAGATGAAGAAAGGTATCGGATATCAAATCATTCTTGTGGTCGGAATCCTGATTCTCGGGATGCTTAACTTGGCGATAGGGTCTGTCACGATTCCCATCGGCGATGTGCTATCCATTCTATGTGGAAACGATGTGGGACGAGCCAGCTGGCGTTTTATCGTGATAGAATCGCGCCTGCCACAAATGCTGACGGCTGTTTTTTGCGGCGCAGCATTGGCCGTGAGTGGCCTGATGTTACAGACGGCTTTCAGAAATCCGCTGGCCGGTCCTGCGATTTTCGGCATCAACAGCGGCGCCGGTTTGGGCGTAGCCATCGTTATGCTGCTGATGGGCGGCAGTATTTCTACAACCCTATTCAATATCGGCGGCTTTACGGCTGTGCTGTCGGCTGCCTTTGCAGGCGCTATGATCGTAACGGCCATTATTTTTATGTTTGCCAAAAGGGTACACAACCCTGTCATGCTGCTCATCATCGGTATGATGATCGGTTATCTGGCATCGTCGGCCATCGCGTTGCTCAACTTTTTCGCCACGCAAGAGGGAGTGAAATCGTACATGATCTGGGGCATGGGAAACTTCGGAGGCGTGTCTTTAGCTCAGTTGCCCGTGTTTGCGGGCATAACGATAGCAGGTTTGGCCGCCTCTGCATTGCTGATAAAACCGCTCAACGCGATGCTCTTGGGCGAGGAGTATGCCAAGAATCTGGGCGTCGATACGGTAAGGGTGCGCAACAGGCTGCTTGTTGTGACGGGACTGCTGACGGCTGTTACCACGGCTTATTGCGGTCCGATTGCTTTCATCGGACTGGCTGTTCCGCATATGGCACGCCTTTTTTTAGGAACAGAAAACCATCGGCAGTTGCTGCCTGCCACGCTGTCGATGGGTTCGCTGGTTGCGTTGTTCTGCAATCTGGTTTGTTATCTGCCGGGCCACAACGGCATCGTTCCGCTCAACGCCGTAACGCCGTTGGTCGGCGCGCCGATTATTATTTATATTATTGCACGGCGAAGATAGGCGTTTGCGTAGAAATGATGATACAGAAAAAAGTGCAGGTTTCTGGTTGCTTTCTTGCCTTCAATAGACCCTTGCTAAACTATGTTAGAATTATAATTGTGTCTATTGCCGATCGAGAGTTGCACTCATCACTGCACTTTATAAATGTTTCGCGAGGCGCTCTTTTCTATGAATCCATCAAAAAGGAGACTTTGGCTCGCGAGCTTCTACGTAACTTTTTATGTATTGCAAAGGTATGGCGATTCGGCAGAAGCTACAATACTTATTAATCGGTAAATCTGCCATTCATTACTTATAGGTAACAATCGGGCGATTAACGTGTGCTTTTGTCAGGTTTTATCTTGAAATACCTATAACTAACTATTGTCTCGTCGGGAAAATATTTCTATTTTTGTGTCGTATTTCAATATGCTTAAGGTGTAGAAAATGAAAAATCAGAAGATGTACGAAGCTGATGACAAACTAATATCTATCATCAGAGATAATTATAGCATACTCCAAAGTCTCGGATCATTTGGCATCAATCTTGGGTTCGGCGATAAAACTGTTCGCGAGTTATGCGAGGATCAGGGGGTCGACACATATACTTTTTTGGCAATAGTGAATCTTACGATCAACGGTTATCGCGATTACGACGACGTAGAACGCCTCTCTATCCCCACGTTGATGCAATATCTGCGGGCCAGTCATGCCTATTATATCGACTTTCAGTTGCCTTTTATCCGGAAAGAACTGCAAAATGCGCTCGACGAGAACGACAATTTGGCCAGACTTATCATGAAGCTGTACGATGAATATGCGCATTCTGTAAAAAATCATATGCAGTATGAAGAGAAAAACGTGTTTCCGTACGTCGACGATCTATTGAACAACAAGAGTAACGAGACTTACGACATAGAGACTTACTCGAAGCATCACGGACAAACCGATCTGAAGCTGAAAGAATTGAAGAACATCATCATCAAGTATCTGCCGTCGGACGGGTTGCATAACAACCAGCTTACCACTACGCTGTATAACATCTACAACTGCGAGCAGTGGCTTACGCAGCATGCCATGGTCGAAGATGAAATCTTTACGCCGGCCATTCGCCGCCTTGAAAAGCGATCGAAACAAAACGATGTTTCGGTGAAAATATCATCGATGATCAACCAAAATCCTCAGAATCAGGAAGCGTTGAGCGAACGAGAGAAAGATGTAATCGTAAGCCTGGTACAGGGAATGACCAACAAAGAGATTGCCGACCATTTGTGCATCTCGATCAATACCGTTATTACCCATAGGCGCAATATAGCTCGCAAGTTGCAGATACACTCGCCGGCGGGGCTTACCATTTATGCAATTGTCAATAATCTGGTCGATATCAGCAGCGTAAAGCTGTGATAGTTTGTTCTCGAAGAACGATTTTCGGGTAAAAATGGGCGATAGCAAGGCATATCGCCCATTTTTTTTATTATTGCCGTCGCGGTAATCATTTTTTTCTCGGGCGCCGGGCCACCGGTTTACGAAAGTCGGAATCTTGCGAGAAGATTCGCTCGCTGGCACCCAGCGGATGAATTTAAAAAATAAATTGGCTCGCTGGCACCCAGCGGCTGAAATTTAAAAAATAAATTGGCTCGCTGGCACCCAGCGGTCGAAATTTAAAAAATAAATTGGCTCGCTGGCACCCAGCGGCCGAATTTAAAAAATAAATTCGCTCGGCGGGGCCGCAAGGAATAAAATACGGATTGTGCAAGAAGCGTTATTCGCCGGTAAACCAAATCTGCGTTATCTTTCGACGAATTACGACGGCATTGACAACAGTTACCGCGAAAAAAAGCAGTGCGCCTATGCCAACGGCCGGCAACATGCAGCCCCGGCTCACGTCGGGAAGCAAGGTTTGTATAAGGTCTGTGTAATAACGGCGCACGACGAACAGAAGCACGAGCGCCATGACAAGAACGCCGACATTGAGCAGGATGGTGAGCAGTTGGTACGGTCGCGCCACGGCCGAGGGACTGTAGCCGATGAGCAGCAGATTCTGCAGCTTGTCGGCATTCTTCTGCACCAAAAGATAGATGCTCAACATCAGGATATAGAAACTCAGGACCGAAATGAACAGTCCGACGATCATGACGATCGTAACGACAAGGCGTAGAAAGTAGACCGTTTTCTCGGTCGACAGATCACGGTCTTCGGCCTCTAAGTTGTGATCGTCGAAATAAGTAGAAAGTTTAGGGTCGGCCGGATCGGTTACATCGAGTATCAAACGGTTGGGGCGGCTCGCAGCGTCGGGCGCAAAGTAACGGTTGCTCCACGTCATAAAGGTTTGCGGAACAAGAATGGTGCTCAACTTGCTCGTAAACCCGATTACCTTGCCCTTGAACGAGGCCTGGCGACCGTTGCCGCGAATAGAGAGACGTACGTCGATCAGGCTCAAGATGCCCTCGGATATTTTGGGCAACGAACGGCTACGGGCGAATCCGAAATTGTACATCGTGATGTATGACCGCGGCAGAATGATGGGCACCTGGACATCGCCCTGGCGATACTGCCAATGACGGAGCGGAACGTCGATAAACGAATCGGGGATGCTCTCGAAAAAGAATTCGGAGTTAAGCACGCTTGTCCCGTCAATGCCCATCGCAACCTCTACCTTGTACTCGGCTGCGGTAAATGCCCCCACGGTTTTAACGAAGGGTTGTTGCCCGAGTTCGGCTATTTCGTCCTGCCGAAATGTATTGTCGCGCCCGCTGATGGTGGTGGCCGCTCCTATTTTTTTGTTAACAATCACGTAATCGGCCTTCATGAAGCTGTCTTCGCCCTCGAAAACCGGAAGGGTGTCGCAATAAAACTGATAAGCTAAAAGCACGATGAACATGCCGAACAGATTGGCGAAGAAGAAGCCCGCAAGCTGGGGTACGCTGATATGATGACGAAGAAGTTTCCAGACCAGTTTCATAACTTCACTACCCTTTCGTAATCTAAATCGAGGTGTTTTCCGATACTCGTTACAATGATGCCGGCCCCTTGTCGCCTTGCCTCTTCTTGCATGATTTCGCCCATGATGCGGGCGTTACGATCGTCGAGATGGCTGATCGGTTCGTCGGCCAGCAAGAAATCGAAAGGCTGGGCCAAAGCGCGTACCAACGCAACGCGCTGCTGCTGCCCATACGACATGCAACGCACCCGGGTGTTTTGCTTGTCGGCTATCCCGAGCCGCTCGAACCAATTACCGATCTGCCGGGCCGACAGGAAATGCGTCATCGTGTTCTTGATCTCTATATTCTCGAGCGCCGTCAATTCGGGGAAGAGCCGCAACTCCTGAAACAAATATCCCAGCTGCACTTTGCGCACATGCACCCAATCGGCCACGCGCAGGTCTGCCGTATTCTGCCCGTCGAACATTATCTTTCCGCTATAATCGCAGCGATACCCCGCGATGTAACTGCAAAACGTGCTCTTGCCTTTTCCCGAATGCGCCTCGACAAGATACTGTTTCCCCTTTTCAAAAGAAACGTCTTGCTTCCAAACCTCCGACTGCAAGTCGACGGTTTGCGCAAAGACGTTCGGAACAACCCGATGGAATGAAATCTTGTTCACTGTTTCTTCAATTTATACACAATCGTATGGATGGGACCGAACACCGGCTTGAGCAACTCTGAAAACATACGCATTGTAGGATTCTCGATGTTGTCCAGATTGACAATCATGACCATCCGCTCGCCGATGATCGTCTTTTGCATATCGCCGTCGATGGCATCTTTTGCCCCCCCGACACACGCTTCTGCTTCTTCGGCATCGCTGCCGCTGTAAAACTGCAAGTCGTCGGTTGTTCCGAAATAAAAGCTGTTCGTACCATCCGTATAACGATAAGCATTCTTTTTCCAGTCGGTAAGTCGGCTACCCTTCGGCACCGATTGCTTCCAATAACCGATATCGCCGGCCCAATCGATATGCGCCAGTTGGGCAGCCATTGACAGCTTCATGCGGTTTTTCGCATAAGCCGGTACGACAATAGCCATATCGCCATCGATGCTTCGGATGATATTATCCAGATCGATGGCCTGATTAATACCTGTCAGCAATACCTGCAGCCCCTTATTCGCCTGCAACAATGGCAAGAAACGTCTGCCCTCTACATTGACGAACATACCCAGCAGAGCCGTCTTTGACAGGGCACCGACATACTTTCCGCGAATAGGCCGATACACTTCCGATGCCTCTTGAAGCGCCTGCCGAATGTGCCTGTTAAAAGAGAATGGCGTACCGAGAATCGTCAGGCAACCCTTCTTTACTTGCATTTCGGCCGCGATCAATACCTGCGAAGCGTCCGCATCTTTGGGCATGCCGATGGTTAACGGAGCAATAAACTGCTCGGGCAGCGCCTGCGCCTGTGCAACCATGGCTATCGCAGTGTTGATAGAATCTAATTTGGCATACATCGGCGAAACGACAATGCTGTTATCTTCGTCCTGTTGCAGATATTTTGCCATTTTGCTGCGCATTTCAGCCTGCGCTGCAACAGGCACCGGCCCCATCAGCAATAACGCCTCGTCGGTATAACCTGCTATCCACGAATTGCCGATAGCAGCGAAACGGGCGCCGCGATAAACCTGGGGAACCGAGCCGAGCTTCTCGAACAGCTTTGCTAATTTATCGGCGCTTTGCACCTTGGCACATACGCCCAGATTGCCGTCGGCCGATTCGAACAAATACAGCTTTTGCGAAAAATCTATTCCGCTATCATCTACATTCTTCAGATGCAACAGCGCTTTCAGTAAAGCTACGTTATTGACACCGCTCAGTTGAGCAATGTCGAAAGAAACCAACGCCGTGCTTTGCTTTGGTATTGCGTTGCGATAACCTGTCTCCGAACAGGCTATAAACGACAGAGCAAGCAACAGGAAAAGTAAGAAAACAGTAACGTTTCTTTTAGCCTCATTCATCATCTTTCATCATTAAATAAAACGGCGAACCATTTGGGCCATGACAACCGACATTAAACCTGCCGTCTCTGTTCGCAACCGATTCTGCCCTAACGAAACGGACCTGTATCCTTGCTCGACTGCCAATCGAACCTCGTCTATCGAGAAATCGCCCTCGGGACCGACAAGAATGGTTATATCTTCTTGGTCGTTGATTTGTTGCAGGTCGCAGAACAAATCCGTCCGCTCTATTTCCGGATAGCAATGGGCTATGAAAAGGTGCCCCTGCCGCGGTTGCCCGATAAAATCTTTAAAAGATATGAACGGACAGATGACGGGCTTCCATGCTTTACGACTTTGTTTCATCGCTGCAGCAACGATCTTTTCTAAACGAACCGTGCGCAGTTGTTTCCGTTCAGAGAATTGGCTGTTGAGAAACGAGACACGGTCGAAGCCTATTTCGGTGATCTTTTCCATCATCCATTCTATTTTGTCCATCGTCTTCGTAGGGGCAATGGCCAAATGAATATTTCCGCTCCATGTTTTTTGCTGCGGCATCGTTTCTTTGATGGCATACGTGCAGCGCTTTGTAGCGGCAAGCGTCACTTCTGCCCGATAAAACACGCCTGCGCCGTCCATCAAAAACATTTCGTCGCCGCTTTTCAAGCGTAACACTCTGAGCGCATGATAAGCCTCTTCTGTGGGCAATTCTGTAAGATTTGCCGCATTAGGAACATAAAAAAATCTTGATTCGCGCATGTTTTTATCCATTAGATTCTGACTGACGGCGCCGCTTCATTTCGTCTCTGATATGCGAAGCCAGTTCATAATTCTCTTCCGAAATGGCTTTATCGAAAGCCTTTTTCAGCATCTCGTCCGTGAGCGTATTGACCGGAACGGCCATCCCCTGCGCTCCCTTACGATAAGCTACGCTCTGCGTTCTCATCAGTTGTTCGTCGATAAACACCGGAATCCGACTGATATAAGCCAGCAAAAGGGCGTCGCTGATACGCATGGCTACAGGCTCTAACGTTTCGGTGTTATACAAAACGGCACGATACCGGCCTTCTATCAAAGCATTGATAACAATTTCGAAATGCAAATAAGTCTGCGTACTGATTACTTGCCACAATACTTCGGGAAGCAGTTGATTCGCAATCGGAACCTGTTGAACGCGCAAACCGAATTGGTATAACATATTCCGATCGCACGGAATGGTCAGCTGCCGTTGCTCCCCTTCGTCCACAAGAATCAGCAAACCCATATCGTCGTTGCCGACTATCTCGGTCACGCTTTTAAAAAACAGTCGAACCCTACTCATACGCTTGCACCTTCACTCTTTGGTCTGAACAATACGGCAAAGCTTACACCTACCGCCAGGGCATATCCTGAAAAAACAAACCAGCACGTCGGCCAGTCGGTATGGCCGCCAACTGTATTGGCCGTTACAACGGCTTGTGCCGCAAACGAACCGAGCGTAGCCCCGATACCGTTGGTCATGAGCATGAATACGCCTTGTGCACTCGAACGCAAATTCGAATCGGTCGACTTATCCACATACAACGAACCGCTGATATTGAAAAAATCGAAGGCAACGCCATAAATGATCATCGACAAGACGAACATCCAAACGCCCGCGCCCGGATTCCCCATGCCCAGCAGAGCAAACCTGAACACCCACGCAAACATAGCGATCAGCATCACGTTCTTTATCCCATATCGTTTCATAAAGAAAGGAATCATCAAGATGCACAGCGTTTCGCTGATCTGCGACAACGAATACAGGATCACCGGATACTGAACACCCAGTGTTCCGGCGTACTCGGGCAGCGCCTTGAAACTCTCGATAAAAGGCGTTGCAAAACCATTGGTAATTTGCAAACTCACGCCCAGCAACATCGAGAAGACAAAAAACACAGCCATCCGCTTCTGCTTGAACAGCGCAAAGGCACGCAACCCGAATGCATCGGCCAAAGAGGTTGAGCGCTCCCCCTTGCTCGTGGCACATTTAGGCAGCGTAAAGGTGTACAAAAACAAAACAACACTCAAAACGCCGCTCGTAATAAACTGGCGATGGTCGCTCTTAAAGCCCGCAATATCGACAAACCACATGGCGCAGATAAAACCGATTGTTCCGAAAATGCGGATGGGCGGAAAATCTTTTATCGTGTCCAGCCCGGCCTGCGTAAGCGCATTGTATGCTACAGAATTGCTCAACGCCAACGTAGGCATATAAAACGCAACACTCAGCGAATAGAGCGAAAACAAAACACCGAACTCGGCATCCTTGCCCTCTGCCAATCCATAATAGGCCGTTGCGAACATAAAGACGCCCGCCAGCAAATGACAAATACCCAACAATCGCTGGGCCTGAATCCAACGGTCGGCGATGATTCCCATCAAAGCCGGCATAAAAATAGACACGATACCCTGCATGGCGTAAAAGGTACCAATATTCGAAGCCATGCCCATATTGGTAAGATAAATACCCATACAGGTAAGATAAGCTCCCCAAACGGCGAACTCTAAGAAATTCATCGTCGCCAAACGTACTTTTAAACTCATATTCTCTGATCTGCTATATTGCCGCAAAGGTACGCTAAAAGAAATAAAAGGCAAAATAAAAGCCCCGGCAGTTCTGCGTGAGAACCGTCGGGGCCAAAATAAAAGTGTGATACAAATGTTTTCTATTACTTTTTTAAAAAAAAAAATGCTTCCCGCGCTGGCGGGGCCTCGCGTGCTAACGGGTTACTTTTTA
>CAUQAO010000076.1:0-10762 GCA_963515815.1 uncultured Prevotella sp.
TACTCACGGCAGCAAAGGTAGGACTTTCTTGAGAAACTGCCAAATGTTGCGGAAAAAATGCCAGGAATGTGCTGATGTTATGGGGCGATTTTGGTGGGCGGTATAAACAACAGGCGGTCGGGCAAAACGGTTTCGGGAATGTCACGACCGGCATATCCTACCTCTAACGCCTGCCCCATATAGTCTTCGAAGTACAAAAGTTCAAGCAAATGATAACCGGCCTCTAAAGCCACCTTGCCCTCGGCGCGCCGAGCGCTGTGACCGCCATCGTTGTCGACAACCGTGGTACCGTCTATCCTCAGTTTGGTACCGTCGTCAGAGTAAGTGTAGAATCGGTAAACGCCGCGACGGTCGATCTTGACCAGCGTGCGGAATCGGTAAGCAAAATGGTCGGGTTGCCGTGCGTTTTCGATCGAGAAGTTCTTCATCGTTCCCTCTTTTACTTTCTTGGCAGCGGCAATGTCGGCCGTGTGCTTGCATTTGCCCTCGTAGTAGGTATAGCTTACGCCGTGCTTCGCGGGTGTGTAGGTAACGGCGGGCAAGTAGGTCATTCGGGCCTCGTCGTCGGATGTAAGTGCCGAGGGGTAGTAAAAGCTGGCCTCGCGCTGTTGATCGGTTCTGACCCAAGTGTCGAATTTGCGTTGATTTTCGTACAGCTCGATGATGCGTCCGCCGCGCCGGATATCGCCGTAGGCATCCCATCCGCTTACGCGTCCGTAGGCCAGGGCTACGTTGAACTCCATCCCGATCAAGTCGTTCTGATGATCGTGTCCGCAGAATACGCCCATGACATCTTTACAGTCGAGAAAGGCGGCGAACATGCCCGAGTTGACTTTCGATGCACATACTTCGCCGTCGAGGTAGTTGCCGAGGTATTGGTTGGCTATTACAACGTTGTTGTACTCGCGTAAGGGGATATGGAAGAAGGCGAGGGACGGCAAGGGACGGCCGGCGTTGGTCCGAGTGTAATCGTTGCTCGTTTGGCGATACCATTGTATTTGGTCGAAGTGAATCCAGTCGTATTCGCCGTATTCTTTGACGCTTTGGTAGTCGTTAGAGTCGATGCAATAGAGCACAGCCTTAGCTTCTTTGTCGGCTGGGTCGGATGCGTAGATGGGAATGGTGCAGTTGCCATATCCCGACACGCTTTCAGGTCCGCGGCTGCCGGCATAGTAGGGCGACGCCATCAGCTGTCGGTAGATTTCGGCCTTCGGCATAACCTCGGCGTCGTGATTTCCCATAGTTACGACGAAGGGTAGTTTGGCCTGCTCGAAAATATTGATGATCGATTGCCAACCCTCGCGCGCGGGTCGCTCCGTAACGATATCGCCGGTAAGAATGGCGATATCGGGCCGCTCTGTCGCGATGACCTGTCGAATAACGGCCGTTGTCTTGGCACAATTACTTGATTTCTGGTCCCAATGGATGTCGGTGAACTGTGCTATTCTGAATTTTCCGTTTCGGAAAGCAAATCGGTGCTGCGCGCAAAGATCTATGGCTGTCGATAACAGCAGGGCGAACAAAATAAAGTGAATTCGTTTCATCGGTAGGTCGTTTCTTATGTTTTTTCAGTTGTGAATTACAGTTGGGCGGCTCCCAGGATGTTGCAATCCTTGAGCTTTGAGAAGAGTACCTTGACGCGGGCCGCCTCGCCGGGGTAGGCAAACTTGCTGCGCATGGAAGCAAGCATTTCGTCTTCGAAAAGGGCATACGCTTGGGCAATTCCGCCGCCGATGATGATGGCTTCGGGGTTGTACGTGTAGAGGATCACTTGCAGTAGCTTTCCGACGTGGCTGCCGAACTCGTGCCAACGACGCTTGGCCTCTTCATCGCCGCTGCCGGCTTTCTCGGCCTCGGCTTGTCCTGTGGTATTCCATCGCTTGAACAGTTGGCTGCTGGCATAATCTTCGTAAATGCCGTCCAAATAGGGTAGACATCCTATTTCGCCAGCTCCGGTGTCGATGCCGCGGTACACTTGGCCGTCGATGACGATTCCACCGCCGACACCCGTGCCGAGAGTGATGCCGACGAAGTTGCGAAAGGCCCTGCCCGAGCCATAGAGCCGCTCGGCATTGACAAAACAGTTGACGTCGTTGTCGACGATGGTCTCCGTACCGTAGCGACGCTCTAAGATCGCCTTGAGCGGAACCTCTTTCCACGACGGTATATTCTGCATGTCGTAGATAATGCCCTTTCGATAATCCACGATAGAGGGTACGGCGACGCCGATGCGCGTTACCTGCGAATGGTGCAGCGGATCGATCAACCGATAGAATTGTTCCAGCACCTCGGTCTCTGTTCCTGCGGCGCGACACGGTTCGGACAGCTGCTTTACAATTTTCCCGTCCTCTATTCTCGCCACTCTGAGGTTCGTTCCCCCCATATCGATAGCAATTTGTGATATCATGTTTTGAAATGTATTTCGTTTGGTCTGGGTCAGATAGTTGTCGTACCGACTTTCACCTCTTTTTCTTCCTGTCGGTCGCCCCAACGTAGAATCGCTTTGAAGGGGATGTTGGTCTTGACGGTGATTCTGGGTTTTTCGGCGGAATTGTTTCGCTTGTCTACCTTGAACGAGATCAGTCCGTTTTCGCCGTAGGGATATTTGTCTAATCCGTATGCTTCGAGCAGGTTTACGTCGATGGTAATGGTATTGATCTCGTAGTTGGCACGTATGCCGAAGATGTATTCGATGAGTTCAGCTATGGGCGGAAGTCCTGTCCAGCCAACGAAGTCTTTTCGCGCCATGAAGCCGGGCTCACTGCTCTCGGGCGCATAATACTCGAAAAAGGTGCCGGTCTTCTGATACACCTCGAATACGTTGCGATAATGGTTCATGGTAATCTCCCAGGCGAGCTGCCGATATCCCTTATCTACAAGCCCCGAGATAACCATGTAGTTGGTTCCGGGCCATACGCCGCCGGCCCAATAGCGTCCGTTGGTCTTGTAGCCGGGATGGCTGTAAGATAGAGAGGGAATGCGGTGGTGGCGATTGAATTTTGTAGTGTCGGACAAGTGCGCGATCAGTTTTTCGAGTCGATCCTTGGACAAAACATCGGTTTGCAAAGCCCAGTAAGCGTAAATGCCTTGCGTGGTGCTCAGGCTGTTGTCTTTGTACTGATCGTAGAGAAAGCCATCTTTCTCGCTCCACATATTCTCGTTGATATACTTTGTCAGGTTTTTAATATCATCTTCGAATGTCTCGATTTCTTGCCATCGCTCAAGATAGAATCCCATTTTCAGCAGAATATTGGCCACCATGATCTGTTGCAGACAGGCGTCCAACCATATCATGTGTCCATTGCTGTAGATCGTATTATAACCGGCTTGTACGCGCGGCATGTTATCCATTCCGGTTCCCCACCCGCTGGTCCAGTAGGTGCCGTTTCGCCATGTGTGGTTCAGTTTAAGCCATTTGTAATAGGCCGACAGCACAGGGAATACTTTATTGAGTCGGTTGTCGTCGCCGAACTGTGTATAATACAGCCATTCCGACCAGGGCAGGATATTCGGTCCGGTGCTCGTAGGGTCGTAACGACTGAAGCAGTCGCTGCCGTCGGCCCGTATCTCTCGACAGATAAATCCGTCGGGATGTTGTTTGGCGTAGAAATTATCCAGTGTTTTCTGAAACGGAAAGAAATTCCGTCCATATCGGCAGAACATGGTAATAAAAGCATCGTCCCACATGAAAATATTGCCGTTATAAGCCGGTGCGATGTAGCTGGTAATGAATCCCGAGTCGTCAAGCGGCTGACAGATGTTTTTTATTCCGATTTCCCATGCTTTCCAGTACATTTCTATTTCTTTCTCGTGTCCTTGCCAGTATGGCACCGGCAATACCTTCTTGGCCTGTTCGAATGTTCCTGGCTTTATTTTTTCTACTTTTGCCGTTCGAAAAGTATTCTCGGCCACGAGCGTTTCCATAACATACGTGTTCTTGTACGGGAGTTTGTAGAGCGGCGAACCCGAAGAAATGAGGTTCTGTGCCTTGGCCGACAAGGATAGTAATGTACATGTAAGTAGGATGAGTCTGCAATATTTGTTCATGATGTGTATGGATATGATGCTATGCTGTTGTTCTTTTATATCTTCATGAGCTTTTTGATTTTCCAGAAGATTTCCGTATTGTCCATAAAGCCGGAAAAGAGTTCAGAGCCGGGTCCGAAGGCATAGACCGGAACCATTACTCCTGTATGCCCATTGCTCGAGAATTTGGCTTCGATTCGCCCTTCTTTCAGGTCACCTCCGTGCAGCGTAAGTCCGCCGGTTTCGTGGTCGGCGGTAACGATCACCAACGTTTCGCCGTCTTGCTCGGCCCATTTCATTACTTCGCCGATGGTACGGTCGAAGTCGTGCAACTCTTTCATCAGCATGTCGAGTTGGTTGAAGTGCCCGTAATCGTCTAACTGCGAACCTTCGACCATCATGAAGAAGCCTTTCTTGTTTTGGTTCATCAGATTCATTCCTTTCAGGGTGGCCCGTGCCAGCAGATCGCCACGCTCATCGGGCAGCGGTGTGTCGACTTCGAACGGTACGCAAAATACCTTGCTGGTATGCCAGTTGTTCAGATCGTCCCATGTTCTGGAGATATGGTAGCCTTTCTGCTGCAATTCGTCAAAGATATTCCGTCCGTCTTTTCTTTGCGTGAAATATTTTGCTCCACCGCCGAAAACAAAATCGACACCGCAGTCGACATAATCGGCCACGATTTCCTGTTCGTTTTCTCTATCGATGTTGTGGCAACAAAAATCGCCTGGCGTGGCATCCCACAGCCGGCATGTTACAGCCATTCCGGCATCTTTTCCTTTGGCTTTGGCCAAGTCGAGCAGCGTAGTCAGCGGTTTTCCGTCGGGATCGACGCCTACGGCATGGTATTTCGTTTTATAGCCCGTTGCCAGCGCCGTTCCGCCCGCTCCCGAATCTGTGATCAGCTGGTCGGTACAAGGTGTCTGAGACAAACCTACGTATTGTGCATTGTCTAACCAGAGGCGCCCGCGATTGCACACCCATGCGGCATATACGTCCATCAGCGACATACCGTCGCCGATCATCAGAACCACGTTTTTTACTTTCTTGCCTTTCGGGGCTTTCAGCTTCTCTACAGCATAGGGCTTGTTTAACGTATAGGTCTGCATTTCGGTGTTTTGTGCGAAAGCCCATTGTACAACCGTAATGAAGACGATCGTTAAGAATAGTATTTTATGTTTCATTGTGTTTGAAGAATGAAGTTTAATCTAAAAAGCGGCTATCCTTGTCCCGATTTCGGCGATCGAGCGGATATCGCCCGACGGTAAAATAAATTATTTTTCGATCACAGGGCGTCCGGAGGTGCCAAAATAAATTATTTTTCGACCACAGGATGTCCGGAGGTACCAAAATAAATTATTTTTCGACCACAGGATATCCGGAGGTACCAAAATAAATTATTTTTCGACTACAGGATGTCCGGAGGTGCCAAAATAAATTATTTTTCGATTGCAGGGTGTCCGGAGGTGCCAAAATAAATTATTTTACCAACGCGGAACATGAAGATGATTTTCTCTATATTCCGCGTTGAGGTTCTCCTTCATCTAAGGGTGACAGAGCGGGGTCAATTGTAGCCGTCGTTCTGCTTGAGCTTCCCGTTCGATTTGGTGATCAGCTCGCTCGAATAGGGGAATACGATTAGGTGATCGTCGTACGATGTGATACGATCTGTATTATCCGAATAAGGCGCAAGGGTGAAGCTCGACGCCGGATTAGAGCGGTCGGCATATTTGCGTATGCGCGGCTGGGTGGTAAGGGCGTGCTCGGTTACGGTTTTCAGTTCCGGGCAACTCTTGTGCCAGCGTTTCAGATCGTACAGCGCGTCGGCATATTCGAAGACGAACTCGCAACGACGCTCGTGGTAGATATCCATCATCGTCGGGGTATGACCGAGCGAAGCAAGATTCGATCGGTTGCGTACCTTGTTGATATCGGCAGCAGCCGCAGCGGCATTGTTGTTCATGATATTGGCCTCGGCGCGGAACAGGTACATCTCGGCCATTCTGATCAGCGGGAACATGACGCGCGTCGTAGGCCAGTCGCCATTGGCGTTCACTTTGCCGTTCTTTACACAGTCTTCGTCTTCGAATGCTTCCATGTATTTGTTGCACATGAATCCGCTTTCGACGTCGGATGTTGAGAAGAAGCGTCTTGTTTTTCCGAAGAACTGAAACTCTTGGTTGTATTCCAGCAGACTTCGTTTCAGTCGGTCGTTGTCTTTACCGTCTTTGGCCAGCTCTTCATAGATCTCGTACGAGGGTTTGTTCTGTCCCCATCCGTTGTAGAGGCCCCATCCTTTGTTTTCAAGAATCACTCCGGTAAACTCGATTCCGCCGCCGGTAGCTCCGCCATATCCGGCAATGCCCCAGAGGTATTCTTTGCCGAAGAACTTGCTGACATCCGACGAGAACAACTCGGCAAAAGTCGGAGCCAGTCCGCGTCCGTAGGTATTTTCGAGTTCGTTGACACTGCTGATCACATTGTTCCATTGACTCTTGTCCCAGCATGCCCAATAGGCGTACGTCTTTGCTTTATAAGCTACGCAGGCCGCCTTATGCGCACGCCCTTTGTTGGCATTGTCGTACTGGTCGACGGTCGGGAGCCGCTTCATGGCATTATCCATATCTTCGATGATCAGCTTGTAGTCGTCCATGACGGTGGGACTCTGGGGCGGAATGGTATTCTGATAACCGTCGGCAAAGTCTTCGTAACGCACAAAGGGCACGCCCTGTTTATCGGTTCCGTAACGGTAAGCGACATAGAAGTGGCAGAGGCCGCGTATGAAGTAAGCCTCGCCGAGCGAACGGTTTTCTACGTCAGATAGTTTCGTCGAACTTTCTTTCTTCAGAAGTTTTGAGATCACGAAATTAGCCCGCGCCATCGTGTTATAAAACTGCTTGAAGGTTGAAGTTAATGGACTCTCATGGCCCGTATATTTTAATGTTGCGAGCGTAGTATATCCGCGCGTACGTCCCCATACAACATCCTGTCCGCCGCCTTGTTCCCAGAAGAACTCGCGACCGAATACGTTTTCCTGGTGCAGTCGACCGTAAAGCATATCGATGGCATCGATGGCCTGCTGATCGTTACTAAAGTAGTTCTCGGTTGTAGGATGCCCCTCGGGTTGCACGTCGAGGAAATCGCTGCACGAAGCCAGTGTCATTGCTGCAGCAACAGCTACGATTGAAATATATGTTTTCATATAAACGAAATTCTGAATATGTGATTAATAAGTGATCTTAACACCAAACGAGAGAACCCGCGAAAGCGGATATTTCATCGTGTCGAATCCACCACACTCCGGATCCATGCCCGAGTATTTGGTGATGGTGAACAGGTTCTCTGCACTGAAGTAAACATAGAGCGAGCTTTTGCGGTCGCCGAAATGTTGACACTTCTGCAGCAGGCTAGTCAGATCGTAGCCTACGGTCAGGTTCTTCAGACGCAGGTACGAGGCATCTTCAAGATACCAGTCAGACTCTTTTGTAAAGTTGCCATTGGGGTCGTTTTTAGATAGACGCGGGATGTCGCTGCCGGTATTACTGGGCGACCATGCGTCTAAAATCTTATTCCAACGGTTAAAGTTGCCTTCGGTATCGTTCAAGGTTAGATACTTGCCTACGAACAGTGCCTGAGCACCGCCCACGCCTTGGAACATAGCACTGAAGGTGAGGTTTTTCCAGGTAAAGCCGCCCGTCAGCGCGAATGTCGTTTTGGGCGTAGCGCTGCCGCAGTACTGGCGGTCGTTATCGTCGATATCGCCGTCGCCGTTGAAGTCGACAAATTTCAAGTCGCCGGCTTTAGCGTTAGGCTGAATACGTTTGTTGTTCTTATCGACGTAGGCTGCTGCCTCGGCATCGCTTTGGAATATTCCGGCTGTCTTGATCAGGTAGAAAGAGTTCAGCGGTTGTCCCTTTGTCGTCTGGAAGAGCCTGGTCAATCCTTTGAATTCAGAATTTCCGTAAACGTCGCCAACCCATACGCCGGGGTTTCCTTTTTCGTCATAAGTACCGGTATCCGTTATTTCGTTCTTTAACCACGAGAAGTTGGCATTGACATAGTAAGAGAGATCTTTGTTGATTTTGTCGTTCCAGTTGGCCTGCAGTTCAACACCCTGGTTCTTTACCTCGCCCAAGTTTACCAACATGGGGTTCAGACCCATGGTCGACGGCCAGCCGACCGATTGCGACTGAATCAGATTGAATGTGCGCTTGTTGAAGTAATCGGCACTCAGCGCGAGGCGATTGTTCAAGAAGGCCGCATCGAGTCCGAGGTCCCACTGCTCTGACGTTTCCCAGGTCAGTTTAGAGTTGAGCGCCGTTTCATAATAAACCAGCGTGCCCCACAGAGTGTTGCTTGTCACGCCGTATTGTGCCTGCTCGGGCCAGCTGTCTGTTGCGAGCAGCGCCGCTTTGTAGCCGTAACCGATAGAGCTGAGGTTGCCCACGCGTCCCCACGAGCTGCGCAATTTCAGCAAACTGAGGTTCTGCGATTTGGGGAACCAACGCTCGTTCGATATCTTCCATGCTGCCGTCAGCGCGGGGAAGTCGCCGTAGTTATTTTCTTTCGGCAACCGGCCTGCATAGTCGCGGCGCATCGAAGCGGTGACGAAATAGCGATCGTCGTACGAATAAGCCAATCGACCGATCAAAGCGACATTGGCGTCGGGACCTACCAACCCGTCCGTAGGAGTAGTATGGGCAGCGTATGCCAGATATTGCAAATAGGATGATTCGTCGGAAATATCGCGTGCCGCTACCTCAAGATTGCGTTGCGTCATCTTATCGGCCGTGGTCGACAGCAACACGCCGACGGTATGCTTGCCGAAAGAATTGTCGTAGGTAAGCGTATTCTCGGTCATCCATTTGTCGTAGCGGTAGGCCGACTCGTTCAGTTCGTTATTGAGTTTCGGCTTGCCCGACTCGGGGCGCTTCGGCGAGAAGTACTTATAGTAATTGTTAGCAACGTTGAACGAGAAGCGGCTCGTGAATTTCAGTCCCGGAATCACGTCGTGAATCTGCAGAGCCGTTGTTGTCCACATATTGCTGGTCTTGTTGTAGATGTTCGGTGCCGCGAGCAAACGAACCGGGTTGATGGCATCGCCGTGAATACCGGTGTACGCATTGCCGGGTTCCGTAATACCGCCGTAGGTTCCGTCGGCATTGTAAACGCTGGCGCTCGACGGCATGTGCAGTGCGTTCATGATGATGCCGTTTTCGGCGCTCGTGGTATTGGCACCACGCTCCTGCGAGTTGCGCCAGGTAAAGTCTTCGGTAATGGTTACCCATTTATTCAAGTCGAACTGACCGTTGTAATGAATCGTATGCTTCTTGTTGAACGTACTGATCAGGATACCGTTATCATCGTCGTACGCATAGCTCAAGCGGTTTCTCGACGATTTCGTACCCGTGTTCAGTACAACGTTATGGCGCTGATAGAAGGCACTGCGGAACACTTCGTCTATCCAGTCCGTCCGATTCGTTGCGATATACGGATTTACTGTCGGATCCCAGCCCTTCGGCACCTCCAGCCCAGCTTCCTTGTGCGACCTGTTGGCTGCCTCTATTTGCTGCTGTGCGGTCAGCGCATGCGGCAGATTTAAACCGTTACGCACACCGAACACGCCGTCGTAGCTCAGACTCAGGCTACCCTCTTTGGCTTTCTTCGTCGTGACCAGCACACAACCGCCTGCACCCGACTGTGCACCATAGATGGCTGCCGAGGCGGCATCTTTCAGAACAACGATATTCTCAATATCGTTCAGCGAAGGAACCGGAGCGCCCGGTACGCCGTCCACTACCCAGAGCACTTTGTCGCCGTTCATCGAACCCTGACCGCGGATCACGATATTGGGTGTAGACGTCGGATCGCCGCCATTGGCCGTTACCGTTACGCCGGCCAGCTGACCCTGCAGCATGCCTTCGGTAGAACTGACGGGCCGAGCCGACAAAGCCTCGGTATTGTCCAACACACCCACCGAGGCCGAGAGATCTTGCTTGCGCTGACCGGCGCCGTAACCCAGCACCACCACCTCGTCGAGCGAGGTGCGGTCTTCTGCCAGCACTATTCGCAACGTGCCGCCCGTTACCTTTACTTTTTGCGTAACGAAACCGATCGACGACACCTGTAGTTCGGCATTCCGGCCCACAGCCAGCGTAAACTTACCGTCCATATCGCTCACGGTTCCCTTCTGACTCGATCCGAGCACCATAATCGTGGCGCCCACAATCGGTTCGCCCTTATCGTCGGTAACCGTTCCCGACACGCGGTGCTCCTGTTGCTGTGTCATTTCCACTTTATTGGCGCTTGCACCGTAGGCGAATGCGAGCGACGGAAAGAACATTGACAGCGCTGTCAAGGCTGTCAGTTGAAATAGTTTGTTCTTGTAGCCTACTGAAAAAATACGTTTTTTCATTCAGTTGATATTTAAAAGTTATGTAAAAATGCAACGAGATCATCGATCTGCAGCGCTCGTACCAAAGACAAATGGGTTGTAATATTCGTAGAGGAACGGTCTTGGCGTCGAACGGAAGCGATACAATCGTGATGTTAATAGTATTTAAGTTCTGAATGCGAAATTATCGTTTTTTTAAATGCTTCGGAATACCTCTTTGCGTTTTTTAGTAATCGATTTGCGAAAAACAAAAAAGCTTCGGCGATTCTCTCGAACCACCGAAGCCAAAGTGTGTGATACAAATATAAAATAAAGTGTGAACAATAGTTCTTTTTAGTGTTG
>CAUQAO010000077.1:0-10752 GCA_963515815.1 uncultured Prevotella sp.
TGGAATAATAATCGTTGAATTTTAATTTAAATCTTATGATTATGGAACAATAATCGTTGAATTTTAATTTAAATCTTATGATTATGGAATAATAATCGTTGAATTTTAATTTAAATCTTATGATTATGGAACAATAATCGTTGAATTTTAATTTAAATCTTATGATTATGGAATAATAATCGTTGAATTTTAATTTAAATCTTATGATTATGGAACAATAATCATAAGATTTTAGAGAAATCCACAGGATTGCAGGAGTACGATATCAGGATTTTTGCCTATCGGTTTTGTCATACTTGCTTTTTTATGCCCGATCAGTGATTTTAACCGGAAAACTCAGTGCGCGATGCTCCGGTCGGATAATTATGCGTTATCGACGGATATTTTGCTAAGAACAGCTACTTTTTCTGCATTTTCTATCTGTATTTTATGATATTTATGCAAAAATGCGTATCTTTGTAGCGAGAATTGTATAAAATTTCAAACAATGAAGCAGAAAGACAACAGAATCGACACGATCAAGATGCTGATTTCGAGCAAAGAGCTGGGAAGTCAGAAAGAAGTGCTCGATGCGCTGGCCAAAGAGGGTTTCAACCTGACGCAAGCCACGTTGAGCCGCGATCTGAAACAACTGAAAGTGGCAAAGGCGGCCAGCATGAACGGAAAGTACGTATATGTGCTGCCCAACGAAACGATGTACAAGCGAGTACACAAACCCATTTCGGCACGCGAGATGATGCGCATGCCCGGATTCCTGTCGGTGAACTACTCGGGAAACATGGCTGTTATCAAAACAAGGCCGGGATATGCCAGCAGCATTGCGTACAATATCGACAACAGCGATATACCGGCCATTCTGGGCACGATTGCCGGCGACGATACCATTTTTATCGTGATCAAAGAGGGGGTAGACAGGGACGAGATTACGGAGCAGCTCAACGAACTGTTGATGTCGCTGTGACAAGACCGGTCGACGGTTTTCCCGCAGTAACGGACGGCTGCAATGAGACGATCAGCTGAACTGATTTGGACGTAATAAAAACATGAACGATATTCGGATTTTAGTAGCAGACGAATCGCACGAAAGGTATGTGGACACCATTCTGAAAACCATAGAGGAGGCTGCAAAGGTACGGGGCACGGGTATTGCCAAACGATCGCACGACTATCTGGCCACGAAGATGAAAGAAACGAAGGCGGTTATCGCGCTCAGCGGCGATCGGTTTGCCGGATTCAGCTACATCGAGACCTGGGGCAACAAGCATTATGTCACCACGTCGGGACTGATCGTGCATCCCGACTACCGGGGGCTGGGCCTGGCCAAGGAGATCAAGAAACTGACCTTTACCCTGGCGCGGACGCGATGGCCGCATGCCAAAATCTTTTCGCTCACCAGCGGATCGGCCGTCATGAAGATGAACACGCAGCTGGGGTATCATCCCGTAACGTTCTCAGACCTGACCGACGACGAAGCCTTTTGGCGCGGTTGCGAGGGATGCATCAACGTGGATGTGCTGAAACGAACCGACCGGAAATACTGTATATGCACGGCAATGCTCTACGACCCGGAAGATCATCTGCCGACGAAACTGCCCGACGAGGTGCTGAGACGAATCAAAGAACTGGATAATTAATCACACGGGGCATGGCGATGCAGGAACATCGGCAAAGCTCCGAAAAACATAGAAGGTATGGAGAATAAAAAGAAAAAAGTAGTGGTAGCCTTTAGCGGCGGGCTGGATACATCGTACACGGTGATGAAGCTGGCGCAAGACGGATGGGATGTCTATGCGGCCTGCGCCGACACGGGAGGCTTCAGCGCCGAGCAACTGAAAAAGAACGAACAGAATGCTTATCGGCTGGGGGCCGTTGCCTATACGACACTCGACGTAACGCAGGAATATTACGAAAAATCGCTGAAGTATATGATCTTCGGCAATGTGATGCGCAACAACTGTTACCCCATCTCGGTATCGTCGGAGCGTATCTTCCAAGCCATGGCCATCGCAAGATATGCAAAAGCTATCGGGGCCGATGCCATTGCACACGGCTCTACCGGCGCCGGCAACGACCAAATCAGGTTTGACATGACATTTCTGGTCATGGCGCCGGGCATCGAAATCATCACCCTGACACGCGATCGGGCGCTGTCCAGGCAAGAAGAGGTCGACTACCTGAACGCGCATGGCTTCGAGGCCGACTTCACGAAACTGAAGTACAGTTACAACGTGGGCATCTGGGGAACCAGCATTTGCGGCGGAGAGTTGCTCGACTCGGCACAGGGGCTGCCCGAAGAGGCCTACCTGAAACATGTCACGCGGCACGACGAGAGCTTGTTGAAGATAGGATTCGAACGCGGCGAAATAGTCAGCGTAAACGACCAACGCTTCGAAGACAAGGTGCAGGCAATACAAAAAATCGAAGAGATCGGCGCCGCGTACGCCATCGGCCGCGACTGCAACGTGGGCGATACCATCATCGGCATCAAAGGCCGGGTCGGTTTCGAGGCGGCAGCGCCTAAGCTGATTATCGAAGCGCACCGGCTGTTGGAGAAATATACGCTCAGCAAATGGCAACTGTACTGGAAAGAACAAGTGGCCAACTGGTACGGCATGTTCTTGCACGAGAGTCAATACCTTGAACCGGTGATGAAGGATATCGAGGCCATGCTTGCGTCGTCGCAACGGCATGTCAACGGAACGGCCATCCTGAAGCTGCGCCCACTGGGATTCGAAACGGTCGGGGTCGACTCGGCCGACGATCTGCTGAAAAGCAAACTGGGCGAATACGGCGAAATGCAACACGGATGGACAGCCGAAGAGGCAAAGGGCTTCATCAAAGTTTCGTCTACATCGCTGCGCATGTATTACGGCATTCATCCCGACGAGCAACGTTGAGGGCCTCGGCTGCAACTTTTATGCTTCGCGACACGTCAACAGACTGTCAAACCAAACAAAAAAACGATGAACAAGAAACTAACATTATCAGACAACAAGAAAATCGCCGGCGTTTGCGGCGGTTTAGCCGATTTTTTCGATGTAGATCCTACCCTATTTCGGGTATTGTACGCCGTGGCCACAGTATTTACCGCTTTCAGCGGCGTAGTGCTCTACCTCATCTTGTGGCTGATCATTCCCAAGAAATAGATCGATGAAAATAAGAATAGGAATACTCGGCGGAGCCGGTTACACGGGTGGCGAACTGATCCGGCTCCTGCTCAATCATCCGGCGGCCGAGATCGTCTTCGTCAACAGCCGGAGCAATGCCGACCATCTGCTTACCGATGTTCACACAGGACTGTACGGCGATACCGACATGCGGTTCACCGACGAGCTGCCTTTTGACGCCATAGACGTATTGTTTCTCTGTCTCGGCCACAGCAAAAGCAAGGCCTTTCTGCAGCAGAACTCAGTCCCGGCGCATGTAAAGATCATCGATCTGGCACAAGACTTCCGGTTGGCAGCCCCCGATAACGATTTCGTATACGGGCTGCCCGAACTCAACAAACCGCAGATCATGCATGCCCGGCACCTGGCCAATCCCGGCTGCTTTGCCACCTGCATACAGTTGGCGCTGCTGCCCGCGGCACAACTGGAGCTGCTCAATGCCGACGTAACCGTGAACGCCATTACCGGATCGACCGGAGCCGGTCAGCAGCCCGGCGCTACTACACACTTTTCGTGGCGCAACAACAACATCAGCGTTTACAAACCCTTCACGCATCAGCATATTCATGAAATAAGACAGAGCCTGAAACAAACGCAGGGGCGCCTCGACATCG
Source organism: uncultured Prevotella sp. (assembly GCA_963515815.1). Taxonomy (GTDB): domain Bacteria; phylum Bacteroidota; class Bacteroidia; order Bacteroidales; family Bacteroidaceae; genus Prevotella. The sequence goes on from CAUQAO010000077.1 coordinate 3,782, forward strand.
ATATCGACTTCATTCCCTACCGCGGCGACTTTACCCGCGGCATATTTGCTACATCGGTCGTCAAGACCACAGAACGCCTGGAGAAGATCGTCGACACCTACAAAAGATTCTATCAGGACGCGCCCTTCACACATTACATCGACAACCCCATCGACATGAAACAGGCCGTCAACACCAATAAATGTCTGGTACATTGCGAACTGTTCGGCAATAAACTGCTCATCACCTCGTGCATAGACAACCTGCTCAAAGGGGCCGTGGGACAAGCCGTGCAGAATATGAATCTGATGTTCGGCATTGACGAAACAACTGGACTGCGGCTCAAAGCCTCGGCCTTTTAGCGCATCTGTCTTCCCATTTATAACACTTTGCCAAGAAAAAAACAATTCCGTATCAACAATGGATAAAGAATACCGCTTATGAAACTATTCGATGTTTACCCGCTATACGATATCAACATCGTCGAGGGAAAAGGATGTAAGGTCTGGGACGACAAAGGGCAAGAATATCTCGACCTTTACGGCGGACATGCCGTTATCAGCATAGGGCACAGCCACCCGCACTACCGGGAAATGCTAACGCAGCAGCTCAATCAGCTCGGTTTTTACAGCAACTCGGTTGTCAACACTTTGCAGCAGAAGCTGGCCGAACAGCTCGGACACTTGTCGGGCTACGATGACTATCGTTTGTTTCTGATCAACAGCGGAGCAGAAGCCAACGAGAATTGTTTAAAGCTCGCATCGTTCAAAACCGGAAAGAAGCGTGTGCTGGCTGCCCGAAAGGCTTTCCACGGACGAACGTCTCTGGCCGTTGAAGCCACCGACAACCCGAAAATCGTTGCACCCATCAACAACAACGATCATGTAACGTTCTTGCCGCTGAACGACCTAAAAGCCTGGGAAACCGAACTGAGCAAAGGCGATGTTTGCGCCTGTATCATAGAATGTATACAGGGGGTAGGCGGCATACAGATGGCCACGGCCCAATTTGCACAAGGGCTTCAAGCTGCCTGCAAACGGTACGGGGCAGTGCTGATTTGCGACGAAATACAATGCGGCTACGGCCGGAGCGGAAAATTCTTCGCACACCAATGGCTCGATATTCGGCCCGATCTCATCAGTGTGGCTAAAGGTATCGGTAACGGTTTTCCGATGGGCGGCGTGCTCATCTCGCCCCACTTCACGCCCGTTTACGGGCAATTGGGAACCACCTTTGGCGGCAACCATCTGGCATGTACCGCCGCATTGGCCGTGCTCAACGTCATAGAAAAAGAACAACTGATAGAAAACGCCCTGAGCGTAGGGCGTTATTTCATCGACAGGCTCGAACAACTCCAAACCATCGAACCGCACATTCGCGAAGTAAGAGGGCGCGGACTGATGATCGGAATCGATTTGGATATACCGCATAAAGACGTGCGCACGCGCCTCATCTACGATCAGCACTGCTTTACGGGCTGCGCCTCGACCAACATTCTGCGGCTGCTGCCGCCGCTCTGTCTCGGCACAAACGAAGTCGACGACTTTATCGGCCGATTGAAAAGCGTCTTTGCCTCGTGCTAACCCGATCGAATTACTGCCCCCGCTTCGGCTCTGATTATACAACTGCGGCAACCACACCTTGAAGAAAGGTAACCCCTTCACGGCATTGCCGGCCGAAGCATAGTCGTACATCTTCACCGCGACGGGCGGCAAACAACTCACCTTCTCGCCGTTAATCCGAACCCGTGTAACGGTGTTCCATATCGGGATCAAAGCCAGCGATATCTTTTCCATGCGCTTCATATCCAGTTTCAGATTCATCATACCGCTAACAAGAGAGTCCGACCCTGATAAAGTATAACATCTTGCTTGCCGGGCGAACGGAACCGATACTCGTCGGGGATATACAAGTTGATAACTCCGCTGCGATCATTCTGCCTAACAGCTAACTGCGGAATAGGGAACAGCGTCCCGTATTACATCGCTAACCGATAGAATAGCCGGCCGCATACCCCACATGCCCACACTATACAGGCAAGCAACTAAAACAACTGCAAAAAACGATTCATGATACTTAGAAAAAAATATTTCTTCCGATCAACAGCAAACATAGTTACGACAAAAAGGCGGTCCGACAGACATTGTCGACCGCTTTTTATTATCTTTGCATAAGATAAGCGGCGTTTCAGCAATTTAAAAGATAGACTACATCTCGACTGTTAAAACAAAATTTATAACATTCGAATCATACCCTACTTTACGAGAAAAATAAGAAAACATGCCACGAAAAAAATCGTCCGAACTGAAAGATTACATCGTATTGACACTTGCCATGTTCATGGGAAGCATCGGCTGGGTCGTATTCCTCCTACCCAACCACATCGCCATCGGCGGCATAGCCGGTGTAGCCTCCATCGTATTCTGGGCAACGCGCATACCTGTAGAGTTTACCTTTCTTGCCATCAATACTATACTATTGAGCATAGCCCTGAAAGTTTTGGGATGGCGCTTCTGCGTCAAGACCATTTACGCCGCCCTTACCTTTGCGACGTTTACCGCAATGGTCAGAACCTTGACACAGCACACAACGCTCATTCATGACCAACCCTTCATGGCCGCCATACTGGGCGCCGTGCTGCTGGGATGCGGCATTGGCATGAGCCTCTCGTGCAACGGCAGCACAGGCGGGACCGACGTCATCGCAGCCATGATCAACAAATACCATGACATATCCTTGGGCAAAGCCATCCTGTTGTGCGACATCTGTATCATCACCTCGAGTTACTTGGTGTTGCACAGCTGGGAACAGGTGCTATACGGCTACGTTGTGCTCATCGTCTCGGCCGCGTGCGTTGACAAAGTTGTCAACATGAACCGGCGGTCGGTACAATTCTTCATCATCTCAGAAAAATACGAAGCGATAGGACACGCTATCAATACTACCGTTCAGCGCGGATGCACCACGCTTACCGGCACCGGCTTCTACTCGGGACGCGACGTAAAGCTGCTCTTTGTGCTGGCGCGGCAGAATGAATCGTCCATTATCTTCCGCACCATCGACGAAATCGATCCTCATGCTTTCGTTTCGCAGAGCGCCGTCATCGGCGTCTACGGCCTGGGCTTCGACAAGTTTAAAGGCAGCAAAAAATAACGCTCTTCCCATTATTTCTTATCCACTGCTACCACCGCAGACATCGGGCCATTTCACAAAAAGAGATTTAGCCTCGACGATACCGTGCCACTTAATCAAAAACAAAAATCCCCGCAACTTCTGAAAGTTACAGGGAAAGACTCTTTTGGATGGTGGGCGTTGACGGATTCGAACCGCCGACCCTCTGCTTGTAAGGCAGATGCTCTAAACCAGCTGAGCTAAACGCCCTGTTTATTGTTAAACAGCGTTGCAAAGGTAATTGCATTTTTCATAAACTCCAAACTTTTCTACTCTTTTTTATCACTTTAAAAGTATACGATATTTGGGGGTTCTTCCGATTTACAGTATCTTTGTCAACGTTTAAAACGAATCGAATATGAAGATTGCATTGATAGGATATGGTAAAATGGGCAGGATGATCGAGCAGGTTGCTTTACATCGCGGACATGAGATCGTATGTATTATCGACGTCGATAATCAGAGCGATTTCGACAGCCAGACATTTGCTTCGGCCGATGTGGCCATCGAGTTTACTTCTCCTACGGCGGCGTATGATAACTATTTGCGCGCTTTCGCACATCATGTGAAGGTGGTCAGCGGATCGACAGGTTGGATGAAAGACCATGCCGACGACATAAAGCGACTTTGTACCGAGGAAGGACAGACGCTGTTCTGGGCTTCGAATTTCAGTGTCGGTATGGCTATTTTCTCGGCCGCGAACCGTTACTTGGCTAAAATCATGAACAGATTTGCCGAGTATGATGTAAAAATAGAAGAGACGCACCATATTCATAAACTGGATGCACCATCGGGAACAGCCATTACGCTGGCAGACGATATCATCGCCGAGCTCGACAGAAAGCAAACGTGGATAAAGGGGCAGCAGGTTGCGCCCGACGGAACCGTAAGCAGAACAGGCAATGCAAGGCCCGACCAACTGGCGATAGACAGCATACGACGTGACGAGGTGCCCGGCATTCATACCGTGGTGTACGATAGCAAGGCCGATAAGATAACCCTTTCGCACGACGCTCACAACAGAATGGGATTTGCCTTGGGAGCGGTTCTGGCGGCCGAATATACTGCCAAACATTCGGGGCTACTGACAACGAGCGATCTGTTCGGTTTCTAAATGAGTTACAGAAGAATTATCAAAATATAACTATGATCGATAAAGAGAAAGCAAGATTGAATATGAAAGTACAATGGACTAAATTCGTCGTTGTACTGACTGTTTATCTTTTATTCCTGTTTTGGGTAGAAAGTTGGTGGGGACTATTGGTGGTTCCTTTCATTTTCGATGTATATATCACGAAAAAGATACGATGGCAGTGGTGGAAAGATGCCGAACGGCCGGTACGCTTTGTGATGAGCTGGGTAGATGCGCTGGTCTTTGCATTGGTAGCCGTTTATTTCATCAATCAGTTCGTATTTCAGAATTATGTCATCCCATCGTCTTCGCTGGAGAAGTCGTTGCTAACGGGCGATTATCTTTTCGTCAGCAAAATCAGTTACGGTCCGCGCATTCCGCAAACACCGCTGACGATGCCGCTGACGCAACACACACTGCCTTTAATCAATACGAGAAGCTACATCGAGTTTCCACACTGGGATTACCGACGCGTAAAAGGGCTTGGCCAGGTTAAACTGAACGACATCGTCGTGTTCAACTATCCGGCGGGCGATACCATTTGTACCGAGCAACCGTACCAGACAGAGTATTATAGCATGGCATACGGCATCGGGCAGCAAGTGCTTGAACAGAATAACGGCAACGGGATAGATGTCTATGCACTGAATCCGCAAGAACAATACGATTACTTCGCCAAGGTTTATGCATTGGGGCGTAACTATATTCAAAATCGGCCCAACGAATTCGGAAGCATTGCCAGCAGACCGACGGATCGCCGCGAAAACTACGTGAAACGATGCGTTGGTTTACCGGGGCAGACACTTCAGATAAAAAACCGCATCGTGTACCTCGACGGAAAGCCGAATAAAGACCCCGAGAATGTGCAGTACACTTATTATGTAAAGCTGAAACAGGATATTCCCGAAGATCTGATGAAAGAATTGGGCATATCAATGGAAGATCTGACCAGTTTGAATCAGAACGGTTACATGCCGCTGACAAAGGCTGCTGTGAAAACCCTTTCGGCCCACAAAGACATCGTAGAGAGCATACGCATCAATACCGATGCAACCGTAGGCGACCTTTATCCGCTCAACGCCGTGACCAACTGGACGCGCGACAACTATGGGCCAATCTGGATTCCGGCCAAAGGAAAAACCGTTGAACTGAATATAAACAACATCGCTATTTACGAACGCCCCATCAAAGTGTACGAGGGAAATGAGCTGACAGTAAAAAACAGCCAGATTTATATCAACGGTCGGCTGGCCGACAAGTACACCTTCAAGCTGAATTACTACTGGATGATGGGCGATAATCGTCATAATTCGGCCGACAGCCGATACTGGGGATTTGTTCCCGAAGATCATATCGTAGGCAAGCCCATTTTCATCTGGTGGTCTTCCGATCCCGATCGCGGAGGTCTCGGTGGCATAAGATGGAGTCGACTGTTTCGTTTCGTCGATCACATTAAGTAACAGCAAGCGTTATAACCGTTTTCATAAAAAGAATAGAGAGTATTAAAAGCGTATTTCGTCATAGCAGATATGGGCGTATCCTGTCGAGTATTTTACATTGCATAGCCTCTATACTGGTTTGTACACTGTTTATGTTGACCGTACGCGCCTATGTTTTCACCATTTTTACGGTGCCCGATGCGTCGTTGCAACCGGCGCTTCGCCAAGGCGACAGAATATTGGTGAACAAATGGACGCGTGCAGATTTCAAAGCGGGCGACATCGTTCTCTTCAGCCGACATGGACAACGACTGGGTCGCATCGTTGCCGTTCCGGGCGACACCATCGAGGCTTACGGCAACGAATACCTGATTCCGAAAGCTTGCCACGAACATTGTCAGTGCGGCACCTGCCGGTATTATCTGCTTCACGCCGGACCATCGCGCATATTGGTTCAACAAGAAGACATCATAGGCAAGGCCTATTTTCTGTTCAGATGGAAACGATAACCGCCGTATTGCTTTCTTCCGCCTACTTCGGTCCCGTACAATGGTATCAGAAGCTCAACCGGTTCGACGTCTGCTATCTGGAATACCATGACAACTACATCAAACAAACCTATCGCAACCGCTGCAACATTGCCACAACAAACGGCGTGCAGACGCTCAGCATACCCATCGAAAAGTACGACACGCAGAAATGCCCCATGCGCGATATCCGTATCAGCGACCATGGCAATTGGCGACACTTACACTGGAATGCGCTGCTGTCGGCCTATGGCGAGAGCCCTTTTTTCGAATTCTATGCCGACGACTTGCATCCCTTCTTTACCAAAAAATGGAAATACCTGTTCGACTTCAACCTTGAAATAACCCGAAAAATATGCGAGCTGTTGGATATACAACCGCAGCTAAAACTGACCACCTCTTATATCCATGCCGACGAATACGCCCGTCGCGCCTCTGTCATAACCGATATGCGAGATGTGATCCACCCCAAACATCCTGCGGTAGACGAGCAATTTCACCCGAAAGCTTACTATCAAGTATATGCACGCAAGCATGGTTTCTTACCCAATTTGAGCATTCTCGACCTGTTGATGAACGAAGGAAACGAAGCCGTGCTTTTTTTGTAAAACAGCATTTCGGTCTGCCATCTCCTACATTGTTTCAGTCGGCTAAATGCCCATTACCCCGTTTTTTCGCTTATTCTGTTCCGTTTCGTCGAAAAACCGACCTGCAATCGGCCCC
>CAUQAO010000078.1:0-10676 GCA_963515815.1 uncultured Prevotella sp.
CGTGCAACCAGGTTGTTTTCGTTCCGCGGCATCGGCTGAGCCCGTGCAACTGGGTTGCACGGGCTGCGCGCTTATCGCTGATCCGACACGGCACGGATACCGAAGCCAAATGGCGGAGTATGGCCGCCGTTGGGGTCATTCGGTAAAAATAAGTGATTCGGGGTGATGGAAAAATCGAGGCAAAACCCGTCATAAAGCTGCGTGCTCAATTTTACACCGGCTGTCCAATAGGTACAGGAATGATTTATGTTCCCCCGCCTAATAGGGTAGACTGCGCCGTGTACACCGGTTGCGGGGCACCATATAGAGATGTCGTTGTCGTTTTGCGAGTAAGGGTTGACGTAGAAGGTATAGCCGAAGTCCCACTTCCCCTTGATATTGAAGTTTTGTTGGGTGTTGCTATATGAACTTAGACCTGTTTTGCTAAACCCGGTAAAGGCGTTCGGGGCAGGCACGTGGAAGCCTACGGGGCAGGGGTCGTAAATGGTTTTCACCACGCGGTTGTCGTTGGCCCCCTCTACTTTGTTGTCCATCGACCAAGTGTTGAGGTAGACGTCGAACGGGTTGATAAACACCAGCGAGGGCTGCCCCCTTTTAGAGGCATAGTATATATTGGGATTACGGATGGTTTTCCCTATATCTACGTGTTCTTCCCAGGTCTCGTTGTAATAGCCAACATAAGCTCCATAGCTAGGGATGGGATCTTTTCGGAAGCCTTGATAGTACGTCTGATCGCCCTGGCGCCGGCTGTAGGGTTTCTGCCTGATGGTGATGAAACTCTCTGCGTAGTTGGCGCCGCTCTTCTCTGTTTGCTGCACTCTTATCCTTACGCAGCGTGTGTCAGAATAGGTGGTGGCGTTCCATATATCGTACCTAAAGCCCAGGGGTTCCTTGGCGAAGTAGTAAGTCTTGCCCCCGAAGTTGATGCAAGGAATTTTGTCCAGCACATTTTGCGGGGCAAACCACAGGTGCCACGACCACACCACGGTGCCGCCTTTGGTCACGGCAATGACGGCGTTGCCGCTTTCGAAGAACCTGGCCGGTACTTCGAAGTTGACAAAGGCGTTCTTGCCAGTGCCCGACAACGAGAGGTTCTCTACCTGATAGAGCTCGTTGGCCCAGACCAGCTTGGCACCGTCGGGTACGTTGGCGCCGCCGTTGGTGAGGGTAATCCAGGGGCTGGTAATGTCTTGGTTGTTGTGGTCTTTGAAGTTAGACAGGATATGTGCCCCGGTGTTGTTGGTTTTATAAGCCCTGGTATTGTCAACGCCTACCGATCCTCCGTTGACGGTATGGATGGCATTGCCGTACACCAGCGGGATTCGGTACCAGCCCGGGGCCGAAATCACGTAACAGTTGGCCGTGTTCTGCACCGTGGGGCCGCCATTGGTTTGGTTGGCCAGGTTGTACGGGTTGGCCGAAGTACCCTTGGGCTGTGCGTTCCGAAGCTCTTCATTGCGCTTTTTCACCAGGTTTACGGTGTCTTTCCTTACCTTTGCCGTTCCGCTTTCGGCAGCCGTTCCGCCGGTACCCTGAGTCAGGCTCAGGTTGGTGAGCCATGCGGGCTTAGACGTTTCGGGGCTCCAGGTCAACCCGCCGTCGTAGCTTACCTGGTAGCCCACCACTTTCCATCCAACGGGGTGGAAGGTGTGGTCGAGCGGATCTTGTCGATAGCTCTTGATAGTATAGGCGTTGCTCTGGGTTTGGTTGTAAGCCAGGGCGCTCGGGTTGGTGGTCTCTATCTTATAGGCGCCGCCGGGGCTCTTGCGGCTGATCATGTACGTCTTCGTGGTGCCGGGTTCCCACCACTTTCCGCCGATGTTGGCCGTAATTTTGTTGCCGTCGGTAAAGTTGACAATGATCTCGGCCGCATTGGGAAGCCTCTGGGGAAGCAGCAAGAAGGTGTTGCCGTCTTTCACAAACACAGTGTTCATGGCATCGTTGGTCGACTGATTGATGTTGTCTAACTTGTAACTCGCAGTGCTCATATAAGAGTGCCACCTTTTCGTATGGGCGTTGAGGTAGGCATGACCATACACGCCGTTGATCTCGATGCTCTTGATGGTTTTGTTCAGCGGCACGTTCTGCCCGATGCCGAAGCGGATGGCCGTAAGGACGTGGCTGAACTTGAGCGGCACAACGTGCGGGGCGCCACCGGTGGCCTTGTAGTTGATACGGTCGCTTACGGCTACCATCAGGTCGGTCTGCTTGGCAATGTCGGTCGAGGGGTGAAAGGACACTTCGACGTTGCCGGTTGAGTACTCTTTTCCAATATACTCATTGTTGTTGCTGCCGTCTATATAAGGATACACGGCGATGAACTGGAGGCTCGTTTGAGAAGAGCTCCAACTGATGGGGTTCACCATCTCTCCGTGCCGGCTAACCCGTTCGTTGAAGAAGAAATCGGGCCCTCCCCAATAGTTCGTGCAGGCGGATACGCCGAAATCGGCGTCGATAAAGTTTTTGAGCCGCCCACGAGTCTCGGGTGTGCGCTTCATGGCGTTCACACCCGGTACGGTGGTTTCTTCCAGACAGATGTCTTCGGTGCCAGGCTCGTTGAAGTCGATGGTACGCGTTCGGTAAGTATCTTTGTCGGCATCGTCGGCAGCGCGCGAGAGGGGGTTGTCGTCGTTGTCGGCCTGTCCGCTAGTATTAGGTTCGCCTTTTGTATCGGTGTCTTCAGTATCCTGTATGTCGGTTATGGAAAAACTGAAGTTGCTCTTGCCGGTGCTCTTAGCTTCTTTTTTCTCGATGTCCTCGGCGCACGAAACGCACGCGAGGCCGGCTGCTAAGGTAAATAGCAGCGCCAGAAAATGGTATTTACTGTACTTTTTCATATTGATTTTCTTTTTAAGTTTCATTTAACCGAAATCTAATTCTTCTTCGTATTCCTCATTGTCGTCCACTTCAATCGCCGGATTGCCGACGCCCGGAGTAGGTTTGATTCTGCTGCCCTGTAGCAGGGGCCATGTGTTTTCTAACGTGAACACCTCGCACTGTGGCGCGAGATAAGGTTCTTTTTCTTTTTGATTCTTTTTCATGACTTTCACTTATGTGTGTTGGTGAGTAATTCAGGTTTTGTTTAACTCTCTGAAAATGCCTCGCACCACGGGTGCGAAGTAATGTTTGTTATTTCTTCTTTTCTTTTTGCATATTTCTCTCTAATGTTTTGATGAATAATCCAGGTTTTTGTCTAACTCTCGGAAATACCCCGCAACACGGTGCGAAGTAGTGTTTACTTTTTTCAAGTAATTTATTTTAAACTCTCTAATTTGGGCATCTTGACGAATATTAAATCTTAATGATATCTTTCGGTGCGAATCGAAAAAGGCATCACACCTCGGGTGCGCGTAAAATGAGATTTGGGAAAAGGGCGTCAGTACGCCGGGGAAGTGGTGGGTAATAAAAGGTCCGGAACGACCAGATTATCTACCCGCAGTTTTACTCTCCAATATGTTTTTACTTTCCTCATGGTTCCTCTCTTTACTACTATTTGCATTCCAGATGGAAGTAACTCTCGGGGGCAAAGATATGTTTTTCTTTCTAAACTTCCAAATATTGTAGCAAAAAATGCCGGAAAGATGGCAAAAAGTAAGGCTCCGACGGTATAAAAAGCCGGTATCGGTAACGAAAAAAGGAACAATAGGGGGCTTATCGGTAATCTTTCGGAGCAATAACTTGTCGATAAAGTTCTACGCGCGGATTCCGCCCCGAACGGATGATGTAAGCGAAGCTGTATCCGGCCTCTTTCAGTTTTTTGATTCCGGTATTATCTTTCAGTTCCTGCAGCAGCAAGTCGTGCAGATTCTTTCTGTTCTGTTCTACCATCTTGCGACTGTCGAACCGGCCGACAAACGAGCAGTAATACGTGTAAGTTCGCGAAGATTTGTAGAAGACGACACTGTCTATCCGGGTGCTGTTAACAACCGGCGTCGGACAGTATTTCGCGGTATATTCCCTGGCCTCTCTGGCCGACCGTTCGTCTAAATTCTCCTGGCAGGCGGTGAGCGTACCCATCGCCAGCACGGCCATTGTTATGGCTTTTATCGTTCTGTTCATATCGGTTGCAAAGGTATGCAGTTTTTGCTAAAATTACCAGCGGGGCAGCCCAATTATAGAGATTAATAGCTATCTTTGCACAAGAATGAATTACATACGAAACTTTTGCATCATCGCCCATATCGATCACGGTAAGTCGACATTAGCCGATCGATTGTTGGAATATACGAAGACCATACAGATAACAGGTGGCCAAATGCTCGACGACATGGATCTGGAACGCGAGCGCGGCATCACGATCAAGAGTCATGCCATCCAGATGGAGTACCAGCTCGACGGCGAAAAATATATCCTGAACTTGATCGATACCCCGGGACATGTCGACTTTTCTTATGAGGTGAGCCGCAGCATTGCCGCCTGCGAAGGGGCTTTGCTGGTGGTTGACGCCACACAGGGCGTGCAGGCACAAACCATATCGAACCTGTATATGGCCATAGAGCACAATCTCGAGATAATTCCTGTTATCAATAAAATCGACATGCCGTCGGCCATGCCCGATGAAGTAGAAGACGAGATCGTAGAACTGCTCGGTTGCGAGCGGACAGACATTATCCGCGCGTCGGGCAAAACCGGAATGGGCGTTGCCGAAGTGTTGGCGGCGGTGGTCAAGCGCATTCCGCATCCGGTGGGCAATATCGATGCGCCGCTGCAGGCGCTGATCTTCGACTCGGTTTTCAACAGCTTCAGGGGTATCATCGCCTACTTCAAGGTCGAAAACGGTGTGATCAGGAAGGGCGACAAGGTGAAATTTTTCAACACGGGCATGGAGTACATGGCCGACGAGGTAGGCATATTGAAGATGAATATGGTGCCACGCCAAGAGCTGCGCACCGGCGAAGTGGGCTACATCATCAGCGGAATAAAAGATGCCACCGAGGTAAAAGTGGGCGACACTATTACGCATGTGGCACGGCCGTGTCAGAAAGCCATCGAGGGATTCCAGGAAGTAAAGCCCATGGTGTTTGCCGGCGTTTATCCCATCGACCCGAGCGAATACGAAAACCTGCGTGCCTCGCTCGAGAAACTGCAGTTGAACGACGCCTCGCTTTCGTTCTCGCCCGAGTCGTCGGTTGCATTGGGCTTCGGTTTCCGCTGCGGATTCCTGGGCTTACTGCACATGGAGATCGTGCAAGAACGGTTGGACCGAGAATTCAACATGGAGGTCATCACTACCGTGCCCAACGTATCGTACATGGTGTACGACAAGCATGGCGAGGGCAGGGAAGTGCACAATCCGTCGGGGCTGCCCGAGGCAACGATGATCGACCGGATCGAAGAGCCCTATATTCGCGCCACGATCATTACCGACACCAACTACATCGGTCCCATCATGACGCTGTGCCTCGACAAGCGCGGCGAGCTGATCAGCCAGGAATTTATTTCGGGCAATCGGGTCGAACTCCATTTCCTGCTGCCGTTGGGCGAAATCGTGATCGATTTCTACGACAAACTCAAGTCGATTTCGAAAGGCTATGCGTCGTTCGACTATCACATCGACTCTTTCCGCCCTTCGAAGCTCGCCAAGCTGGATATACTGCTCAACGGCGAACCGGTCGATGCCCTGTCGACGCTCACCCATCAGGACAACGCCGTGACCCTGGGCCGTAAAATGTGCGAAAAGCTGAAAGACCTGATTCCGCGGCAACAGTTCGATATCGCCATCCAGGCAGCCATCGGTGCCAAGATCGTGGCCCGCGAAACCATCAAGTGCGTACGCAAAGACGTTACGGCCAAGTGTTACGGAGGCGATGTGAGCCGTAAACGAAAACTCTTGGAAAAACAAAAGAAAGGAAAGAAAAGAATGAAGCAGATCGGTAACGTAGAAGTGCCGCAGAAAGCCTTCCTCGCCGTTCTCAAGTTAGATTAGGAAAGACGAATCGTTTCAAACATAATATCAAACTTTTTAATACCACACAGATGAAAGAACCTATAAACACACCGCGTGACATTGCACGCGAATTGGCGCGTAAATACAGCACCATGACGCATGAAGAGCTCGACGAACTTGAAAGCATTCTTGTACCCATGAAGTTTGCCAAGGGCAAAAAGATTCTCAGCGAAGGCGAAGTTTGCCGCAGTATTTACTACTTAGACAAGGGACTCATACGTCAGTTCTATTTCAAGAACGGCAAAGAGGTGACAGAACACCTGGGCGAAGACCACACCATCTTTATGTGCATCGAGAGCCTGTTCAGAGAAGAGCCCACCCATCTGCAGGTCGAAACGTTAGAACCCTCTATCGTATACGCCCTGCCGAAGGCCGAACTCGAACGGGTGGCACTGCACAACGTAAACATACAGATGATGTACCGAAAGATACTTGAAGAGAGCCTGATCATTTCGCAGGTTCATGCCGATCTGATACGTTTCGAGTCGGCCCAGAACCGATACAAGCGCATGCGCAAGCTCTATCCGCAGGTCATTTTGCGTGCACCGCTGACGTACATCGCCAGCTATTTGCAGATGACACCCGAAACGCTGAGCCGCGTCAGGGCAGCCACCGTGTTGGGCAGCGACTGAGCTTGTCGGCGACGAAGAATATGGGCATGTGCGAAGCTTTTCGTGCATGCCCATATTCGTTGCCGATCGGTTTTGCCGAAATGCGAATACCATCGGTCGGAAAAACGCAGCAGAGGGGTAACCCGATAACCGTTTTGCCTGCTTTCAGTAAATTTTCCTAAACCCGATGACCGTTTTTTGCTAAAAACGACAAAAAGAGTCGAATCTGGTGACCGTTTTGCCTGTTTTCAGTGAATTTTCCTAAACCCGATGACCGTTTTTTGCTGAAAACGACAAAAAGAGTCGAATCCGGTGACCGTTTCGCCTGTTTTCAGTGAATTTTCCTAAACCCGATGACCGTTTTTTGCTGAAAACGACAATGGCTGTGTTTCCCAAGTTTGGGACGTGTTTTTTCCGGTATCGATCGAATGAAAAATTTTTAGTCGTGGTGGATTTTGTTGCGGGTTAACTCAGTTCAGAGAGTTCTAACCATCTCATGCTTTTTTCGTCCAGTTCTTCTTTCAGTGTCGGCAGCAGTTTACTCTTCTCCGTCAGCGCTTCGATCGAAAGCGTTCCGCTGCACAACTCGTCTTCTAAGGTTTTGATCCGGGCTTCCAGCTCCGAAATGGTGCTTTCCAGCTGTTCGAATTCTCGCTTCTCTTTATACGTCATTTTCTTTTTGTCATCCTGCCGATCGTTGTTGCCGCGTTCTTTCTGTTTCTTTTCCTGGGGTTTGTCTTCATCCGGTTTTAAGGCGTCCCACTCTCTGAACTGGGTGTAGTTGCCGGGAAAATCCTGTATCTTCCCTTCGCCCTTGAACACCAGGATGTGGTCTACAACCTTGTCGGTGAAATATCTGTCGTGGCTGATCACGATCACGCAGCCCGGAAAGTCTTGCAGGTAGTTTTCCAGCACCTGCAATGTTTGTATGTCGAGGTCGTTTGTCGGCTCGTCGAGCACCAGAAAGTTGGGGTTCTTCATCAGCACGGTGCACAGGTATAGCTTGCGCAGCTCGCCGCCGCTGAGCTTGTACACATAATTGTGCTGCTGGTCGGGCGTGAACATGAAGTGCTGCAGCAACTGCGAGGCGGTCATGCTTTTTCCGCCGCCCAGGTTGATGTTGTCGGCTATGTCGGTTACAACGTCAATTACCCGTTGCTGCCGGTCGAACGACAGTCCTTCTTGCGAGAAGTATCCGAAGCGCACGGTTTCGCCGATGTCGAATCTTCCCCGGTCGGGCTTTATCAGGCCTAAGAGCAGTTTGATGAACGTCGATTTTCCGGTTCCGTTATTGCCGATGATGCCCAGTTTTTCGAATCGCGCAAAGTTGTAATAGAAGTCTTTTAGCATGATTTTGTCGCCCCATGCCTTTGACACGTATTGGCATTCGAAGATTTTTGAGCCGATATATACGTTGGTCGATTTCAGTCTGATTTGTCTTTCCTCGACCTTTTGTTTGGCCCTTTTCTCCAGTTCGTAGAAGGCTTCTTCGCGGTACTTGGCTTTGTGCCCGCGGGCTTGGGGCATTCGGCGCATCCATTCTAATTCGGTTCGATACAGATTGTTGGCTCTTGCCACTTCTGCGCGCATGTTGTCGATTCGCTCCTGTCGCTTTTCCAAGTAGTAGCTGTAGTTGCCGCGGTAGGTGTAGAGGGTTTGGTTGTCGAGTTCGAGTATCTGGTTGCATACGCGGTCGAGGAAGAATCGGTCGTGCGTAACCATCAGCAGGGTTTTGTTGCCGCGCGACAGATAGTTTTCCAACCATTCTACCATCTCCAGGTCGAGGTGGTTGGTAGGCTCGTCCAAGACGAACAGATCGGGTTCGGTGATCAGGACGTTGGCCAGCGCCACGCGTTTCTGCTGCCCGCCGCTCAGCTGTCCCATCGGCTGTTCCAAGTTGCCGATTCGCAGCTGCGTCAGAATTTGTTTTGCCTTCAGAACCTTTTGCGGGTCGCCCCGGTGATTGAAGCAGGCATCTAATACAGACTCGCTGTCGTCGAAGCGTGTCTGCTGTTCCAGATAACCCACCCGCAGGTCTTTGCGGAAGATGATGCTTCCGCCGTCTTTTCCCTCTTTCCCGGTGATGACGGACAGTAGGGTCGACTTGCCCGTTCCGTTCTGTGCGATCAGGCCGATGCGCTGCCCTTCGGCAATAGAGAACGAAATTTCGCGGAAGAGCAAAAGGTCGCCGAACGATTTTGTCAGGTTCTGGACATCCAGATAAGGAATCTGTGCCGCCATGTTTTTCTATTGAAGAGATCGGTCTATTTGGTCGATGTATGCTAATAGTTCTTCACGTCCGGTTCTTTTTTCCGAACTGGTGATGAAATAGGGCGGCAGTTCTTCCCACACGTCTTTCAGCCGGTCCATCCAGCTGCTTGCATTCATCTTGGCCCTTACC
Organism: uncultured Prevotella sp.; assembly: GCA_963515815.1. Classification (GTDB taxonomy): domain Bacteria; phylum Bacteroidota; class Bacteroidia; order Bacteroidales; family Bacteroidaceae; genus Prevotella. The sequence continues at coordinate 8,960 of CAUQAO010000078.1, forward strand.
GGCCCCAACTTGTCGGCCTTCGTAAAGACGATGGCGAAGGGAATGGCATTTTCGCCCAGCCAGTCGATAAACTCCCGATCGATCTTCTGTTGTTCGTGCCGTATGTCGATCAGCACGAAAAGATTTACCAGCTGTTCTCTTTTCAGGATGTAGGTGGTTATCATTTTGTCTATATCGGCCTGAATGCTCTTAGAACGCTTGGCATATCCGTAGCCCGGAAGGTCGACGAGATACCAGCTGTCGTTGATCAGAAAATGGTTGATGAGCAAAGTTTTTCCCGGCGTTGCAGAAGTCTTGGCCAGGCCCTTGCGGTTGCAAAGCATGTTGATAAGACTCGATTTGCCCACGTTAGATCGCCCGATGAAGGCGTATTCGGCTTTATGATCCGCCGGACATTTGCCGATGGAAGGTGCGGATATGACGAACGCTGCTTTCTTTATTTCCATTTCGTTTCTTTTTACTTTTTACTTGCAAATTTAGCCAAAGTATCTGAAATTGCTGTTATGTAAGTCGCGAAACGGTCTCTGGACCGCCGGAAAAGGTTTGCTTTTATTTTTGTGGCTCAACCTTTTTATAGAATTTAAAGGGCAATTCAATTCTTTTTCTTAAGTTTGCCGGCAGAATTGAACATAGAACAAAGATGAATAAGCGAATCACTTACATTTGCAAACAATGCATGCAAAGATATTGGCTTCTGTTCCCTATCTTACTTCTTACTATTATTTCTTTTCTGCCAACCATAAACAATGGATTTCAGATGGAATGGGATGACCAGTGGATGGTCGTGAATTCGCAAACTGTAGCCCCCTTGAAAAAAGATCTGCTATGGTCCATTTTCATGGTTCCCAGCCACGGTCAGATTGCGCCCATTAACCAAATAATGTACACACTTCTGTATAGAAGTTTCGGGTTTAATCCTTTGGCTTTTCATATAGCTTCTCTGGTTATTCACTTCATTAATATATGTCTTTTATTTATAGGGTTACGTATAATTTTGCATGACTGCACCGAAATACCTGCCAAACGAATAAAATGGATTGTAGCTATTACAACTGTTCTTTTTGCTATTCACCCTCTTCAAGTAGAGAGTGTGGCATGGATCAGTGCATCCAAGACTCTTCTCTCCACAATGTTCTATTTTGCAGGAGCTATTATGTTGATTATATATCTCCGTAGAGGACGTTTTTGGTGGTATTATAGTGCTTTACTAATGCAACTGATAGCATATCTTTCTAAGGAACAGGCAGCGTTTTTCCTCTCTTTGCAATGCTTCTGTACCTTTGGTATGATATTTATCCCAAGAATAAAAAATTCTGGTTTGAACTGATGCCTTTCTGCATATTGGGGCTGTTTTCTGTAATTCATGAGATCTTCTATGTTGCAAACTATGACCTGTATATTCAAGGTGACACCTATGCATGGTGGCAGCGACTTATTTTTTGCATATATTCTGTCATTACATACTTCTTCAAGTGGCTTGCCCTATTAGAAAGATAAATGTGAAAGCTGGTTTTATGTGGAAGGGGATACCAATTGGTATTGGTGGCTCATATGAAGTTATGGGCACAAAGTTCGATTGTACATTTTGGCCGTTTTCAAAATGTGATCAGAATAGAATTACACTGTAACTAATCAATGAAAATGAAGAAGTATAGGAGTTGGTGTAAACTAACTGATAATGAGGAGGGAATGCACAAATTAGCATGATGTTGCTCTG